>CAZQVD010000023.1:0-5880 GCA_964596665.1 uncultured Dehalococcoidia bacterium
AGGTTGCGACCCGACGATTGCAGCGCCACCGCATTCCCCAGACCCCTGCGATCCACCAGAACGGGAATGTACGATTGCCGTACCGGAACGTTGAAAGGGATGGTCGTTCCATGCACCAGCGCCAGGACCGCCAGGTGCCACACCTCCACCAGATCCAGCACGATGAGCGCCGCAACGACGGCGCTGACGGCCATGAGCACCGCCTGGGAGATGAGGATCACGGTGCGCTTGGAGAGACGGTCGGCCGCCACGCCCCCGAAGGGAGATGCGAGCACCATCGGCACGCCCTGTGCCGCCGCGACCAGCCCCAGCGAGAAGGCGGAGCCGGATATCTCGAACGCCAGCCATGGGCGGACCACCAGGGTCATCTGGCCGGCGCCGAACGTGAGAAGCGTGCCGAGCCACAGCAGGCGGAAACGCCGGTTCGCCAACGCCTCGAAAGTCCGGCCCCATCCGCGCACCTGCTGATTCGGAGACCGGTCCGAGCTCACGCTGGGCCTAGGCCTGAAGCGCCCGCAGCACCTTCTCCGCAGTGACGGGGAGATCGGTGATACGCACGCCCACGGCGTCCTCGACCGCGTTGGCGATGGCCGGAGCGGTCTGCGAGTTCGAATTCTCGCCCATGCCCTTGATGCCGTACGGTCCGAAGCCACCCACCGGCTCGAGCAGCGCGGTCCGCAGCTCCGGGATGTCGGCGATGGTCAAGATCTTGTAGTCCGCGAAAGAGGCGGTGGAAACGCGTCCGTTCTCCACTGCGAGATCCTCCTGCAGGCCATAGCCAATCCCCTGCACGACACCGCCGTTGATCTGCCCGGTGTGACCCATGGGGTTCAGCACGACGCTGGAGTCATGGGCAGTGGTGAGCGTCAGCAGCTTAACCTCACCCGTCTCCGAATCGACCGAGACCTCGGCGATCTGCGCCGTGAAGTGGGTGAACGGGTTGTGGGAGTTGTCCTTGGTGGCGCCGTTGCCCACGACGGGCTCGCCGGTACGCGCCAGCAGCCCTGTCCAGGATTGTGATTCGTCGGTGTCCTCCCGTGCCACGCTGTCGCCTGCGACCCGCAGCCGGTCATCCGGCCACCCGAGGAGCTCGGCTGTAAGCTTGAACAGCTCGGCTTTAGCATTCTCGATGGCCTCGTGTACCGCCACACCCATCATTCGCGTGACACGCGCGCCGCCTATGCCGGAGTCGTTGGGGGCACCGTCGGTGTCCCACACCTTCACCGAAACACGGTCTACGGGCAGGCCCAGCCCATCGGCCACCATCTGCTGCAGCACCGTGTAGGTGCCAGTGCCCTGCTCGAAGATGGAGGTGTGCGCGACCACGGAGCCGTCCACGTTCATGGTCACGGACGCGTAGGTCTCGCCACCGATCTGCGCGCGCTCCCCGAAGCCGATGCCCCGGCCGTAGCGCAGCGTACCACCCGCGGCGGGCTTGGGCGTATCGTAGCCGGCAGCTTGGACGGCAGCGGCAAGCGTCTCGGCAGAGCGGACGTGCTGGAAGGAGGCACCAAGGGTATCCTCCTCCCCTTCGCTGACCATGTTCTTGCGCCGTATCTCGGCAGGGTCCATGCCTATGGCCCGCGCAACGCAGTCGATCTGCGACTCGACGGCGAACATGGCCTGGGGCTCGCCCGGCCCGCGCATGTAGCCCCCGGGCACGTTGTTCGTGTAGACCTGCAGCTCGACCATGCGGCCGTTGGGTATCTTGTACGGTCCGCCCGCGGCAACAGCGCCGCCGAGGTGCCCGCCCGGCTTGAAGCCGGCGTACGCGCCACTGTCATAGATGACGCGCGAGTCGTGCGCCACGATGGTGCCGTCACGCATGACGCCGGTACGCATGTGGATGCGCGACGGGTGGCGTGGGTTGGCCGCGATCAGATCCTCGGAGTATTCGAGCACCATGCGTATGGGCCTGCCTGTGGCCTTTGCCAGCATGTGCGCAACCGGGATGCCGAGGACAGAGCCCTTGCCGCCGAAGTCGCCGCCGATGGTCACAGGGTGGAACAGAATCTGGTCCGCAGGCACCTGCGTCGCGATGGAAAGGAAGCGCTTGCCGGCATGGGGCGACTTGTTGCCATTCCACACGTGCACCCTGCCGTCCTCGGCGATGTGCACCAGACAGGAGTGGGGCTCCAGGTAGGCCTGATGCTGCCGGGGCGTCGTGAAGGTGTTCTCGACGACCATGTCCGCCGCGGCCAGGCCCGCCTCCACGTTGCCCTTCACCGACTCGAACTGTGCATACATGTTCGCCGGCGCCTCGACGGGCTTGGGCATGCCTGCGTAGTCCATCATGTCAGGGTGCAGGATCGGCGCGCCCGGTGCCATCGCCGCCTCCGGGGTGAACACCGCGGGCAGCTCTTGGAAGTCCACTTCGATCAGCTCGAGCGCGGCGAGCGCCGTCTCCTTGTCCACCGCGGCCACCGCGGCGACCGGCTCACCCACGAACCGCACGACCCCCTGCGCCAGCACCGGTGTGTCCACAATCGCCCGCCCGAAGCGCGCGCCGGGAAAGGTGTCGTCTCCGGTCAGCACGGCATGCACGCCGAACAGCTCCTTGGCCTTACTCACGTCGATACGGGCGATCCGCGCGTGCGGCCAGGGGCTACGGAGCACCTTGCCAACCAGGATCCCATCAAGCTTCACGTCGGCCGTGTACTTCGCGGCTCCGGTGGCCTTGTCCACACCGTCGTATCGCGGAACGGGCGTTCCGATGGCGCGCGGACTGCTCCCATCGCTGGTCATGCATGGCTCCTACAGGCAAAAGTGCCGGGCGAGCAAGAGGATAGCAGAGGGATGGCGGCGGGAAAGGCTCAGGCCAGGGTCTTGCGTAATGCGTCGGCGAATTCGCGCTGCTGCCAGGCGCGAACCTCCGGCGAGGCGAGCTCCACGTCCAGCGACCTCGGCTCGCGGGCCAGGCGCTCCAGACTGCGCATGGGCCACAGCAGAGATGGGTCGAGCGACTGCGCCTCGCCCAGACCCACCCGCCAGGCCTTCAGCTTGGCGAGCATGCCGGTCTGCTCAGGCGTTGGGCGCCGGAACGGCTGCGCCGACGGCGGCCTGAGTACCGGCTTGGCACGGGTGCCCGCTCGAAGCGCGGCCTTGATCCCTTTGCCCATCCGCTGGATCCCCGAGGGGCCCAGACTGGGTGCGTCCGCCAAATCCGCGGTTGGGTTGGTGGACAGGAACGCCATGGCTTCCGGCGTGAGCACGAAGGCGGTCGGCCGGTTGAGCCTCCTCGCCTCGCCCTCCCGGAACGCGTACAGCTCCTTCAACACCGCGAGCTGTTTCCCATTGAGCCCCCTCGTTCCTTTCACGCTGAGGAAGGCGGTCTCCGGGTCTGGGGGCACGTATCTAATCTCCTCGAATCGCGGAAACTCTTCCCGGGCCCACTCGGTCCTTCCGAGTGCGGCGAGCTTCGCATCAAGCACATCACGTACGGCGGGCAGGTGGATGACGTCGCTCGCCGCATAGCCGAGCGCGTCCTGCGCCAGCGGCCGACGCGACCAGTCGGCGCGCTGCAAGCGCTGCTCCTTAGGAATCACCAGACCCAACAGGTCCTCGATCAGCGCGGCCAGGCCGAAGCGCTCGAGGCCCGCGAATCGCGCGGCCACGTTCGTGTCGTACAGGTTGCGTACCTCGAAATCCCAATCGCGGTTAAGACCGCGGAGATCGAAGTCGGCGCCATGCAGCAGCTTCTGTTTGCTGGGGTCGGCGAGAGCGGCGCCAAGCGGGGAGAGGTCGATCTTCGACAGGGAGTCGATTAGGTAGACACGCGCACCGGTCCCTACCTGAACGAGACACACCTTCTCGGGATAGTGGTGCCGGCTGTCGGCCTCGGTGTCGATGCCGAGCGTCGAGGCCGCGCCGATGGCGCGCAAGGCCGCGCGGAATGGGGCGTCGTCATCGACCAAGGTGTATGGCACAGCAGCTTGTTCGGTCAACGATCCCACGCGATGATGATGATGCGGAGGAGCGCCGGGGTCAACCTGATTCGCCCACGGGCCACTCGGTCCACGACTCGGAGAAGGCCAGCGCGCAGGTGCTGAAAGGGTGACCATCCCATTCGCGGGCTAGCGGTCTGCCGGCGGCTTGCTCGCTGTTAAGCGTGAGGCGCGCGCCCATGCACGGGATCAGCACCGAACTCGAGCCGAAGGGGCGATTCGCCTGGCTGAACGGCAGCGTATGGCGAAGCACCGGCTCGCCGATCTCGTACCAGGTGAGTGCGATGTCGTCATCGTCGGTCCGGACGTGCTCAGTCCAGAAGGAGCGCACGTCGCCGGAGCGCTCGAAGTCGGCATCAATCACGGGCAGATCCTGGTCGGTGAGATCGGGGTTGAGCACACCTTGCACCGTGGCCTGCAGCCATCTAGTCATGGCGATGTTGTCCGAATACACCCGCCACAGACCGGACGTGAGCTCGCTGTTCAGAAACAACACGTGCCCGGGACCGCCGGGACTGAAGACGATCCGCCAGAACGACGCGTTCGTGGTGATGGGCCCATCTTCGGCTTCGGCCAATCGCATGAACGGATTCTCTCCAGTAAGGAGCACTTTGTTGGGGTCGAACGGGACATTCGCCATGGGTCCTCCAAAAGCGGCTGGCTGCGCGCGCGCCGTCGATCGTGGCCTCGATTCTAGCCGCGGTGCCCGCCGTGAGCCACCACAACTTGGCGCCGATCCGCGCCCGAGCCGATGCGCTTTATCTTTCCGCCATCGGCTCGCGGAACCTCAGTAAGCTGGACGATGCGATTCAGGCGCGCGACGACGCACTCGCGATGCAGTCGGATGAAACGTTCGGCCGGCAGATCCAAACCATCCGAGAACAGATTGAAGACTTCATTCAGCCGGTGCCCTCGGCCGGGCGCGCCGTCCCGCGGTCTCCCTACCACTCACCCCCACAACCGCGGCAGCGATGGCCAGCGATGCGGCCAGCATGGTGAAGGCGACCGCCGGAGAGACGCCCTGGTAGATCGCTCCAACGGTCAGCGGGCCGACGAAGGCCCCCAGTGCCTGCACCATCTGCACGACGCCGAGGAATCTGCCGCGCCCCGACTCCGGCGCCTGATCCATGGCATAGGCCTGGTTCGAGCCCATGGCCATGCCCTCGCCGATGCCATGGACCGCGACGGCGAGAACCAGCAGGCCGTAGGCACCGCTGGCGCTCAGCACGAACGACCCAAGCGACAGGAACAGCAGGGACGGCACGATCGATGCCTTCCTCCCGAACCGGTCCGCCAACATGCCGTTCGGGTAGGCCACCAAGAACGATAGGGCCGCCGCGATGCTAATCAGCAGGCCGACCGCACTCTCGCTCACCCCGACGACCTCCTTCGCATACACGGGAAGCAGCGTCAGCAATACAGCGGCGTTGGCCAGGCTGGTGAACGCAACGGCCACTGCAACCGCGACGAACGAGCGCGTGGCGTAGGGATTGGCCGCTAAAGTCGGCTGGTGGACGGCTGGGCGAGCCTTCTCCATGTCCATGGGCGCAGGGCGCGTCTCTTCGACCTTGAGCCAGACGATCACTACGATGAACAACTTCGTGACGGCGTTGAGCAGGAACAGCGATGGGAAGCCGAACGCCACCGCCAACACGCCCCCGAGCGCAGGACCTGTCACCAGGCCCATGCGCGTGGACATCTGCCGCAACGCCTGCACCCGGCCTCGCTCCGACGTCGTGGTGATGTCAGCGACGAGCACGTTGGACGTGGTGCCCCACATGGACACTCCCACCTGCCCCATGAACTCCAACGCGAAAAAGGTCGGGAAGTCGGTCGCGAAGAACTGCCCGAGGTTGGAGAGTCCGCGGAGGCTGGGACCGAGGATCGCCAGGGGCTTGCGGCCGATGCGATCGGCAAGATAACCGGTGAGCGGACC
>CAZQVD010000023.1:5890-18132 GCA_964596665.1 uncultured Dehalococcoidia bacterium
GCGGACCCGTCACGATCCGCGGAATCGCGTTCATGGAGATCATGAGCGCAACCAGGAACTCGTTCCCCGTGAGCGCGTAGGCGAAGAGCGGCCTCGCGAGCTGCTGCGCGCCCGTGCCGAAGCCCCAGGCAAAGAAGGAGTAGTAGATGGGAATGGTGGCAGGGGTGAACACCCGCGCCTGACGACGATCGCTCAAGAGTTAGACGAAACCGCGCAGCTTGGCCGCCTTGGCCACGCGCTCGATACCAATGTTGAACGCGGCCTCCCGGTGCGTGATGCGGTCTCTCGATGAAGCGGACGCGACCGCTTCGTATGCGCGGACCATCCGCTGCCGCAGCTCGTCGTTCACCTTCTCCTCCGACCAGTGGAACTGCTGGAGGTTTTGGGTCCATTCGAAATAGGAAACGGTAACCCCGCCTGCATTCACCAGCAGATCCGGAAGCACCGGCACCCTTCGCTCACCAAGTACTGCATCACCTTCCGGCGTCGTGGGATGGTTCGCCGCTTCGAGGACCACCTTCGTCTTGATGCGGCGGGCGACCTCCTCGGTGATCACGTTCTCGATCGCCGCCGGCACCAGCACGTCGCATTCGATGTCGAATATGTCGGCGGCGGCGAGGGGCTCTCCGGCAGAGAAGCCGTCCACGGTCCCGTGGTGCTGGGCGTAGGCTGCCAGCTCAGGGATATCCAGCCCATCGTCGTTGTACACGCCACCGGCGTGGTCGGCCACGGCGATGATCTGCGCGCCTTCCTCGGAGGCAATGCGTGCGAACCACGAGCCCACGTTCCCGAACCCTTGGAGCACGACGCGGGCGTACCGAAGGTCGATCCCGAGGTCGGCGGCAGCCTCTTGGAGAACGAACATCGCCCCCCTACCCGTCGCGGCCTCCCGACCGAGGGAGCCGCCGATCTCCACGGGCTTGCCGGTGACGATCGCGGGCTCGTAGCCGTGGGCCTGGCCGTAGGCGTCCATCACCCACGCCATCGTCTGAGCATTGGTGCCCATGTCTGGGGCCATCACGTCACGATGCGTGCCCAGCAGGTGCTGCACGCTCTGCGTATAGCGCCTGGTAAGCCGGTTGAGCTCTGCCTCACTCAGCTCTTGGGGAGCCACCTGGACCCCACCCTTCGCTCCGCCGAAGGGCAGGTCGAGCAACGCCGTTTTCCACGTCATCAGCGTGGCGAGCGCGCGAACCTCATCTTGATTCGCGTTGGGGTGGAAGCGCAGCCCGCCCTTGTACGGTCCGCGCGCGGCGTTGTGCTGCACGCGATACCCAATGAACACCTCAACGCGGCCGTCGTCCATGCGTATGGGCAGGGAGGCGCGGAGCTCCCGCCAAGGCTCACAGAACATCCGCCGGACGCCGGGTGATAACCCGAGGTTATCCGCAGCGCGGTCGAAAAAAATCTTGATATCGTCCTGTGCACTTCGCTCCGGTGTTGACGCCATCGCTCCACTCCTAGCCGCAGTGGCCCGCATTCCATTCAGGCCGTGGACCAGTGCGGCTAGCATAGCGTCTTGTCGCGACATCTGTGCTCTTTTGATGCGCGTTCCCGTGGGGAAGAGTCCATCGTGCCGGCAGCCGGCGGCGTTAGGCTAGAATGGGTCCTCCCATGCTTGGCATCGCACTCGCTCTTCTATCCGCCTTCTCGTTCAGCATGAACATGGCGCTCATCCGACGTGGCGTTTCTACGGCCACGCCCGGCCAGGCCGCGCTCATCACCGTGGTCGTGGGCGTGCCGCTGTTCCTCCCCGCTGCCGCGGTGAGCGGCCAGCTCGCGCGTGCCGGCGAGATCAGCACCGCCGGGCTCGTCTACCTCGCGGCCGCCGGGATCATGCACTTCGTGATCGGGCGCTATGCGAACTACCGCGCATTGCAGGCGGTCGGCGCCAACATGGCCCAAGTGGTGAGCACGCTATCCACCCCGCTGGGCATCGTGCTAGCCCTGGTGCTGCTGGACGAAGGCGTCACGCTGCTGATGTGGGCCGGCATCCTGCTGCTGATATTCGCGCCCCTAGCAATGGTGGAGCGGAGCGGAGCGCGTACACCCACACCCAGCGGGGCAACAGTCCCGCAACAACAGCGATTCCACCCACGCATGCTGGAGGGATACCTTTGGGGTGCCGTGGCCTCGGTCGGTTACGGAACAAGCCCGCTGCTTATCCGAGCGGCGGTGCGGGATACGAACATGGGCTTGCTCGGCGGGGCCATCGCGTATGCGGCGGCCGCCATCGTCCTCATCGCCATCATGGCTGCGCCGGCACGCATCCGCGAGCTTCGCGCCGCGGACGGCACCGGGCTGCGCCTGATGATCACGGGCGGCATCGCCGTCTTCCTCGCACAGATGTTCCGATTCGCGGCGCTCGGCGTCGCGCCGGTCGCTATCGTTGAGCCATTGATCCGGGTGGGTGCGGTGTTCACCGTGGTCATTTCGTATTTCATGAATCGCACCATTGAGCGGTTCGGGCGCGGTGTGTACGTGGGGGTGGCGCTCTCGGTGGTGGGAGCGCTGACGCTCGCGGTAGGACGCTAGTCGCCGTCTTGTTGGGCAGGAGGCTTCTGGGGCGGCGTAGCGAAGACCAGAGCGAAGAACACGATCACCATGGCGCCCAAGAACCCGGTGCACGCCATCACGTAGTCGCCCTGTTCGTCCCGCAGCCATCCGGCGAGCAACGGGCCTGCCGCACCCGCCGGGCCGGCCACCGCTGCGGCGAACCCACGGATGGCACCCAGGTGATCCCGCCCGAAGTAATCCGCGAAAATGAGCGTCTGGGCGACGGTCCATCCTCCCGTGCCCAGGCCGAAAAGCACCGCGAACGCGATGGCCATCGGCAGGGAATCGGCAACGGCGATTACCGCCATGGCGAAGCCTGAGACCACGGTCGCCAGGGCCGTGCCCCAACGCACGTGGATGCGCTCCATCACGAGCCCCCAGCCCACCGCGGAGACGGCGGACACGCCAGCGAAGATGAAGACGAACACCCCAGCGAAGGAGTCCGCGATACCTCTGTCCTGGAAATTGGCCACGGCATGCAGGTTCACGGCCGTCTGCGCAAAAAACACGGTGCTTGTCGCCACGATGAGGAGCCACAGGGCCCGCGTGCGACGTGCCTCCTGGAAGGTGAAGCTCACCTCACGCCCGCGCGTCTGCGGCCCGGTGCTCGTGGGGCTGCTTCCAGGCTCCGCTGCGGTCGGGGCCAGAGCCTCGCCCGGATCCTCTCCATCAGGTAGCAGGCCCATGTCCTCGGGGCGGCGGCGGATGAACAATGCCGCAGGCAGGACCACCAGGGCCAGAACGATCATCGCGAGCAGCACGTAGGCGTGGCGGAAGCTGGCGACGATGATCACGGGAGCGATGAACAGCGGGAACAGGGCTTGCCCGGAGCGTAGCCCTATGGCGAGGATCGCGATCGCCCGGCCCCGGTAGCGAACAAACCAGTTGGAGACCGCGACCGTCGTCCCCAGATTGATGCCCGCGAGCGCCGCCGTCCGACCGACGCCGAAGAACAACCAGAGGTGCCACGGCTCGCGCATCGCGGCCATGCCCAGCAACGCGGCTGCGATCACCAGCCCTGACACCACGATCACTAGGCGAGCGCCATAGCGATCGAGCACGCGACCCGCGGGCTCAGACAGGAACGCCCCGGCGAGGCTGCCGATGGCGAACGCGAGGGAAATGGTGGCCCGGCTCCAGCCCATCTCGTCGCCGATCGGTTTCACGAACACTGACAGCACTGGGCCGTACATCGGCACGTGCGCCGCCGAGATGATTAGCGACGTGCCGACGATGCCCCATCCGTAGAAAATGCGCTTGAACGGCCAGAGCGCCGGGATCTTCTGGTTGCCCGCCGGCGAGCTCATGACGCGGAGCCTGCCGTGGCCTCCAGCGGCAGCCGAAGCGGCCGCGCCAGCCAGAAAGCGACGAACGCGAATGCGAACAGGCCGGCGAACGCCAGGAATGCCGGGTCGTAGGTACCGACTCGGTCACGCACATAGGCGGCGGCCAGCGGCCCCGTGAGGCCGATCGCACCCTCGATGGGGGAAACGAAACCCTTGATCGAGCCGGCATGTCGGCGCCCGAAATAGTTCGGTACCATGAGCATCTGCGCGACGGTCCAACCGCCCGTGCCGATCCCGAAGACCACGGCGAAGAGCACCGCCGTGGCGTAGGTGTCCGCCACGACTAGGAGGCCCATCGAGGCGATGTAGATGGCCATGCAGATCATGGCGCCGATGCGTACGTGCACCCGCTCCATCAGCAATCCCCACGGAAGCATCGTGACGGCCGCGATTCCGGTGAACAACGACAGGATAGTCACAGCGAGGCCCTGGGATATCCCTTTGTCTTCGAAATTCGCGACGACGTGCACGTTGACGGCGAACTGCGCGGCGATGCCCGCCGACATGGCAGCCACCATGAGCCAGAGCGTCCGCGTTCGACGCACATCACCGAGCATCCACGAGTGCTCCATCTCGAGCGGAGCCTCCCGGGCGCCTGCCACGTCCCGCAGGTCGGGTCCGCCGTCGGGCAACAGCCCCATGTCCTCGGGGCGGCGTCTGATGAACAACAAACCCGGGAGGATGATGAACACAAGCGCGAGAAAGCCGAGTACCACGAACGATTGGCGCCAACCGAGTATCAGCAGCACGGGCAGGATCACCAGCGGCATCAGCGACTGCCCACCGCGCTGGCCAGCGGCCTTGATGGCGATGGCCCGCCCGCGTTTGCGCACGAACCAGTTGGCGATCGCCACCGACGTCCCCACGCCGATGCCGGCCACGGCGACCGCACGGCCGACGCCGTAGAACAGCCAGAAGTGCCAAGGTTGCGTCATCGCCGCCACGCCGAACAACGCGCCGCCAACGACCATCCCCGCCACGGCGACCGCGATCCGCGCACCGTGCTTGTCGAGCGTCGAGCCGATCGCCGCCGACAGCAGGGCTCCACCCAAGCTGCCGATGGTGAACGCGATGGTGATCGACGTCCGGGACCACCCAAGGTCATCGCCGATCGGCTTGATGAACACGCCGAAGACCGGGCCGTACATGGGGACATGCACGAAGGACACGAGGAATCCCGTCCAGACGATGGCCCAGCCGTAGTAGGTGCCATGGAACGGCCAATAGCGCGGCGGCTTGGTGAGTGGTGGCGCAGTGAGAGGTGTAGCGGTGGTCTCGTGCATGGATGGGTCTGCATGACCGGCCCGGTGAGCATATCATTCAGGCAGGACCGCCTGACCGACCCACCGGAGCGCCATGACCTACGCATCGATCAAGCACGAACTGGACGAGGGCAGCACCGTCATCCTAGACGGGGCCATGGGTACCGAGCTGAGTGTGAGAGAGGGTCCTCTCGCCTGGGGCATCTGGGGCTGCGCGGCCAACGTCGAGACGCCTGACCTGGTGCGGGCCATCCATCTCGACTACATCGAGGCCGGCGCCGATGTGATCACCACGAACACGTTCGACGGCACGCGGGCGAACCTCGCGCTCGGCGGGCTCGCAGAGAGAACTTCCGAGATCAACCGGGCGGCGGTTCGGCTCGCGAAGGAGGCCGTCGAGCGGTCCGGCGCGAGGCGGTCCATCGCGATCGCCGGATCGCTCTCTCCGGTGAGCAGCGGAGCCCAGGCGTCGCTGACATTGGCGGCCGCCGCGGAAGCCTACCGCGAGCAGGCCTCGCTGCTTGCGGAGGCGGGCGTGGACCTCATCGCGCTGGAGATGCTGCAGGACCACGAGCACGCGCCCCTCGCCATCGAGGCCGCGACCGCCACGGGGCTCCCAGTGTGGCTCGGGCTCTCATGTGCACTCGCCGCTGACGGTGGCGGCCCCGTGCTGAAGCACGCGGGCGGCGCGGCGGGGCTCGCGCAGAGCTTGGACCTGTTGCTCTCCAGCCCCGGCATCGACGCTGTGACCATCATGCATACCAACGTCGACGACACGGGACCGGCGCTGGACGTGCTTGGCGGGCGTTGGGACGGACCCACGGGCGTCTACCCTCACTTCGGTCGATTCCAGGAGGGCAAGTGGAGCGCCGGCGACGTGCCGAGCCCCGCGACGTTCGTACAGGTGGCGGCGGGGTGGCACGGGCAAGGTGCCCGGATCATCGGCTCCTGTTGCGGGATGGGGCCCGCCTACACGCGTGCGCTGGCGGCCCGGTTCGCAGGACGCTAAGCGCTTTTTTCGACGGATGTCGAATTAGGCTCGGCGCACGCGTCCCGCGAGCGCCCACAGCGCCAGCGGCATCGAGACGGCGGCCACCACCACGACCCCGGCGAGTGCGCTCAAGATCTCCCGCAGATCCCAGCCCTCCGTGATCAGCGAGCGCAGGCCGCTTAGCAGGTAGGTCACGGGGTTGAAGCGTATCACCTCGGCCATCCAACCCGTGAGCGCCTCCTCCGGCACGAACACGGTCGTCAGGAACATGGCCGGCATGAACAGCAGGAAGCTGGTGTTCACCGCCGCCGGGTTGCCTGTCTTCAGCGCGATGGCGTAGGGGAAACCGTTGTACACGACCGCCCATATACCGCCGATGCCGAGGAACAGCAACACACCGAGGGGGCCGCTCTCAAAGCGTACGCCCACGATGAAGCCGAGGATGAGGACAGGGACCGACAACGCTAGCACCAGCGCCAGATCCGCGACCATGAACCCGAGCAGCATTGCCAGCCGGTTCACCGGCGTGAGCGCGAGGCGGTCAAAGTAGCCGCCCTGGATATCCATCACGAGTATGTTGGCGCGCGAGACGCCGGTAACCGCGAACAGGATTGCCACCGGGAGCTGGAACGCCTTGTAGTCGAGTCCCGGCAAGCGCTCGGTCAAGTCCTGCAAGGCGCCTACGTTGACGGCAAAGAAGAAGACGGGGATGACCAGCGCCGGGATGATCGACTCCGGGTCGCGGGGGATCGAGCGCAGCGCTCTGCCTCCGAGCGACATGACGTCCCGCAGGAATCCGGCCCGCTTCCCGCGAATGCCACTGGCCGTGACCGTCGTGGTCGTCATTTCACCGGCTCCTCAGCTGCGGGCTCGCTCGCCCCATCCTGTTGATCGTCCGCTTGTTCTGGCTGTTTGTCCTGCTGCAGGTGCGCCCCAGTCACCCTCAAGAAGACGTCGTCGAGCGTCGGCGTGCGCAGCGTTAGCTCGAGGACGTCCACTCCTGCCCGGTTTAGCGCCAACGCGACGCCGCTGATCGAGCCCGCACCGTTGGTCACCGAAGCCGACATCTCATTCTCGTAAACTGACACGCGTTGCACTGACGGCAGAGCGCCCACGGCATCCCTGGCCGCCTCGGAGTCGCCACCGAGGCGCGCGATGATCACATCGGAGCCGATGGAACGCTTTAGCTCCGCGGGCGTGCCCTCAGCTGCCAGCACCCCACGGTTGATGATGCCCACGCGGTCGGAGAGGATGTCCGCTTCCTCCAGATATTGGGTCGTCAAGAAGATCGTCGCACCCAGATCCTGGTTGATACGACGAACCTCGTCCCATACGCGGGTGCGGCTGATCGGGTCGAGGCCAGTGGTCGGCTCGTCGAGAAAGATTACCTCCGGGTTGTGCATGAGCGATGCGGCTAAGTCGAGCCGCCGCTTCATGCCGCCCGAGTACGTTCGGATCTGACGGTTTATGGCCGCTCCGATGTCCATCAACGGCGTGACCTCATCGACCCGGCGCTTGATGTCGCTGGACGACAATCCGTATAACCGGCCCTGTAAGCGCAGGAGCTCCAGTCCCGTTTGCTTGGGATCGAGGGCTGCGTCCTGAAGCGCCGCGCCGATTCGCAGCCGTACCTGGACGGGGTCGCGCACAACGTCTTGATCCGCGACCGTGGCCCTGCCAGAGGTGGGCAGCAGAAGTGTGGTCAGCATACGGACCATGGTGGATTTGCCCGCACCGTTCGGCCCGAGGAAACCGTAGATCTCGCCACGGGCCACGGTCAGATTGACGGCGTCGACAGCGACCACCGAGCCGAACCGGCGGCCGAGCTGTTCCGCTACGACTGCATGCCCCACGTGACGGACTCCGGGATAGATTGAACGTTGAGGATAGCACGGGCGCCGTGCGCTATCATCGTCGTGATCCTTCCCTGCAGGGGCTGAAATGCACGTTACTGAGCGCCGTGAGCGGCTCCGCCGTTATCTCTCCGCCGACACCTGTATGCGACCGGCGTCGGTGTTTGATCCAGTCTCCTCGCGCATCGCCTACGCCCTAGGCTTCGAGGTTGGCATGCTCGGCGGGTCCATCGCCAGCCACACGATCCTGGGTGCTCCGGACCTCGCGGTGATGACGCTGACGGAGCTCGCCTCGCAGTGCTACCGCATCACTCGCGCATCGGACCTGAGCCTGCTGGTGGACGCCGACAATGCGTACGGCAATGCGTTGAGCGCCAGGCGGGCAGTTCAGGAGCTCGAGGCTGCCGGTGTTTCTGGCATGACCATCGAGGACACGGTGCTGCCTCAGCGGTTTGGGCACCAGGGCGAGGAAGAGCTGATACCGCTGGAGGAGATGCTCGGTAAGCTGCGGGCGTCGGTAGAAGCCAGGCAGGACCCGGCCATGGTGATCTTCGCCCGCACCCACGCCATCAACGCGACCAGCTTCGAGGACGCTGTGGCTCGCGTCAGGGCCTACGCCGAGACCGGCGTGGACGGCATCTTCGTCCTGGGCGCCAAGGAGATCGCGCAAATCGAAGCGGTTCGGAAGGTGACGGCGCTGCCCTTCATGCTCGGCGCGACGCCGACCGCCATAACCAATGAGATGCTGGCACCGCTGGGCGTCAAGATCGTGCTGCGTGGACACGGGACGTTCAACGCGGCGGTGAAGGCAATTTACGACTCACTGAAGCATCAGGCGGGGGGCGGCGCGCCAGCTGAAGTAAGTGACACATTCGCTTCTGCCGAGGTGATGCGCATGGCCACTGGCGGTGAGGCGTACGCCGCCTGGCAGGCGTCGTACCTCTAGGTCGCACGGAGAGGCTAGGCTTCGATTCGTCCGGCACCGGCCGCTGGCAGGGCTGCCTTTACGGCTGCCTAGTCTAGGGATTCCGCCAACTCTGGCCAGCGGTGGCCCCAAGGCCTAGCCGACTCGATCGCAGCCGACACGCGGAGCACGCCGACGTCGTCGTACAGCCGGCCAACGATTTGGACGGCCAACGGCAAACCCGACGAATGGAAGCCGAACGGCACGGACGCCGCTGGGTTATACGTGTGATTGAACGGTGTCGAGAAACTCGTCACCGGCTTACCGCGGTCCCGAGGTTTCACGTCGTCAATCCGTATGGCTGGCCCCATTAGTGGGCTCAGCATGAAATCGTGGTCACGGAACCATTCCTGCATCCGCTGGCCGTAGGCCCGGTTGCGGCGGACGATGCGACGGTACTGCCAGGCCTTAGCCCGCGGACCGGCCTCGTAGATGGGCCGAGCGTGTGGGCCGAGCTCCTCCAGGTGGTGCTGCAGGAAATCAGGGATCATCGCTTCCGCCGCAGCGTAGTGGTCGCCCGAGTAGGCCCACACCCCCGGCTCGAGCTCCTCCGGCTCGTCGAGCGTCGGCGGGTCTGCCTCCACGATCTCGCAGCCTAGGTCGGCCAAGAGCTCCGCGGCCTGGCGCACGAAGGCGAGGGCCTCGGCTTCCATCTCGAAACCGCGGCCAAAGTCGTAACTGACAGCCACGCGCAAGCCACGGACGTCGCCGTGGGCGAACGCGAAGTAGTCGTCGACGGGCGGTATATTCGTCTCTCCGTCCCGCGCATCGTAGCCCGCCATCGCCTGCAACACCAACGCGCTGTCACGGACGGTGCGCGTCAACGGGCCGTTGTGCGAGCGCCCTGGCGCCGCGCGCCACGTCTGCACGGCTGGGATGCGCTGATAGGTGGGCTTAATGCCGAAGATGCCATTGATCGCCGCAGGCATGCGGATTGACCCACCGGAGTCCGTGCCGATGGCGAGCGGGCCGATGCCGGCCGCCACAGAAGAGCCCGCTCCGCCACTGGAGCCTCCACAGGTGTGGGCGAGGTTCCATGGGTTGCGTCCCGGCGGGCTGAGCAGGTTGTCGACAGCGCCGTGCAATGCGAATTCGGGCAGGTTGGTCTTGCCCGTGATGACACCGCCCGCGCGGCGTATACGGCGCACCATCTCCGCGTCCGGCTGGCGGTTGTCTTTAAACGGCACCGACCCGTAGGTGGTGGGCATGCCAGCCACCTCGATGCTGTCCTTGATCGAGATAGGGACGCCGCAGAGCAAGGGCTTCTCACCCGACCCCATCCACACCTGTTCGGCCGTGCGCGCGGCGTCCATGGCGTCGTCGGTGTTCATGGCGAGGAATGCGCTAAGCTTGGGGTTCAGTCGTTCCGCACGTTCGAACAACTCGCCTACGACCTCCACAGGTGAGAAATCGCGCCGCGCGTAGCCCGCGAGCAGTTCGGTGGCGGACATGCGCCAGAAGCCGGATGGTGCCATGGGATACCTCTCAGTCATCGGATGGTTCGGCGGACGGATCAGGTTGCTATGGGCTCCACGCCGATGCGGTCCATCATGGACACGTAGGCAGCGACCATGGAGGCCGGGTCGTAGGAAGGCTCGAAGCCCAAGTCGCGCCGTGCACGGGTGATGTCGAGCACGCAGTGGCCGCTGGTGTCTGGGTGCAGATACTGCGTGCCGGGGCCGATTTCGAACGTAGCTTCCGGATAGTGCTCGCGGACGCCTTCTGCGAACTGCGCCAGGGTGATGCCGTAGCCCGATCCCACGTTGTAGACGGTCTCCGGCAGCGAGTCTGCGTCGAGGGCGGCAGCCAGCCCGCGCGCCGCGTCGTCGTTGTAGAGAACGTCAGTTACTGCGTCGCCGCCCTTATCGATGACGCATGGCAGCCCGAGCATAGGATTCTCGATCATCTTCGAGTGCACGCTGGTGGTGTCGTGACGTTGCGTCTTAGCGGGACCGATCGTCGAGGCGAAGCGCAGTGCGGCGAACTCGATGTCATGGCGGTCCCGGTAGATCCGCCCGATGTGTTCGCTGGCCAGCTTGTAGCTGCCGCGAATCGTGGCAGGCATCGCCTGCATGTCCTCGGTCAGCGGGCGGTACGTCGGGTGACCGAACTCGCCCTTCACCGGGCCGTAGACTCCCTTGGTGCTGGTGAACACCACTCGTTTCACGCCGTTCAACCGTGCCGCCTCCATCACGTTCACCATGCCCTCGACGTACACCCGCGCCGATCGCACCGGGTTACCCTCGACACCGATGTTCGCGCCGAGGTGCGCGATGTGCGTGATGCCGTGAGTGCCGACGAGCTCAGCCAAGCTCTCCCCGTCGACGATGTCACCCTTGACGACGGCAACCTTCTCCTCGACATCGCGAATGAGGGAGGTGTCGCCGCTGACCGTCATGACCACGGGACGGTGTCCCTGCTCAACCAGCAGTCGCGTGAGGAAGTGGCCGATGACGCCGGTGCCACCGATTACCAAGTACCGAGCCTCGGCGGGCATCTCAGTGCTCCGCGAGCCGTTGCTTGAGCTTGGCCACCTGCCCCGCCATAGGGATTCCAGGGAAGCGGGGCGGCGTCTCCTCTCGGGCAATGGTGAGGTCGATAAGCACCGGACCCTCCAGCTCCAAGATCTGAGGAAGCTGCTCGATCAGGTCCTCCGCCGCTTCGATTTTCATGGCGTGGCGGTATCCGGAGGCGAGCGCCAGCGCCGTCCAATCGAACTTGCCTTGCCCCGGCACCGGCTGGTTGCCCGTGCTTTGGTTGAGTCCGTTGGCGAAGACGAAGTGGTAGAAGTTCGCGGGCGACGATTCGGCGATGCTCACCAGCGAGCCGAGCTGCATCAACAGGCTTCCATCGCCATCTAGCACCATCACCTTGCGGTCGGGTCGCGCGATGGCGAGCCCGAGCCCGAGCGAGGACGCGCTCCCCATGCAGGCGGAGGCATCCACGTGGTCTCCGTCCGACTGACCTGCCTCATACCAGGGGGAAGCCGATTGCATGGTGGCCACGCTGATGGCGTCGCCACGGCCTTCCGCGAGTATATCGATCGCTTCCGAGCGCTCCATCAGTCGCTCCTACACCGTGGGGGCGCCGACAAGCACGCACGCCGGCCCCAGGTCAGATTGTGCTCGGTCGTAGGCCTCGCGGAACACGCCGAGGTCGTTCGGGCCTTCAAGCCGATAGTGGGGCACGCCCCAAGTGTCGAGTGTCGGCTCCAGCAGCCGGACCGCACGGACGCGGCACGCAGCACACGTTACGAATAGCTGCGCAAGA
>CAZQVD010000024.1:0-11352 GCA_964596665.1 uncultured Dehalococcoidia bacterium
GTTGCGGGACAACGCCATACCGGCCGATCGGCTCGGTTACTAACTCCATCGGATGGGCGCCCATCGCGGTCAGGCCCACGGAGAGAGCCTCAACGGTCACAGGGTCGCTGCGCCGGTCGGCAAGGATCAGAAGCTGGTCACCCTTCCGGATGTCCGAGGCTTCGATCATGTTCTGAACGCCAACCATCATGTCGACGATGCTGGCGGAAGATAGGGCAGGGTTCATGGGTTAGGTTCTCGTTTCACCGGAAAGTTATGCGTGCGGAACGTCTTCGCTGACCTGCATGCGATTCCCGAAGGGGTCGTAGAAGTATAGGGTGTGCATGTTGGGCTCATGCCACGGGATCTTCTCGGGGAAGGGACTCCAGTAACGCTCGATGTTCGTGAGTCGGCGCGTGAACGCTTCGAGATCGCCGATGGGAACCTTTATGTCCACGTGCGGCCCGAACGAATACCAGCTCCGCTGCGTCATCTCCTCCACCTCGTGAAGAATGAAGAGCTGTCCGGTCGCCTGCGTCTTCAGCGTGAGCTGCGCCTCGCCCGGCACCTGGTCGGTGGGCAGGAGCTTCAAGGTCTCGGTGTACCAATCCTCTGCCTCGGCTAGGTCCGTGACTTCGAGTCTGACGTGGCTGATGCGGCGCAGGCCCAGGTCTCCGAACGCTAGCTCGTCGCTCTTGTCTTCGTCCCTCCGCTCGGTCAGTTCATACTCCCACTGGTAGGGGTCGCGCACCACGATCGTCCTGGCGATAGGGCTCGGTGCCGCGTAGTCGAACGGGCCATCATAAGCCACGTTCTTTTCGCCCAGCGTCGTGCAGACTCCCTCAAGGCCGCGCTCGTCGACCTCAAACCCCCACGTCGGGCCCTCCATGGGCCGCGTCGGTGCGGGGATAGGCTGGGGCTGGATCGCGAGTCCCCACCCGGGGTGGTTTGCTACCTTCACGAACGCCATCTCGGGAACCTCGCGGTTCAACCCGCGCAGATTCACGTTCACCAACCGGTTAAGCTTGCCACCGAAAACCTCGGTGAAGAACTCGATCGATTTCCACAGGTCGTTGGTCGCAACCACCCCGTGGTCGATCTTCAGTACTGCACCCTCGTCGTATTGCGCCATGGTTCGTGCCTTCTTCGTACTGCTAGTCCGAGTGACCGACCGTGTACTCGGCCATCGCTCCACCGGACGGCACGCCGCCGGTCAGGTGGTAGTTGTTGCAGTCCCAGTCGTAGAAGAAATGGCCGCGGACCACGTGCTTGCCGCGCTCGCCCCGGGCTTCGAGTCCGTGCAACTCTGTGCGGGGCGCCAGGACGGTCTCATCGATATCAATCTCGTCCTTGGAGTAGGGGATGTACTCCGACTCCGGCAGCTCGTCCCAGAGGCGCCGGTACTCGTCGAGATACGCGTCGTTCTCCACCGTGAGTGCGGTGTGCTGACCCAGGAACTTGTTGTGACCACCCGTGCGAGGCGCCAGGGTGTCCACCTCCTTGAATACCAGCCGTCCGCCGCCGGTCATCTCCATGGCGACGGTGTCCTTGGGTATATCCGCGCTCTCGATCAAATCCAATCCGCAGTAGCGGGAGTAGAACTCGACCGTCTTACTGAGGTCGCGTGATTCCTGGACCGCGTGGCTAATCCTGCCGACCCCGGTGGGGTTGGTCGTGCTTAGGGCGCCTGCCGGCAGATGCGTCGGCGCCCAGAACTCGAGTTGGTTGCCGTCGGGATCTTCGAAGTGGATGGCCGTCCCCTCCTGGCCCTCCTCGGACGTCTTGATCGGGTCGGAATGAGGGATGTCGAATTGTTCGAGCCTGCGGAGATGGTCACCGACATCTTCGGAACGGATGAAATAGCCGAAGCGCGGCGCGCCTCCTCGCGTGGAAGGCTCGGGGAGCATGTCGTTCTGCAGGAAGCCGCCGATCTGGTGGCGGTCGGAAACATTCATCATGATGCGGATCGGCCCGCGGCGTAAGCGCTCGGCCGTGGATAATCCGCCCATCTTGTGTAGCCGCCCCCCCAGCACATTCTCCATGAACGACTGCCATGCAAGGATGTCGTTCGTCGGAACGACGTAGTGATCGATGCAGTAGACGGAGCCTGGGCGATGCTGTTGGCTCACGACGCTAATCCTTCTGAATAAGGCCGAATCTGACGCTTGCCCGTCATGCTCGGCTAAGCTGTTTCGGAAGTACACGTGCACTGGCGCGAAAGCTGCCGGGCATCACTGGTGCCGTGCATGATGTGCTGAACCTTGGGAGCGTGTCAAGCTTGGTGGCGCCGCGGAGAGGGGTACGATGGCCGGCGATACGGAAGGTCGAGGGCGTCCTGCAGCCGCCTCGGCCGACGGGCGGGCTAAAGTCGATTGACCCCCTCGCCTGGCCGTGCGTATCATCCGCCGGGCCGCCCCCGCCTCGTGCTGTCTATTCCAAGAGGGAGATTTGCCATGGTCACGACCGGTAGAGCATTGGAGTTCGGAGTGCTGCTGCACACGGCTGACCTGACCGGGGACCACGTCGCGCACCCCGACCTGGCTCCCCTGTGGGAGCAGACCACCTTGGTCGAAGAGCTGGGCTACGACCACGTCTGGGTTGGAGACAGCTCAAGGATCGAGATCGCCTGGCCTCGAGCCGACTGCTTAACGATCATGACCGCCATGGCCATGAAGACGACCCGTCTGCGGATCGGGACAGTGCCGCTGAGCGTGCCCCTGCGCAACCCTGTGCTCCTGGCACACGCACTGGCTACCGCCGACGTCATCTCCAACGGGCGGCTGATCATAGGGGCCGCTATTGGCAAGGGTGGAGACGAGGGCCTGCGGGAGTTCCAGGCGTCGGGCGTGCCCAACAACGAGAGAGGGGCGCGGCTGACCGAATCGCTTGATCTCATGAGGCGCCTCTGGACGGAAGATGCTGTCAACTTCCAAGGTAAGTACTACTCGACCCCGCCCGACATGGGCATCCGCCCACGGCCCATCCAGCGGCCCATCCCCACGTTCGTCGCTGCCGGGGCGGAACCCGCCCTCGCGCGCGCCGGTCGGTTCGGCGACGGTTGGTTCACGATGGCGAGAGACCCCCAACAGTTCTCGGTTCTCCGGGACAGAGTGGACGCGTACGCGCGCGAGGCCGGACGGGAGGGCCAGGCCGACCGATCAGCCATGTACGCGACGTTCCACCTCGATAAGGATGGGGAGCGGGCAAGGCGCAACGCGGACGGTCATCTAGACGCGTACTTCGGAGCGCACCACCGGTCGGGTGCGGCTGCCGGCTATTTTGGGTCGCCCGAGGAGATAGCGGAGAGATTGCAGGAGATGGTCGACCGTGGCCTAACGACCATGGTGGCCCGCGTCATCGGGTCCGACGTCGAGCAGCAGTCGAAGCTCCTGCTCGACGACATGCTCCCGCGCCTGACGGCCCGCCCGCTCGGCACCCGCGTGGCACCGGTCTAAGCGGTCGCCTGCTCCTAGTTGAGGCTGAGCAGAATCATGCATACCGCCGGCGATCCCCGCAGCGACGATGCCTGCACTGATCAGCAAACTCAAGATTCTTGGCGCGGCATGGCACTTCGAACTGAAGATGATCACCCGACGGGAGGGCAGTCGCATCGTCTCATGGGTCGCATAGCTGGCCTGGAGTCGACGCGGCACCCCGCCTGTTGACACACCCCAACGCAGGACTACCATCGCGACCATCACCCCATGGACCGGGAGGAACCAATGCTGCGCATCGACGCTGACGCCCACATCGACGAGAACGAAGCCACCTGGAGTTACCTCCGCGAGGCCGAGCAGAAGTTCGCGCCGCTGACCATGGATCCAGGTGTAGCCACGGCCCCCGGAGACGCGCGCCCGCATCGCCTCTGGCTGATCGACGGCCGCAACCAGCTCCGGCGCTGGCGCGACGACGTGCGTACAGGCACCGTGCAAGCGACCCGTGAGCTGGTCGACGTGGAGGCGCGCTTGCGGGACATGGACGAACTCAACATCGACGTGCAGGTGCTGTACCCAACCCTGTTCCTGACCGGCCTGACCGCGCGCCCCGAGGTGGAGCTCGCACTGACCCGCGCCTACAACCGCTGGATAGCCGATGCCACCGAGCCTAGCAAGGGCAGGCTCCGGTGGGTGGCGCTCATGCCGATGATGAGTATGGACGAGGCCGTGGCGGAACTGCGCTGGGCCAAGGATCACGGAGCCTGTGGCGTGTTCAAGAAGGGATTCGAGATCGGCCGTTCCGCGAGCGACCCCTACTTCTATCCGCTCTACGAGGAGGCCAGCCGTCTCAATCTGCCCATCTGCATCCATACTGGCACTGGTAACCCGCCCGAGGGCCCCGGTGTCGACCTGGGTGGGCGCTTCAACGCCATCTCCGCCTTCACCGACCTCGTAATGAACGGCGTTCCCGACAAATTCCCCGAGCTTCGCACGGGCTGGATCGAGGCCGGGGCATCGTGGATCCCGTTCCTGTTTACCGACCTGATCGCCAAGAAGCAGAAGCTCACGTTCCACCCGTTCGACTTCAAGGAGGACCTGTTCAAGCGGTATCGCTTCTACGTCGCCTGCGACACCACCGATGACCTGCCCTACATCCTGCAGTTCGGGGCCGAGGATAACCTGTTGATCGGCACCGACTACACTCACGCGGATCAGTCGGCCGAGATCCGGGCGCTCGACGTCATCGAGCAGAAGGGCACGAGCGAAGAGATATCGCCCGAGGTCGCGCGCAAGATACTCGACGACAACCCGCGGCGCTTCTACGGGTTTTAGCTCACCAAGTTTTCCTAACGGCAGCGGTTGGGGAATTCCCGCAGACCCGATAAGGGTGACGCCCCATGTGCTTGGATGCGCCTACGTCGATGCTGGCCGGCGTGTTCGCCGACTACGACCGCAAGTTCGGCGAGCGGTGCAACAAGCCGCATAGCCGCCCACGGTGCCGTGGTATCGTTGCCGGGCCATGCGAAGGGGGCAACGATGAAGCGCAGCGTGGACCGAATCCTGACGATGCACGCGGGCAGCCTGCCACGCCCGGACGATCTCTGGGCGATGGTCAACGCCAAGGCGAGAGGGCAGGCGTACGACGCAGATGCACTTGCTGCCCGTACGGAGAGTGCGGTTGCCGAGGTCGTGCGCAAGCAGATCGACTCCGGCATCGACAGCATCAACGACGGCGAGTTCGGTAAATCCAACTTCTCCAACTACGCCCGCGAGCGCATCGCCGGATTTGAGGAGCGTGAGCCGAAGCCCGGCGACGTGCCCACCACGATATTCGGGCGAGACAAGGTGGAGTTCCCCGGCTACTTCACTGGTGCTGGCCGCTCGACTGTGGGCCTGAACCCGCGGCGCTTCTTTTGCACCGGTCCGCTCTCATACAAGGGCCACGATGCGGTGCGGACCGACATCGCTAACTTCAGGGCCGGCCTCGTGGGTGTGACTGAGCAGGAGCCGTTCCTGCCCGCGGTGGCACCGGGCACCATCGAACATTGGCTGTGGAACGAGCACTATGCCAGCGACGAGGAGTATCTGTTCGCTATTGCCGACGCGATGCACGAGGAATACCAGGCCATCGTGGACGCGGGCTTCGTGCTGCAGATCGATGATCCAGACCTGGCTGACGCCTGGCAGATCCAGCGGCAGATGAGCGTAGCGGAATACAGGAAGTTCGCCGAGCTGCGCATCGACGCGCTGAACCATGCACTGCGAGGGATCCCTGTGGAGTCGGTTCGCTTCCACATGTGCTGGGGCAGCTACCACGGCCCTCATAAGCACGACATCCCACTCGAGGACATCATCGATATCGTCCTGAAGGCGAACGCGCAGGCGTACTCCATCGAAGCCTCCAACGTTCGGCACGCTCACGAGTGGCGGGTGTGGCAGAGCGTCAAGCTGCCGGAGGGCAAGATACTCATCCCCGGCGTTGTCGGGCACGCGAGCGACTTCGTGGAGCATCCCGAGCTAATCGCCGAGCGCCTAGTGCGCTATGCCGGCCTCGTTGGTCGCGAGAACGTCATGGCCGGCACCGACTGCGGGTTAGGGACACGGATCGATGGCGACATCGTATGGGCGAAGTTCCAGGCGATGGCCGAGGGTGCGAGGATCGCATCAGCGGCACTCTGGCCATAGTCTCGCGCTAGATGAGTGAGGCGCCGCTGGCGGACGTGATTTCCCACCAGTTGCGATCGGGGTCTGCGAGCATGAAGCTCGCCACGCCGGCGCGCTCTTCCACCGCGCACAGTTCCGTAACGCCAACGTTCGCAGTTGCCAGTTCCTCGTGCGCGGCGTGGACCGCGCCCGCCGAGGCCATAGCGAGCGTGAAGCGACTGGCCTGGCTCAGGTAGTGCCGCTTGCGGCCCGGCAGCGCCACGACGTAGTGCAGGTCGTCCGGGTGCTTGATGTACGTGGCCGGTCCCGTGCCGCCGGCAAGCTGGAGTCCAAGGACATCTGTGTAGAAGCGATTGCTCACGTTGGGGTCGTCGACCTCGAGCGTGCCGTGGGTCAGTCCCTGTGGCACGTAGCCGCGACCGGGGAAGCTGGACTCGGGCAGGGGTGTGTCCCAGTGAGGTGCTGCGGTAGCGTTCTCGAGGGCGGCTGCCGGATCGTAGAACTCGATCTCTAGGTAGTTGCCACCGGGCTCGCGGAAATACATGCAGTGGGCCAGGTGGATATCGTAGGGCCGCGCCACCAGCTCGATGGCGTACTCACTCTTGTGGGCGCTGATGAACTCGTGGGCTGCCTCTATCTCGCCGGTGGTCTCAACGCGGAAACCATAGTGGTTGGCCAGCGGCTTCGTCGCGGCATCCGGTCCTCCCTCGTGCACGACGAGGCGCCACTCTGTGTTGGGGTGCTTGAGCATGACGCAGTCCGTGTTGCGCTCCAGCACCTCCATGGCCAAGAGCCCCGTGAGCACGGGAAGCGTCGCGTCGAGCGAGCGACACTCGTAGTGGCCTTGGGTGAGGCTGACGGGCTCGATCATGGCTAGGAGGTGGCGCCCTTCTTCACTCCGCCTTGACCCTGTCCGTGAGCTCGTTTAAGTACGCGTCCTGCTCCTTGCCCACGTAGCGGGCGAGCGACCCGTCGTCGGTTCGCGACACGCCACCGATGAAGTGGAACGCGTGGCCATCCCAGTCGTAGAACTCATCGCCTCGGGAGTAGGTCTCCTTCCACCTGTAGCCCACGGGGCTGCGGTGCAGGCCGGTTCTGGCGGGTAGGGCGTCTTCCTCGGCCAGCGGGAGATTGATGTCCTCCTTGGGTCCCGGCTCCTCGGGAAGACCGGCCCACATGCGTTGGTAGTTCGGGAAGAATTCGTCGTCTCGCACGGTGAGGGCGGTGTGCATGTCCCACCAGGGGCCATGCCCAGCGGTGCGCTCGTCCGGCACGTCCACGAGATTGTAGACGATCCTCGCACCGCCTTGGAGCCGCAGGACCAAGGTGTCCTCGGGGATGGCAGTGCTCTGCACCGGCCTCACCCCGCAGTATTCTTCGTAGAAGTCAGCGGTGCGCTGCAGGTCACGCGAGCCGTAAACGGCATGGCTGATCCTCCCTACGCCATCGGATGTGGAGACCTCCATGGCGCCGGCCGGCATCTCGTCCGGGGCGAAGAAGGCCCACTGGTTACCGTCGGGGTCGGCGAAGAAAACGGTGGTGCCTGGGTCGCCTTCGGTCTCGATCCGCGCAGGGCTGGTGTGGAGAATGGCATGGCGGTCGAGGCGGTGGACGTGCCGGTCCATGTCTTCGGGCCGGACGTAGAAGCCACACAGCGGCGTGTCGTGCCCCAGTTCCTTGCTCGGCGGGTACATCTCAGACTGCAGGAACGCGCCCATGCGGCAGGACGGGTCATCCCACCAGAGGAAGCATTGGAAAGGTTGGTTGCGCTTGCGCGCAGCCGTCGTGACACCACGGATCGGAGAAGGAGCGACGCCAGTGGCGTTCACCGCCCAGTCGGCCCAGGCCACGAGGTCGTTCGTGCCGACCACGAAATGATCGATCCAGTGCACCGCTCCGCGAAGTTCGGCGTCTGCCATGTGGCTCTCCTTAAAACCGTTCTTTTATCGCGCGATTCTGCGTCGCTCCGGGATTAGGGTGCTCGTCGGTCCGGGCGTGATGCCAGTCGTGGAGCGCGTCCTCCCAGTCGGATCCTGGAGGCAAGATTGTGACGATCGACCGGACCTTGTACAGCTCCGGGTCGTCCACGCCGGGCGGAATCGTTCCGTGGTCTCGGAGAGCGCGAACGGCATCGAGGAGACGCTTGCGGACTCGTATCACCGTGGCGTCTGCGGTGCCCAGGTGCTCTTGGGTGCGATCCATGATGGGCCCCATGCTCCAGATTACGGCGTCGTCCTGTAACCGGACCGTGGGGATACCGGTGAAATTCTTTGTCTTCTTGGCTTCGACGTTCATCAGGAAATCGTTCTCGGGGTTCGCGACCGCCCAGGAGTCCGCGAAGAAGCGGCCCTTCTGCTCCGGCTTGTTCGGTCCCGTGCCGCCACCGAGGAGACCGACCTCTTCAGGGAGCAGGTTCGCGGGATGCCGGCCACCTTCAATGGGCTGCGTGGGGTGCCACCACAGGCCGAAATGCACGGTGTGGTAGTCGTCGACGGGCAGGTAGATGGACAGCGGCACTGTGCCATCGTCGGCGCTGCCCGGCCACATCCCGTAGATGGGGAAGAGGAAATGCGTGGTGCGCCAATAGGCGCTGCCATCCTTCTCCGGACGCTCAGCCGCGTACGTGACGCCCACCTCGGTGTTGAGGATGTGGAAGTCTGCGCCTCGCTCTTCGAGGTACAGACCGTACCTCGGCGAATCCTCGGGCACCAATCGCGAATGCAGGAAGTAGACGTGGGTGGAATCGATCTCGCCTTCCAGCGCCTGCATCCAGTTGCACTCGTACACAAGCTTGTGGGTGTATTGAATGTTCTCTTCGGGTACCTGGCCCCATTCGAATTGGGGAACACCTGGCGGGTTGGCCTGGTCCTCTCCCATGTAGATCCAGGTCATGCCCCCGTAGTCGGCGCCACGGTAGGCCTTGATCTTGACCTTGTTCTTGAAGTTGCTCGCCGCGGGCCCGTTCGGCATGTCGACACAGCTGCCGCCAACGTCGAATTTCCATCCGTGGTAGGCGCAGCGCAGTCCATCTTCCTCGTTGCGTCCGAAGAAGAGCCCCGCGCCGCGGTGTGGGCATCGGGGTTGCACGAATGACGGTGTGCCGCCGGTGTCGCGCCACGCGAGCAGATCTTCGCCGAGCACGCGCACGCGCCGCGGCTGGCCGTCGGGCTCGAGCTTGGCAGAGTACTCGACTGGCAGCCAATAACGCCGCATCAGCTCGCCCATGGGCGTACCCGAGCCTACGCGGCATAGCAGGTCGGTGTCTGCGGCTGACAGCATCTGCGCCTCCCTACGGAATCGATAATGCCCATCATACCGCCCGGTCGCGACGAATGGCACCAGGTGAGAGCGGGCGCGTTACGAGAGCAGCTCACTGATGCGCTCGGCGACGAGCTCCTCTTCGCCGTCTCGTAGCCCGAAAGGGCTGATGCGTATCAGATCCGTATCGCCATCGCGAACCCGGGTCCATACGGGCGGGTCTCCATCTTTCAGCCGGGCGACGAGTTCGTCGGCGGTGAGCTTGGCCGTTGCCGGCTCGATGGCGATGGTGAGCCCGAAGGCGTGGTGCCCGATGACGTTGTCGACGAAAACTGCGTCCCCGCCGGGCAGCCCCTGGAGGGCGTCCACCATCGCCTGGGACTTGCGCTCGCCCTTAGCGAGCCGCTCCTCGTGATCCATGGTCACCCAGCGCGTGACGGCGGCGACGGCCCCAACGATCTCCTGGCGGTCCACCTTGTGCGGCCTACCGATCCCGCGAACGCGCCTCCCTTCATATCCGGCAAAGGATTGGAAGGAGATGTTGCGGATCATCTCCTCGGTCCCGAAGGCGAATCCGGTGGACTGGGGCGCGCCCATGTATTTGGCCGCGACGCATTGGAAAACGGCTCCCTTCCGTACGGCACCGCCCAGGTTCTCTAGCGGATAGATCTGGCCGGCGGAGTCCACCATTACCGGTACGCCTGCGGCACTTGCGATCTCGAGCGTTGCTTCGAGGGTGAGAGCATCTGGGTCGATCGCCTCACGCTTCTCCAGGTAGTGTACGGCGACCGTGCGCGGGCCGATCGCCCGTTCGAGATCGTGGGCGGTGGTGCGCTCCGCAGAGCCGAATTCGACGAGCTTGGCGCCGGCGAATTGGAGGCAGCGATCGTACCAGTAACGCTGTCTAGTCTGAATGAGGATCTCGTCCTTCATCCCAGCCGTGTCGGGAAGCTGCTCGACCTTGGCTGGGTCGTCGCCGGCCATGAGGGCGGCGGTCGCCAGCGTGAGCGCGGACCCGGCGCCGGACGTCACGTAGGCGGCCGGCACTCCGACCGCACGGGCGATCACTTCACCGGCCCTAGCCTCCAGTTCCTCCATGGGTATGTAGGCCGAATTGGCGGCCTCCATGGCCGCCCGCACCTCCCGGGGTGGCGTCGATCCGCCGAGCAGCGTCATGCTGCCGATGGCGTTGATGATGGGCCGCGCGCCGAGCTCGGTGTAAATCTCTCCCCAGCGGGATCGTTCCATGGGCCTAGGCCTCCACGTCGATGTTGGGCACTCTCGCGAAGGGAATCAATGGCTCAGCAGTATGACAGGTCGAACATCGGCTGAGAATCGAATTCCCCGTGGATACCAGGACAAGAGGCTATATGGAGGAGACTCCAGACGCCTCGGGAACCGGGTTCTTGACCAACGTCTCTCGCGCGACGAATGCGAGAAGGAGCCCGGCCGCTATCAGGATCGGGGCGTAGGCCAAGAACGGGACTCCGGGGTTCATAGCGTTCGCCAGGAAGCCGCCGAACAGCGGCCCGCCAACGCCGCCAATCTCGGCAATCGTTCGTCGAGCTGCCTGCAGCCGCCCGCGTGCTTCTGCGGGAACAACGTCGTAGGTGGACGTGGCGAGCGATCCTAGCGATAGGCCGTTGGACACGCCGAGGATCGATACGAGTACGGCGAGCTGCAAGAAGGTGTCGGCGAACGGGATCAGTACGAAAGCGACCCCCGGCAGGAGGGTGCTCGGCACCGTGGCCCACTTGCGGCCGACCTTGTCGATCACGAACCCGGCCGGCAGGATCATGGCGAAAACTACGCCGCCCGAGATGGAGAACAACACGCCGACCTCGACCGGCGAAAGGCCCAGCTTCCAGTCGGCGTAGAGCGGCAGCATGTTCTGCACGGTGAGCCGGAACATGAATCCAGCGAAGGTCGCGAACACGAATGCCCAATAGGACGGCCGGAAACGCGGCTCGATCTGCTTGAACAGATCGGCGAACGCCCTCAGCCGGGCCGCGAA
>CAZQVD010000024.1:11362-17337 GCA_964596665.1 uncultured Dehalococcoidia bacterium
GCTGAACCGGGACAATGTTTGGGAGGCTTGCGCCCGTGCGTCGCCGGCTGAGGGCTTCGCACGATGGGCCACAGCTCCCAACAGCATCCCGGCGACCGCCAGGATCGCGAAAGCTACGAACACCGCTCTGAAGCTGAATGCCACCGTGAGCACGCCGCCCAACAGGGGCCCCACGGCAAGGCCTCCGGTGTGCATGCCGTGGAACCCGCTGAGCACGCGGCCTCGTTGGTTGGTCCGCACGAGGTCGATGCCTGCCACCTCACGGGCCATGGTCCACACCACGTCGCCGAATCCGATGACGAACTGCATGACCAGAAGGATGGAGAACCATGGAGTGGCCACGGCGCCGAGCGCGGCCAGGCCTACCAACGCGGGACCGCCAATCATGCCCGCCCGTGAGCCGAAGCGGTCGACGACGATCCCCGCCACCGGCGTGCCCCCGAAACGCCCCAGCGCGAACGCTGTCACCGTCTGCGCGGCGAAGCCGAGAGAGACATCGAACTCCGAGGCGAGCACTGGGATTGCGGGCAGGATCATCGCCCACCCCAAGCCCGATAGCAGTGTGCTGCTGTACAGCACCGACAGGCCGCGGGCGGTCGGGTTCATGCGGCTGAGAGCGTTCAAGGGGAGGCTGCCTCTGAGGCTGGTGTTCACCGGCGCTGGCGACCGACTATAGCAGACGCGGCGGTACCGACTGACGGCGGCGCCTGCTGCTATCCTGTGCGCGCGACCCCACTTCAGGTGCGATTCCTTGTATGAGTAGCATGACGGAGCAACCCGCAGGCCTTCAGGGCATCCGCGGCCTTGTGGTCATCGGCACGGTGACCGCGGGGCACGCAATAGTGCACTGGTTCGGCCAGGCATTCGTGATCCTGCTGGCTGAGATCGTGGCCAGCTTGGGGCTGGGCCCGCTCGCCGCGGGAACGGTGATCGGCGCACGCTCCTTCTCGGGCGCTCTCGCCAATGCCCCCATAGGCGTCCTAGCGGATCGCTTCTCCGGGCACAGAGCATGGTTCATGGCAGTGGCACTGGCTTGGTTGGGCATGAGCTTCTTCCTAGTGGGGCTCTCCCCCAGCTTCCCTGTGCTCGTTGCCTTCGCGGCGGTACTGGGCATCGCTGGCGCGCTCTGGCACCCGCCGGCGATCGGTTTCCTATCGACCCGCTTCCCTGATCGCCGCGCGTTCGCCCTCGCCGTCAACGGCGTTGGCGCCAGCTTCGGCGACATCACCGGCCCCCTTGTGGTGGGGGGGCTGTTGTTGGTGGCTTCCTGGGAGAGCATCTTCCGGTTCAGCTTCCTTCCCGTGGCGGTTGCCGCGGTCGTGTTCCTGCTCATCATGCGAGGGACGTCGGGTGCGACGGCGCCTGCTCACCGGTCCATGGGCATGTACTTCGCGTCGTTGCAGGATGCCGCGAGGGACCGCGACCTGTTGCTGGCGCTGATAGCGAGCGGTACGCGGTCGGCGGGCCAGCTCGTTGTGGTCGCGTTCCTGCCGCTGTACGCGCGGAACGAACTGGGCCTGCAGCCGGGGTTCGTTGGCGTGTTGCTGGCGCTGCTGCTGGGCATGAGCATGATCTCGCAGCCGATACTGGGCTATCTGTCGGACCGCACGAGCCGGAAGGCCGTGGTTCTACCCGGTGTGATCGTGCTGACGGTGCTGACGCCATGGATCGGCTTCATCGCGAACCAGTGGGTACTCCTCGCTTTGGTTTCGGTGGTCGGCCTGTTCCTGTTCAGTATGGCCACGCTGCTGGGGGCGCTGGCGCTAGACATCGCGCCCGCCGGGCTCGCGAGCTCGACCACGGCCGCGCAGTTCCTCCTCGGCCTCGGCGTGGGGAGCATCGCCCCTGTGGTTGCGGGTGCAATCGGCGGGGTCGCGGGCATCGAGAGCACCTTCTTCGTCGCGGCTGCGTTGTTCGCGTTGACGGTGCCGCTGGTCGCCATCTTGCCGAAGACCCAGGGCAAGGGACGCACGCCCCGCATGTTGGCGGGCTGAGGTGGCTTCCGCAGCGTTCGAAGACGCGGCGTCACGACCCTCGGCGCTGTCGCACGTGCGGGTCGTGGAGCTTGGCGGCATGCCGGCCGCGTTCGCGGGGGCGCACCTCGGCGCACTCGGCGCGGACGTGATCAAGGTCGAGCCGCCCGGGGGCAGCCCGGATCGCCTCCTGCCCCCCTTCGCGGGTGACATCGAGGACCCTGATCGCGGCATCCCATTCCTGAACGCCAACCTCAACAAGCGCAGCATCGCTCTCGACGTCCCGTCGACCGTCGATGCGGAGAGGTTCGCTTCGCTGCTTGCGGCGGCCGACCTGTTCGTCGAGGCCACGCCACCCGGCGAGCTGGCATCGCTGGGTTTCGACGATGCGCGGCTGACGGCGCTGAACCCTCGGCTCGTGCGGGTGTCCATCACGCCGTTCGGGCAGTGGGGGCCGTATAGCGGCTATAGCGGCAACGACCCGGTCGCGGCGGCGATGTCAGGCATCATGACGAACCAGGGCGATGACGCCCGCTGCCCGGTGGTGCTGCCGTGCCAGATGAGCTACCAGATCGCGGCCATCGAGGCCGCGTATCTCGCGTTGGCGGGGCTGCGGCACGCACGCGCTACGGGCAGCGGCCAGCGGATCGACGTTTCGCTGCAGGAAGCGCTCACTTTTGCCAACGCGCAATCCGTCGCTCGCTACAGCCAGAGGAGCGAGGTGGTGAAGCGCCCCGGCAAGGAGGGCGGCGCATTTAACGTGTACCGCTGCAAGGACGGCAAGTACGTTTTCCTGGCGATCTATTTTGCCGCCCATTGGCACGAGCTCACGCGAAGCTGGATGAACGACGCAGTGCTCTCCGAGCCCGAGTGGGACGTGGGGCAGTACCGCACCGACAACGTGGACGTGGTGCAGATGATCGTTGGCGAATTCGCCGCCCGCTTCGACGCCGCCGAGTTCGTCGAGGAGGCCCAACGGCGAGGGCTCGCCTGCACGCCGGTGAGCGACCTGGCGGGGTTCGTGGGCAGCGAGCACATGCGCGAGCGCGGTTGGTTCCAAGCCGTCGAGCACCCGGTCGTGGGCACCTACGAGGCACCGGGACCTCCGATCATCTTGTCGCGCACGCCGTACCGCGTGAGCCGGCCTGCGCCGACGCTGGATCAGCATCGAGAGGAGATACTGGCGGAATTGGGTTCGCGTCCGCCCGCTGTGTCAACGACGGTCGTGGCCCCCAGCAAGGACGGGGGAATGTTGGAGGGCATCCGCGTCGCCGATCTGACCCGTGTGTTCGTCGGCCCTATCGGGACGCAGATGCTTGCGTTCTACGGTGCGGAGGTTGTGAAGGTCGAATCGGCGGACCTTCCTGCGAACCGCGATACCTGGCGGGCGATCTACCCGGACATGAACCGCAACAAGCTCTCGTGCACCATCGATCTGCGCAACGAAGGCGGCAAGCAGCTCTTCGAGCGCCTGGTGGATGTGAGCGACGTGGTCGTCGACAATTTCAGCTCGGGCGTCATGGGCCGCCTCGGTGTCGGGTACGAGGAGCTCATCAAGCGCAAACCGGGCATCATCCAGATCGGTATGCCCGGCCTCGGTTCCACCGGTCCGCTGCGCAAGTGGGTGACCTACGGCAACTCGCTCCAGGCCTATACAGGCCTGGTGCACCTCTGGGGCCACCCCGAATCGCCCATGGAGGCCCACGCCAAGGGCACGCTGCCCGATTACGTGGGTGCCGCCTTCATGGCACTCGCCACGATGGCAGCGATTGAGTATCGCGACCGCACTGGGGAGGGCCAATCGCTGGAGATCTGCATGGTCGACGGCCAGGGCTCGCTGCTCGGACCGGCGATCCTCGACTACACCATCAATGGCCGCTCGTGGGGCCCTGTTGGGTACGACGAGCCGCTGACCGCTCGCCTCTCGCCATATGGGTGCTACCCGTGCCGCAATCCGGACACGTGGGTCGTCATCGCATGCGAGAGCGACGACGACTGGCGTTCGCTTGTGACCGCCATGCGCGAGCCGCCTTGGGTTGCGGAGGGACGATTCGACACGCACGGGGCAAGGCGAGAGCATCGCGATGAACTGGACCGGCACGTCGCGGTGTGGACCGCCCAACTCACACCCCACCAGGCGTTGCGCGTATTGCAGACGAACGGTGTGCCGGCGGGCATGGTGATGAACAGCGAGCATCTCTATCACGACCCCCATCTGCGGGCGCGAGGCCACTTGGTGGAGATCGACGAGCCGCCGTGGGGCAGGCTCACGCATCAGGGGTTGCCAGGTATCCCTTCGGTCTCGCGGGCGTCGGCATCTTCACCGACGCCGTGGCCTGGGACGGACAATGCGTACGTGTTCGGCACCATTCTTGGCATGTCGGCGGACGAGATCGCGGACGGTGAGACGTCGGGAGCCATCCACTAGCGGCGGTTACCTAGGAGGGGTCATGACCTACGAATACCTGCTGTACGAGAAGCAGCGCCACGGCGTGCTGATCACGCTGAACCGGCCCGAACAGATGAACGCGCTGAACGAACAAATTCGCAACGAGATCGACCACGCGCTCGACGAGGCCGAGGCCGACCCGGAGGTTCGCGCCATCGTGCTCACCGGCGCGGGACGCGCCTTCTCCGCGGGCGCCGACATGACGCGAGGGCTCAGCCGGGCGACAACGCAGTGGCCGTCGGGACTGCCGGAGGGCGTCGGCGTCGGGGAGCACATCGAAGGGCACCGGACGCGGGACCGCGAGGGCATCCGGCGGCTGGAGCATCTGTGGCGCCTCTCGAAGCCCGTCATCGGCGCGGTGAACGGTTGGGCCATGGGCTGGGGGAGCTGGTATGCGATCTGCACCCACATCACGTTCGCCTCGGACCGTGCCGTGTTCGCGCAGCCGGAGGTGCGGCAGATCTCCAATACCAACTTCATGTGGACGCTACTCGCCGGCTTCAAGAACGCGTTGCTGTATGGCCTGACGGGCGACCACATCGACGCGTGGGAGGCTAAGCGCATCGGTTTGGTGAACGACGTAGTGCCGCATGACGACCTAATAGAGCGCTGCTTCACGCTCGTCGATCGTATTGCCATGGTCAGCCCCGAGGTCGTGAGCACGAACCTCTACGTCGCGACGCGCGGCCTCGACATGATGGGGCTGGCAAACGCGTGGACGCTGAACGCCGAGCTGTCGGCGATCGCCCACGCCTCCGTGCGCGAGGAGTTCCGACGGCCGTTGGAAGAGGCTGGCGAGCGAGACGGCATGCGAGGCTACCTGCAGGCGCGCGATGGCCCTTTCCAACCGGAGCCGTTTGGCCCCCGGTCCAAGCCGCGAGAGGAGTAGCAGACGCGGTCCGTGGTCGCAAGCGACGACCACAATGCACTGCTCACCGAGCTACCAGATCTCCCCAGCGGCTTCCCTTGGCGGGAAGCGTACGCCAGGGTCGCTCGGAACGCCTTCATCGAAGGCTGGGCTGGTGGTGAAGGCGGGTTGCGGTATCGCCGAGTGGAGGTGCGGGAGAGCGTCGCCTCCGCGGGCGCCTCGCCGGGATGCTGAAGGGCTAGCGAGTGGCCTACTGGCCCGAGCCACGGTACGGACCATGGTCGTCCATGACTGACAGTGCGAAGCTGCGCTTGTCTTGGTTCGGCCAGGAAATGGAATCGCCGCTGCGAAGGTCGATCTGCTTGATGTAGAAGTTGATGGTGTCGTGCGGCTCTCGCAGCACCCCCAGGGGATCCTGGCCCTCGGCCACGGCGATGATCTGCTCCTCGATCATCCTGCGGAACATGATGATGCCCTTGTCGCTGACAGCGAGGTGCTCTTTCTCGCGGTCGACCACGGCTCCCTGCGTCTCCCAAGCCATCGCGTCCTGGCTCGCGAAGCTCTTCATGTGGTGACGGAAGCGGGCTATCCCCTGGTCGTCGTATGCCTCCTTCACCGCTCCGATGTACTGGTACGGCACGGTCTCCTGATGGACCGGCGCGCCATCGGGTGTGGGGTTGTGGAG
>CAZQVD010000024.1:17347-18063 GCA_964596665.1 uncultured Dehalococcoidia bacterium
TCGCCGGGTCGACCGGCCCGCGCAGGATGTTGGGGAAGACCAACGGGTGCGCTTCGGTTCGATTCTTTTCGATGTGTGACTTGTAGATGCCGAGCCCGAAGGGCTCGAACTCGTTCGAGTCGTCGGGGCTGGCGGACGGGGCGCCACCGGTGTAGCCGTGCAGCCAGTAGAGGTGCGCTGGATCGACCGCGTTCTCCATGGGTTGGACCCAATTGCATTCGAGCACCGGGTGGATCTCGATGCGCCGTTCCCAATCCTCCCGAGCGAGCACGTCGTATCGTGGAATCAGCGGAGCGGGTGCCGGTCCCATGTAGGCGAACAGCAGCCCTCCCGCTTCCTGGACGGGGTAGGCGGTCTGTTGGATCGAATCCTTGTACGTGCTGCCAGGCGGCTCCGCTGGCTGGTCCAGGCAGGCACCGGGTAGGGCGAATGTCCACCCGTGGTAAGGGCATCGCAGGGCCGCGCCATCTATCCGGCCGTAGCGCAGAGAGGCCGATCGGTGCGGACACTGCTCGGCCAGAAGCCCGTAGCGGCCCAGGTCGTCCTTGTATGCCACCAGATCCTCGCCGAGGAGCCGCACGGGGCGCATGCGGAGCTCGTCAAGCTCTGCTTTGGGCACAACCGGCATCCAGTAGCGGCGAAGCAGCTCTCCCGCGGGCGTGCCGGGGCCTACCTGGGTTATGCGTGCGTTCGTGTCTGCGCTTAGCATGTCTTTC
>CAZQVD010000025.1:0-17676 GCA_964596665.1 uncultured Dehalococcoidia bacterium
TCCGGCGGTGCATGGGACAACGCGAAAAAGTACGTGGAGGCTGGCGCCTACGGCGGTAAGGGCACCACCAACCACGAGGCCGCGGTCGTGGGTGACACGGTCGGCGACCCCTTCAAGGACACCTCCGGGCCGTCGCTGAACATCCTGATCAAGCTCATGTCCATCGTGGCCCTGGTGTTCGCGACCACGTTTGCCACCTAATCGGCGCGCCACTACAGTAGGCGCGGAAGCAACGAAACAAGGAGGGGTGTCCGCAAGGGCACCCCTTCGTTATTGGCCCTCGGGCTGGGGGAGGTGCGTCGTGGATCTCGGACTCAATGGAAAAGTAGCACTGGTAACCGGCGGAAGCAGGGGGATCGGCAGATCCATCGCCAATGCACTCGCCCGCGAAGGCGCGACCGTCGCCATCTGCGGGCGAGACCATGATGCTGCTAAAGCAACGGCGGCCGAGCTTTCGAGCGAGACCGGCGGGCGCATCGAGGCGTTCAAGGCCGACATGGGCGATGGAGATCAGGTCAAGCGGCTGGTTGCCGACGTTGTGAGCGCCTGCGGCGGCCTCGACATACTCGTGAACAACGCCGCGCGTGTCGGCGGCACGGGCGGTCCCGACAGCCTATCACAGCTCAACGAGCCCATGCTGCTGGACGATTTCAACGTGAAGATCATGGGCTACCTGCGATGCGCCAAGGAGGCTTTCCCCCACATGGAGCAGAAGGGCTGGGGACGCATCGTCAACATCGACGGCATGGCCGCGCGCAGCGCCGCGGGCGTCAGCGGCGGCATCCGCAATGCGGCCGTGATGAACGCAACCAAGGTACTGAGTGAGGAACTCGGCCCCAAGGGCATCACCGTCAACGCCGTGCACCCGGCGCTCGCCAAGACCGACGCGCAGGTCACTGGCATCAAGGCGCGCGCCGAGCGACGGGGCATCAGCGTGGAGGAGATCGAGGCCGAGATGGCGGCAAATCTGGCCATCCGGCGCATCGTCACCGTCGAGGAGATCGGCCCGGTGGTCGCGTTCCTCTGCTCGCCGCTGTCCGGGTGCATCACCGGCGAATCACTCAGCGTCTCCGGCGGCAGCAGCAAGGCCGTCGTCTACTAGGCGTCATCTGGCGATACGCGGGCGGCTCCCTGCTAGAATGCGGCCGACAGGAGCACGTTGGAGCACGTCATGGTCCTTAGCGACCGCACCATCCGCGAGGAGATAGCCAAAGGCCGCATCGTCGTTCGCCCCTTGGGCGACGGCTGCATCCAGCCGGCCAGCGTCGACCTGCACCTCGACCGCAACGTGCTCGTTTTCCGGAACAATCGTGTGCCCTACGTGGACGTGCGCTCCACGAACGACCGTTTGACCGATATGGTCACCATGGGCAACGACGATCCGTTCATGCTGCATCCCGGCGAGTTCGTCCTCGGCAGCACGCTGGAGCACGTGGAAGTGCCCGACGACCTCGTCGGGCGCCTCGAGGGCAAGAGCTCGCTCGGGCGCATCGGCCTGTTGATCCACTCCACCGCCGGCTACGTCGACCCAGGTTGGAAGGGGCACCTTACACTGGAGCTGAGCAACGTCTCCGGCCTGCCCATCACGCTGTACCACCGTATGAAGATCGGCCAGATCTCCTTCCTCAAGCTCACCACCCCCGCCGACTACCTCTACGGCTCCGCCGAGCTCGGCAGCAAGTACCAAGGTCAGACGGACCCCACTCCCAGCCGCGTCCATATGGACTTCGACGCCGGCGCCTCGGACGCTGGGTCCGGCAACAGCTAGCCCCGGGCATGGCCAACGCAGACCCCAGCCACCGGGACCATATGGCGCGAGCCATCGAGCTCGCTCGGCAGGCCGTCGGCTCCGTCAGCCCCAATCCGCCCGCAGGAGCGGTGATCGTGTCCGGCGGCCGTATCGTCGGCGAAGGCTTCACGCGCCCGCCGGGCCAGGAGCACGCCGAGATCGTCGCCCTGCAGCAGGCCGGCGAGGCAGCGCGAGGCGCCGAGGTCTACGTCACGCTCGAGCCATGCGCACACTCTGGACGTACGCCGCCGTGCACCGAGGCACTGATCGCGGCTGGCGTCAGCCGCGTCCACATCGCGGCACTCGACCCGGCCCATCACACCGACGACCGCGGCGTCGCGAAGCTCGAGAGCGCCGGCATCAGGGTCACGATCCGCGACGCCTCCCCAGAGGCTCGCGAGCTTATCGAATCCTTCACCAAGCACGTCACGACCGGGATTCCGTTCGTCATCGCCAAGTTCGCGCTCAGCCTCGACGGCAAGATCGCCACGGCTTCCGGGTCTTCGCGCTGGATATCCAACGAGGCCTCGCTTCGCCGCGTGCACCGGCTACGCGCAGGGCACGACGCCATCATGATTGGCATCGGCACCGCCCTCGCTGACGACCCCCAGCTCACTGTCCGCGACGCGCCCGTGCCGCGTAATCGCCAGCCCACCCGCGTCGTCATCGACACTACCGCACGCCTCGCCCCCGGCGCCGCCATGCTCCGGGAGGACGGCACGACGCTGGTCGCGGTCGCCGACGCACCGGACACGCGCCGCAGGACACTGGAGACGGCAGGGGCCGAGCTGCTGAGCGCACCGGGCGATGGCGCCCGCGTGGACCTTGCCGAGGTGCTGCGTCAGCTCGGTGAGCGCGACATCACCAGCGTTCTCGTGGAGGGTGGTGCGACCCTGCTGGGAGCGCTCTTCGATGCGCGCCTCGTCGATAAGGTGGTCGCCTTCGTGGCCCCCGTCATCATCGGGGGAGACGGTGCGCCGTCTCCCGTGGGCGGCAGCGGCGCGGGCGACATGGCGCAAGCGATACGCCTGACCGCCCCTCGCCACGAGGAGATCGAAGGGGACGTCATGATCACCGGCTATCCTGCCTACGCTTGAGGCGCAAAACGTTGTTCACGGGCATCGTCGAGGGGGTAGGCGGCGTTGTGGCGATGGACGGCCATCGGCTGGTCGTCAGGGCCCACGCCGTGCTCGAAGACACCGCGATCGGCGATAGTATCGCCGTGAACGGCGCATGCCTCACGGTCGTCGAGCGGACAGCCGACCGCTTCACCGTGGAGCTCTCCGACGAGACGCTCGACCGAACGGCGTTCGGCGGCCTGAAGATCGGCGTGGGCGTGGACTTGGAGCGCGCCGTCACACCCACGACACGGATGGGCGGCCACTTCGTGCAGGGGCATGTCGACGGCGTGGGAACCGTCGCCTCGCTTGACGGCACCCCGGAGGCAAAGACGTTGCGCGTGCGGATGCCCAGCGAGGTCGCGCGGTACGTCGTCGAGAAGGGATTCATAGCCGTCGACGGCATCAGCCTCACCGTCACGGACGTGGCCGATTCCACGTTCACGGTCGCCGTGATACCGTATACGCTTGAGCACACCGTACTTGGCGAGCGCTCACCTGGCGACAGCGTCAACCTCGAAGTGGACATCGTCGCTAAGTACGTGGAGCGCCTGCTTGCAGGAGGAGCCGGTGGGTCTAGCGACGGTTGAGCAAGCGATCGATGACATCCGCGAAGGCAGGATCGTCATCGTCATCGACGACGAGGACCGGGAGAACGAGGGCGACTTCGTTCTCGCCGCCGAGCACATCACTCCCAATGCGATCAATTTCATGGCAACCCACGGCCGTGGGCTGATCTGCATCCCCATGAAGGCCGAGCGGCTCCGAGAACTCGAACTCGATATGATGGTGGCGCACAACACCGCTCGCCACTCGACCGCCTTCACCGTCTCCGTCGACCTCGACAACGGTGGCACCGGCATCTCCGCGAGCGACCGCTCCGACACAATCCGCGCGCTCGTGAACAAGGCCACGCGGCCCAGCGACCTGGCCAGGCCCGGCCACATGTTCCCGCTGCAGGCGCAGGAGGGCGGCGTGCTGGTGCGCGCCGGGCAGACCGAGGCCTCCGTTGACCTCGCGCGGATGGCAGGCCTCATGCCCGCTGGCGTCGTCTGCGAAATCATGAATGAAGACGGTACCATGGCCCGGCTCCCGCAGCTCGAGCTGATCGCCGCCGAGCACGGCCTAAACATCGTCAGCGTCGCCCAGATCATCTCGTATCGCCTCGAACACGAGCGCCTTGTCGTGCGCGTCGCCGAGGCCCGCCTCCCCACGCCCAACGGCGAGGCGAAGGCCGTCGCCTTCCGCTCGGAGGTGGACGCCGCGGAGCACGTGGCACTGGTCTTCGGCGACGTGGACACGGATGAGCAGGTGCTCGTGCGCGTGCACAGCGAATGCCTCACAGGCGACGTGTTCGGCTCGCTGCGCTGCGATTGCGGATTTCAGCGCGACATGGCCATCAAGGCCATCGCGGAGGAGGGGCGTGGCGTCTTCCTGTACATGCGGCAAGAGGGGCGCGGCATCGGTCTGCACAACAAAATCCGAGCCTACGCCCTCCAGGACGACGGCGCCGACACGGTGGAGGCTAACGCTCAGCTGGGCTTCCCGCCTGACCTGCGACACTACGGCATCGGTGCCCAGATCCTCGTCGACCTCGGCGTCAAGAACATGCGGCTGCTCACCAACAACCCCAAGAAGGTGGTCGGTCTCGAGAGCTACGGCCTCAGCCTCGTCGAGCGCGTTCCCATCATCGTCGAGGGCAACCCCGAGAACATCCACTATCTGGAGACCAAGCGCGACAAGCTCGGCCATCTCTTCGACGCTCTCGACGCGCCCACCGGCTCGACAGGTACCTAGTACGCACGCCCCTACGGCACCCCTCGTGATACCGCCGTACGGATGCAAACCGACGTGCCATCTTCTATAAACCGGCTCGTGCGCGCGCCTCTTCCAACCCTGCGTCCTCGTTTCACTTTTCCTGTAGCGATGCTTTTGGCCTCTCCATCCTCGCGGCCGCATGCAACGGAGGCAACTCGCATGGCGGAAACTCCGGTGGCGGCAAGAAATAACGCACTAGGCGCCGTCCGGGTCCGTCGCTAGAATAGTGCTATGGCAAGGGAGCTACGCGGCGGCCTGGACGCGCACGGTCTGCGGATCGGCGTCCTCGTCGCTCAGTTCAACGAGGTCGTCACCTCACGCCTCCTCGGCGGAGCGCGCGAAGCGCTGGCACACCACGGCATCCGCGAAGAGGACATCACCATCGCCTGGGTGCCCGGCTCTCTGGAACTCCCACAGCTTGCGAGCCGCATGGCCTCGGCAGGCACCTGGGACGCCCTCGTCACGCTCGGCTGCGTGGTCCGCGGCGAGACATCCCACTTCGACTACGTCTGCGCCGAATCCGCCCGCGGCATCGCCCAGGTGGCCCGTGACTCGGGCACCCCCGTGGCCTTCGGCGTGCTCACCACCGAGGACATGGACCAGGCCATGGCCCGCTCCGGCGGTGCCAAGGGCAACCGCGGATTCGACGCCGTTGAGTCTGCCATCCAGATGGTCAACGTCTACCGCCAGCTCGACCACGCTCCCGCCACCGCAGAGGCGCGGTCATGAGCCTGCAAGAGCAGCTCGATGACGACCTGAAAACGGCGATGAAGGCACAGGACCAGGTGGTCCGCGACACCGTTCGTCTCATGAGGTCAGCCATCAAGAACGCGGAGGTTGCGGCGCAGAAGGAGCTCGACGACAGTGGCGTCGCGGAGGTGCTGGCGCGCATGGCCAAGCAGTACCGCGACAGCATCACCACGTACGGCGACGCGGGCAGGGCGGACCTCGTCGACAAGGAGCAGGCGGAGCTCGACGTGCTCACACGCTACCTACCCGAGCAGCTAGGCGCCGACGATATCACGGCGCTGGCCAAGCAGGCCGCTGATGAGCTCGGCGCAACAGGCCCATCTGACCGCGGCAAGCTGATGGGCAAGCTCATGCCTCAGCTTAAGGGCAAAGCCGACGGCGCCCTGGTCCACAAGATAGTCAGCGACCTCCTCGACGCGCTCGCTAGCACATGACGGTTCGTTTCGCCATCGTCGTCTTCCCCGGCACCTGGAGCGAGGTCGACTGGCATGCCGCGCTCACAGGCATCATGGGCGAGCAGGCCGAGTACGTCTTCCACAAGCAGACCGATCTCTCCGGCTTCGACGGCGTGGTGCTCCCGGGCGGCTTCTCCTACGGCGATTACCTGCGCCCGGGCGCCATAGCCCGCTTCTCTCCCGTGATGCAGGCCATCGTCGACTTCGCCAACGTGGGCGGTCCGGTGATCGGGAGCTGCAACGGCTTTCAGGTCTTGTGCGAGTCGGGCCTGCTGCCCGGCGCGCTCATGCGCAACCAGAACCTGCAGTTCCGCTGCCACCCACAGCACCTGCTCGTGGAGCGTACCGCGGCCCCATTCACGTCCGCGGCGAAGGCGGGCGACGTCCTCTCGATCCCCGTCTCCCATGGCGACGGTAACTATTACGTTAACGACGCGACGCTCGCCCGCATGGACGCCAACGGCCAGATCGCGCTGCGCTACTGCGACGCGCAGGGCACCGTGAGCGAAAGCGCCAACCCCAACGGCTCCCGCGACAACATCGCCGGCGTCACCAACGAAGCGGGCAACGTGCTGGGCCTCATGCCGCACCCGGAGCGCGTGGTGGAGCCCGAGCTTGGCGGCACTGACGGCCTCGTCATCATGCGCTCCATGGCCGAAGCACTGCACCAGCGCACGAGCGTCTAGGCACAACGTGGAGCTCGGCATCCTGCTGACCATAATCGCCGCCACCAGTTGGGGCGCCGGGGACGTTTTCGCCCGCAGAGCCATGTTCGGTGCCGGTGCCGAGACGGTGCTGATCGTCATGATTACCATGGTCATCCTCACGCTCGGGGCCGTGGGCATCGCGATCGAGGGCGCGGGGGCCTTCGCATCCAAAGACGGCACGTTCCTGTTGCTCACCGCCTTCATGGGATTGCTCACGTGGGTCACCGGCAACCTGCTCTACTTCCACGGCATGATGCGCGCCGGAGTCGTGATCGCGGCGCCGATCCTGGGCGCGGCGCCGCTCATCGCCATCCTGTTCGCCGTGACGTTGGGCGGCGAGCGCCCCGGGCCGCTGACGCTCGTCGGCTCTTTCGCCGTGGTTGCGGGTGTCGCCGTCCTGGTCACCGATCGCGAGCGGGTGCAGGAATGAGTACGCCGCCTCGCATCTTTGCCGGCATCAGCACCGTCACCATCGGCATCGCATTCGCGGTCCTGGCCGCCGCATCGTTCGCAGGCACGGGGTTCGTCGCCAACGAGCTGGCGGATGAAGGCGCGCCGGGGATCATCATCGGTTTTTACGAGGCGCTCTTCGGCATGGCGCTGGTCGTCGCCGTCAACGCGCGGCGCTTCCGCGCCGTTCGCATGACCCGCCCGGCCCTCGCGTGGGCGCTCGCGGCAGGAGCGCTGTTCGCGGCCGCCTTCGGCAGCTTCTACACGGGGCTCAGCCGCATCGACTACAGCGTCGGAGCACCCATCTTGGGCGCGGTCCCGCTGGTGTCGTACGTAGTGTTGCTCTTCGTCCTACGAGGTCACGAGCGCATCACTCGCCGTGCGCTGGCCGGAGCCTTCCTCGTCGTGGCCGGCGTGGGTATCATCGGACTCACCACCTGACGCTCCGGAGGACGCGTGCCCGCTAGCAAGGAAACACTCGATCAGATCGCCCTCTCACGGGAGGAGTATGACCTGATCGTCCAGAAACTCGAGCGCGAGCCCAACGAGATTGAGCTTGGGCTCTTCGGAGCGCTGTGGAGCGAGCACTGCGGCTACAAGCACTCCAAGCCGCTGCTGCGGCTCTTCCCCACCTCAGGCGCAGCGGTGCGCGTGGAGGCCGGCCTGGAGAACGCTGGCGTCGTCTCCATCGGCGACGGGCTCAGCATCGTGTTCAAGGCCGAGTCGCACAACCATCCCTCCGCCATCGAGCCCTACCAAGGCGCCGCCACCGGCGTGGGCGGCATCGTGCGCGACATCCTGGCCATGGGCGCGCGGCGCATCGCCCTGTTGAACTCACTGCGCTTCGGCCCGCTCACCGACCCCCACAACCGCTTCCTCTTCGAGGGTGTCGTCGCCGGGATCTCCGGCTACGGCAACTGCATCGGCGTGCCCGATGTGGGCGGCGAGGTGATGTTCGCACCGAGTTACAGCGGCAACCCACTGGTGAACGCCATGTGCATCGGCCTGCTGCGCGACGGCGAGATGATGCGCGCCGCCGCGTCCACGCCCGGCAGCACGCTCATGGTCGTCGGCTCCGCCACCGGCCGCGACGGCATCCACGGCGCCTCCGGCCTCGCGTCGCGCACCTTCGGCGGCGGGGACGGTGACGAGATGCGCCCCACGGTGCAGGTCGGCGACCCGTTCTTGGAGAAGGTGCTGATCGAGGCCTGTCTAGAGGCCGCCCGCTCCGGCCACCTCGAAGGCCTACAAGACCTTGGCGCGGCGGGCCTCACCAGCTCCGTCATGGAATGCGCAGAACGCGGCGGCACCGGCGTCGACCTCGACGTCGCACTGGTGCCCCGCCGCGAGCAGGGCATGAGCGCCTACGACGTGATGCTCTCCGAGTCTCAGGAGCGCATGCTGCTGATCGTGAGCTCCGGCCACGAGGCCCCGGTTCGCGATATCTTCGAGCGCTGGGACCTCCCCGTCACCGTGATTGGCACGGTCACCGATACCGGCGTGGCGCGTGTCTACGATGGCGACACACTCACCGCGAAGCTCGACATTGCCACGCTGGTCGAGGCACCTCAGTACCGCACCGGCGGCACGCGCCCAGCGTACCTCGACGCGCTGCAGAGCGCCGAGCTACCCGTCGTTCCGGACCGTTCCCGTGCGGGGGATCTGCTAACGTCGCTACTCGCATCGCCCAACATCGCCAGCAAGCGCGCGGTGTACCGCCAGTACGACCACGAGGTGCAGACCAACACCCTCGCCAAGCCGGGGGCAGGCGATGCCGCGGTCTTGCGCCTGCGTGGCACCACCAAGGCCATCGCCATCGCCATCGACGGCAACGGCAGGCACGCCTACCTCGACCCGTACACTGGCGGAGCGCTCGCGGTTGCCGAGGCCTGCCGCAACGTGGCTTGCGCCGGAGGCGTGCCCTTGGCGGTCACCGACTGCCTCAACTTCGGCGACCCGGAGCGCCCGGAGGTCTACTACCAACTCGAGGAGTGCATCAAAGGCATGGCTGAGGCCTGCCGCGGCCTCGGCATCCCCGTGGTCAGCGGCAACGTATCGCTCTACAACGAGGCACAGGGCGAGGCCATCTACCCCACGCCGGTCGTGGGCGCCGTCGGACTGCTGGAGCAGTCCGACACTAGGCTCACCGCAGGGTTCGCGAACGAGGGCGACTCCGTGCTGCTCCTTGGCGCCGACGCGTGGCGCGCCAACGATGCGACCCTCGCAGGCAGCGAGTACCTCGCCCACGTGCATGACCTGGTCATCGGCAAGCCGAGCCTCGACCTCAACGCCGAGGCTCGCCTCCAGCGCCTGCTCATCGCTCTCGCCGGCAAACGCCTGCTGCGCTCCGCGCACGACTGCTCCGACGGCGGACTCGCCGTGGCCATCGCCGAGAGCGCCATCATCGGCGGCAAGGGTTTTCGTAGCGCCGCAGCAGAGCAATCGCCACCTGAGACTCCAGGCCGGTGGGACGCAGCGCTCTTCGGAGAGGCCGCCTCCCGCGCCGTCGTCTCGTGCGCGCCGGAGCACGCGGCCAGCGTCGAGCGGCTCGCCGCCGAGCACGGCGTGCCGGCGCTGCGGCTCGGGGCCGTGGGCGGCGGTCGCGTGAGCATGGCCGGTCTCGTCGACGAGCCGCTCGCTGGGCTCACAGACGCCTACGAATGCGGCTTGGAGCGTGCGCTCACGGGGGGTTGAGAGAACCCTCGTCGTCGGTCTGAGACGTGAAGGAACGCTCACTAGGGCCCTGTTGGGATAGGGATGGGGAATCTGCTCTTGGTTGTTCCCGGCGTGGCTGAACTAGCGCTCCTGAGCTGGCGGCTCGCTGGTGCCCTGACGGCGAGGCCGCGAGGAAACACGGTCCGCTGATGGGAGGACTCAGCAACAGCAACAGGCCAACCGCAGTGACCGTAGCTTGTGGGGAAGCGATCGCGCCCCCTATAGCGTCGTGCGGAAGGGCATGAGGGCGGCCGCCTGCCCACTGCCGGCAGCCGCGTTGCTGCCGCCGGTGCTGTAGGGCACTAGCGCTCGTGAGCCTAGCCGCCGCGCACCCGCCGCCGTCACCGTCACGGGCGAGCCCACCTGCGCCGTCATGTCACCGAGCGTTACGCCGGCCTTGATTGTGAACGTCCAGCCCACCTCGATCACAAGCTCCGCGTCCTCCATCGGATCGGCTCCCGTCGCCTGCACGCTACCGTTCGGCCCGAAGCGCGGGCGATCCGCCCCCAGGCCGTTAGTGTGGATGAACGGCCCACCCGCGAACGTGCCGCCAACTTCCGCGAGCAGCCGGCGCGTCTCTGCCGCCATCTCGGCCAGCGACCGGCCCGGGGCAACCCAGCCCCGCAGACCCTCGAACACAGCGATTGCATCGCGCATCGCCTCTTCGTAACGCTCGTTGCGCGTACCTACCAGAATCGAGTGATTTGACTGCGCCTGGTAGCCTTGCAGGCGCGCGGCCACCTCCTGGCTCAGCACGCCACCATCCTCCATGGCGATGGGCAGCGGCAGCGAGTTTCCCGCGTTGGCCGGACGACCGTTGGAACCCAGCGACAGGCGCGACGGATACTCCTCCGTGCAGCGGATCAGCATGTTGTTCATCTCGCGCCACACGACGCGCTCTTCGACGCCCGGGCGCGCCACGTCGAACATGCGGGAGACCGCCGCCTCGTTCGCGACAGCGACGCGCTCGATCACCGCCACCTCCTCCTCTCCCTTCACCTGGCGCGCCGTATCCAGCACGCCGGCGGCTGGGACGAACGCCGCCTCGGGGAGGGCTCGGGTAATTCGGCGCCACGTCTCATGCGGGATGATTCCCTCAGGCCGGCCGAACTGCCCCTCCAGCCCGGCGATGCCGATGCGCCCCCGAGCCAGGCCCAGCTCCCGCAGCCGCTCGGGCACGGCCACCGACGGAACGCCGACCCGAAGATCCGACGGCCACGTGAGGTGCTCGGACCACATCCGCACCCCGCTGTCGGATGCCAAGAACGCCGTCGCCTCTCCGGTGGCAGGCAGCACGACCCACGCCCCGTTCCCGCCAATTTGCGAGAGGTACCGGGCGTTCGCCTGCGTGTCAGCTCCGTCGCCCACGGGTACCACGAGTACATCCAGCTCACGCTCGGCCATCAGCGCACGCACGCTGGCGTACCGGCGATCGCGCTCGGCCAGCGAGAACGACGGCAACACGGTGCGCCCATCCGCGCTTCTCATCTTCGGGTCAATCTGGGTCAATGACACGGCAGCCCTCCGTGGATCCAGGATCAGCCCATCCTACGCCGAAAAACGGGACTCGAAATTGGCGGCCAGCCCACTTGCTTCCCCACGCAAGCGTCGATGGATAATCCGACACGCCTGGCGCGGCATCGTTCCGACCTCTGTTCCGTTGACACTGAGACCTGGCTCCTTTGGTAGTTCCGGTACAGTATGATGGAGGACGGCTGCCGGTCGCCTCGTTGTTAGTCGTACAGGCTCGGGCTCGGCGGCCCCACCTGGAACAGTGAGGACTCGGATATGAAGGTTATTTTCCTAGAAGATGTCGCCGGGACCGCCGACGCCGGCGAGGTGAAGGAAGTCAAGAACGGGTTCGCCCGCAACTACCTCCTCCCCAAGGGTCTGGCAGCCCCCGCGACACCCAACCAGCTCCAACGCATCAAGGCTATCGAGAAGGCCGCACAGGCGAACCGGCTCAAGTTCTCAGAAGAGTGGGGAGCTGTCGCCGAGGCCCTGAACGGCTCCACGGTGGTCGTCGAGATGCGCGTTGGGCCCAGCGGGCGCCTCTTCGGTGCCGTCACCGGCCGCCAGATTGCCACGAAGCTCACCGAGGCCACCGAGCGCGAGATTGACCATCGCCAGGTGCTCCTCGGCGAAGCCATCCATGAGCCGGGAGACTTCCCGGTCGCGATCCGATTGTACCGCGACGTGCACGCCAACGTGATCGTTTCGGTCATCCCCGAGGGCTATACGCCCGAGGAGGCAGCGGCTCTGGCCGAGGTGGACGCGGAGGCTCTTGCCGCGTTCGAAGCTGGCGAGGACCGCGGCTCCGACGATACCGAAAATGGCGGAGCGGAAGCCTCCACGGACGACGCAGTCCCCGACGCATCTAGCGGGCCCAACGAGCCTTCTGAAGAGCCCGAAGAAACTCAAATCTAACCAGGGCTGAGATGTACGCCGAAAAGCTGCCCCCCCACGATCCAGAGGCGGAGGAGGCGGTCGTAGGGTCCCTGCTCATCGATGGGGACTCCATGAACCGCGTGGCCCCGCTCCTAAAGACTGACGATTTCTACCGCGACCGCAATCGGTGGTGCTTCGAGGCGTGCCTCGCCCTCTATCACCGCGGCGATGCCATCGACCAGATCAGCGTCTCGCGGGAGTTGTCGCTGCGCGAACACTTGGACGACGTGGGCGGCCCCGCCTACCTCAGCCATCTCGTCAGCATCGTCCCGACCACCGTCCACATCGAGCACTTCGCGGCCATCGTGAATCAGACCGCGACGATGCGCCGGCTCATCGGCGCAGCCGGCGAGATCGCGGCTATCGGATACGGCGACACCGCTGACGTCGAGCTGGCCATGCAGCAGGCCGAGGAGCTCCTCTTCCGCGTTCGCAACACCCAGGCAACACGCGACTTCGTCACCCTGCGCGAGGTGCTCGACCAATACCTCGAAAACACCGCCGGTCTCGACCCCATGGACCGAGGCACCGCCCCCATCCCTACCGGTTTCACCGACCTCGACTCTGCACTGGGCAGGCTCCAGCGAGGCGACCTGTTCATCCTGGCTGCACGCCCTGCGCTCGGTAAGTCCACTCTCGCCATGAACATCGCCCGCAACGCAGCGGGCCTGGGCGCCGTGGTCGCCGCCTTCTCGCTGGAGATGAGCCGCGAGCAACTCGCCCTTCGCCTGCTGTCCGCGGAGGCCGAGGTCGACAGCCATCTGTTGCGTCTGGGCCTGCTCGGCGAGGCCGCGACCCAGCGCATGATGAACTCCATCGGCGCCCTGTCGGACCTGGCCATCTACATGGACGACTCGCCGATCCAGAGCGTCATGGAGATGCGCGCCAAGGTGCGCAGGCTCCACACCAACCGCGGCGTCGACCTCATCATTGTCGACTACCTCCAGCTCATCCAAGGGCGGACCGAGTCCCGCAACGAGAACCGGGTCCAGGAGCTCAGCGAGATCACCCGGCAGCTCAAGGCGCTCGCCCGCGACCTGAACGTGCCGGTCATCGCCATTTCCCAGCTCAGCCGTGCCATCGAGCAACGGCCGGACCACCATCCGCACCTGTCCGACCTGCGTGAGTCGGGAAGCATCGAGCAGGACGCCGACGTCGTCGCCTTCATCCATCGCGAGGACCACTACGTCAACCGGGACCAGTGGGAAGAACGCCATCCCATGGAGGCCTACCCGGAGAACATCGTGCAGCTCGTGATCGCGAAGAACCGCCACGGGCCCACCTCCTCGATAGGGCTCTACTTCCGCGGCAACTTCGCCCGCTTCGAGAACCTTGCCACGGAGTTTGCGAACTAGGCCATGGACGACCCAGGCCCGGCATTGGCGGGGTTCCCGGACGGTACGCGCTCGCTGCCCGTGCCCAGTCCGCTCCTCGGCTCGCTGCTGGAGCAGATCGACGACCTGGCCGAGCTCAAATGCACGCTACGCTTCCTGTGGCACGCCGCGCAGGTGGCTGGGGCACCGAAAGCAGTTCCGGAGGCGGCGTTGGAGACCGACCCGGTCTTGCTCGCAGCCCTCAGCTCTCCGGAGGCCGTGCTGCGCGGCCTCGACCTTGCGATCGCGCGTGGCACGCTCCTCCGTGCAGGTGGACGCTACCTGCTGCACACGCCGCAGAACGCGCGCGCCGCCGGGCGGCTGGCGCCCGCAGATCGGTTGGCTACAACGATGCAGGCTGCGACGGTGCCTGCTCAGGCAGCGGAGCGCGACAACGTGTACGCACTCTACGAAGCCAACATCGGCATGCTCACGCCGATGATCGCCGACCATCTCCGCGAGGCCGAGGAGGAGTTCCCCGCTGAGTGGATAGAGGCGGCGATACGCGAGGCCGCCGAGCGCAACGCGCGAAGTTGGCGATACATATCAGCGATACTGGAACGATGGGGGAAAGAGGGACGAGGGATACGCAAGCATGGAGAGCCTGGGCGACATACTGAAACGGTTACAGCGGCAGAGTATCTCCGCAGGCGCGGAGCTACCGGCTGAGTGGCTGGCCGCGGCCGACCCCGAGCCGGGGGAGCCGTCATGTCCCATCTGCGGGGATCGCAAGTGGGTGCGGCATGAGGTGCCCACCACCCACCCCGACTTCGGCAAACCGTTCCCCTGCTCCTGCCAGGAGGGCGCAGGCGACGGCCCGCGCCTCGATCGCCTCCGCCGCTTCTCGCACATGGGCATGCTCTCCGGCGTCTCGTTCGAGGGCACCGACCCCGCGGGCCCCGGCGCGACCGCCGAGTCCCAGGCCCGCTATCGCGCCGCGCTCGACGCCGCCCTTGCCTACTCCGACGATCCCACCGGCGCGTTCCTCCTCGTGGGCGGCAGCGGCACTGGCAAGACCCATCTGGCCGCCGCCATAGCCAACCGCATCATGCAGCGCGACGTGCCCGTGCTCTTCGCCTTCGTCCCGGACCTCCTTGACCATCTGCGTGCCACCTATGCGCCCGAGAACGAGCTGTCCTACGAGGAGATGTTTGACCAGGTGAAAACCGTTTCCATGCTGATCCTCGACGACCTGGGCACCCAAGGCGGCACGGCTTGGGCCGAAGAGAAGATCTACCAGGTGCTCAACCACCGTTACCTCGCCGCGCTCCCCACCATCATCACCACGAGCACTAGCGTCGACCGTCTCGACGGCCGCCTGCAGAGCCGCCTCCTCGATCCGCGGACCTCGCGCGTCATGGACCTTGGCGGCAGCACGCGCACCGGAGGCTCAGGCATCGGCGCGGTCGAGCCCGAGCTGCTCCGCCACATGGGCTTCGACACCTTCGAGCCCCATGGCCGCGCGCGCGACCGCCAGGGCCGCGAGACCCTCGCGACCGCCCTCACCATGTCCCAGGCGTTCGCTGCAGGCCCCGAGGGCTGGCTCGTGCTCGCGGGCGACTCCGGCTGCGGCAAGACGCACCTTGCCGTGGCTGTCGCCAACGAGCGCCTCAAGCGCGGAGAAGAGGTCTTCTTCGCGTTCGTCCCGGACCTGCTCGACCACCTGCGCTACACCTTCAGCCCCGACAGCCGGGTCACCTACGACGAACTGTTCGACCGCGTGAAGCAGACGCCGCTGCTCATCCTCGACGACCTGGGCTCCGAGACCTCCACCGCGTGGGCAAACGAGAAGCTCTACCAAATCGTCGTGCACCGCCACAACGCGCGGCTACCCACCATCATCACCACCCGCGCCATACCGTCCAGCGCCTCAGACCCGGTTGCCTCCCGGCTGAACGACGCCCGGCTGGTGGTCATCATGCCCATCACCGCGCCCGACTACCGCCAGGTCGGCCAGGCGCCACCCCCACGCGACGACGACGATCGTGGTCGCAGCAGGAGCGCGCGTCCACGATGACCAACGTGCTTTTGGTGGGCGCAGGCGGATTCCTCGGCGCAGTCGCCCGCTACGGCCTCGTCGTCTGGGTCGCCCGTCTGGTGGGGCCGCCCACGTTCCCTTGGGCCGTGCTCGGCGCCAACGTCGTCGGCTCGCTGGTCATCGGCTTGCTGGCCGGTATCGGCGAAGCGCGCCACGTCTGGAGCCCCGAGGCGCGCCTCTTCCTGTTCCTCGGTGTCCTCGGTGGCTTCACCACGTTCTCGTCGCTCACCAACGACACCCTGGCGCTGCTGCGCGCCGGCAGCTACCTGAGCGCCGCGGGCAACGTCGGCCTCACGCTCGTCCTCGGCTTCGCCGCGGTCGGTGTCGGGTTCGTGGTCGGCAAAAGTACCTAGGGGGCATCGGTTACGGCTGCGTTGGCAGCCCGACCGCGCCCTCCGAAAGCCAGCCGAAAGCGAAGGCTCTCGAGTACGTCAGGTCGAATAGGAGCATGCGATCGGGACACTGAGGCCAAGCAACTGCGCGGCCTCCAGCAATCCTGGCAGGCATCGTCACCCTCGCGGCCCTTCCCCCACCGAAGACGGGTACTCAGGGCAAACAAGGCGCCCCTACGGCGGATACCCCTGTTAAACTAACGCTTCGAGGCATCACGCCCGGAGCCCCCGCATGACCACCACGCCCCGCACGGTGCAGCTGCGCTACGACCCCAAGGCCCTCGACCGTAAGTGGCAGGACCGATGGGACGCCGACGAGCTCCACCACGTCAACGACGACGACCCTCGACCGAAGTGGTACGCCCTCACCATGTACCCGTACCCCTCTGGCGAGCTGCACATCGGCCACTGGTACGCCATGGCCCCATCGGATGCCCACGCCCGCTTCATGCGCATGCGGGGCTACAACGTCATGCACCCCATGGGGTTCGACGCCTTCGGGCTGCCAGCCGAGAACGCCGCCATCAAGAACGGTATCCACCCGCATACCTGGACCATGGCCAACATCGAGCGCATGCGCGGACAGCTCCGGTCCATGGGCGCGACGTACGACTGGGACCGCGAGGTCGTCACCTGCCTGCCCGAGTATTACCGGTGGAACCAGTGGTTCTTCCTGAAGATGTACGAGAAGGGCCTGGCCTACCGAGCATCCGCGCCTGTGAACTGGTGCCCCACCTGCCAGACGGTGCTGGCCAACGAGCAGGTGATCGACGGGCGCTGCGAACGCACCGACGACGTCGTGATCCGCCGCCAGATGGACCAGTGGTTTTTCAAGATTACCGACTACGCCGACGAGCTGCTCAACTTCTCCGGCGTCATCGACTGGCCCGAGCGTATCAAGACCATGCAGACCAACTGGATCGGGCGCAGCGAGGGCATCGACATATCGTTCGACATCTCGGAGCGCGGCCTCAAGCAGCAGGCGCTCGAAACGTTCACCACGCGCATCGACACGATCTTTGGCGTGACGTTTGTGGTGCTCGCGCCCGAGCATCCGCTGGTCGAGCAACTCACCACCCCCAAGCAGCACGAAGCCGTGGACGCCTACGTGCGGCGCGCGGGTGAGGCCACGGAGATCGACCGCCTCTCCACCGAGCGCGAGAGGACCGGTGTGTACACCGGCGCCTACGCCGTCAACCGGCTCAACGGCGACCGCGTGCCCATCTGGATCGGCGACTACGTGCTGCTGTCGTACGGCACCGGCGCTGTCATGGGCGTGCCCGCGCACGACCAGCGCGACTTCGAGTTCGCCATGAAATACGGCTTAGAGATCCGCGTCGTCGTCGCGCCGCCCGGCTGGGACGGTACGGCGCTCTCCGAGGCCTACGTTGAGAAGAACGAGGGCTCGCAGGTCAACTCCGGGCGCTTCGACGGCATGCCGAATGCCGAGGGCTACCAGGCCATTGCCGACCACATCGAGGCCGAGGGCTGGGGCAAGCGAACGCTCACCTACCGCATGCGCGACTGGCTCATATCACGCCAGCGCTACTGGGGCACGCCCATCCCGATCCTCTACTGCAGGGACTGCGGCATCCAGCCCGTGCCGGAGGACCAGCTCCCCGG
>CAZQVD010000026.1:0-17534 GCA_964596665.1 uncultured Dehalococcoidia bacterium
GGCTGTACGCACCGAAGAGGGCCCTGTCCTCGATGACGATCGCAGGGCCGAATAGCGCGAGTCGGATGAGGAGGAAGAGCCGGCCGTAGATGCGCATCGCCTCAGGACTCCGGCTGCGGTGGCCGCTTCACCGCTGCAAACCCGAAGCGCCGCCCACATGACGGCACTCTCGAAGGCCAGGGGCACGGAGAGAGAGGAGCAGCAGGAGGAAAATCCACGGTGTCGACTCCGGGCGAACCGTCGCGGACAGCACGTTGGAGAGTAGCCAGCCCACCCTGGTGATGGCGACCAAGCGCCAACGCGACCTCGAGCGTACAGCGAAGCTCGCGTACAGAAGGTCGAACGGAGATGCGAGGTCTCCCTTGATAGGGCGGTGTTCTTCAAGCCGTCCGCCTGGCGACACGCGTTGCTATACTCGGGCGCGTGAGGTTCGCCAGTGCCTGAGATCCCCGACCTTGAGGTCATCAAGGACTTCCTGAACGAGCGCATCGCCGGCCGGAAGATCGTGCGGGTCGATTCTCCCAAGCCGTGGATCGTGCGTTCCATCGCCGCTGAGGATTTTGCCGAAGACATCCGAGGGCGCTCCTTCGGCAAGATCACCCGACAGGGGAAGGACCTGCTCTTCCCCCTCGACCCCGACCGACTGCTCGTCATCAACCTGATGCTGACCGGGCACCTGCAGCTTGCCGAGCCCACCACCAAGCTGTCGAAGCGAACGTTCTTCGTGCTGGGCATGTCCGGGATGGAACTGCGGTACCTGGACGACAAGCAGATGGGCCTGGTGTACTACCTTCGCCCCGATCAGCTAGACCGGGTTCCCCGGCTGCTCGAGCAGGGCCCCGATGCGCTGGACGGAGGCCTTACGTTCGAAGAGTTCAAGGAGCACATCCGGCCGTATTCCGGCGAGATCAAAGGCGTATTGGCCAGGGGGAAGTTCATTTCGGGGATCGGCAATGCGTATGTGGATGAGATCCTGTGGGCGGCAAAGGTGGCGCCCTTCCGCAAGCGGCGCACGCTGAGCGATGAGGAGCTGCGCGCCGTGTATGAAGCGATTCCCGCCGTGCTGTCGGAGGCGACCGAAGTGGTGCGCGAGCGTATGCCGCCAAACATCCACGTGAAGGTTCGAGACTTCCTAAAGGTGCATCGTAAGGGCGGAGAGCCGTGCCAGCGATGCGGTGCGACGATCTCCGAGATCACCCCCAATCAGCGAATCACGAGCTGGTGCCGTACCTGCCAGCCCGGGTCGCTGATTAAGAACTGAGCGACGCTTGGCAGAATCCACCCAAGAGCTAGCTGGGCCTGATTCGGAGCCGGCGAACGGAGGTGGGGCCGCGCAGGAACGGGTACGCCCGCTGGCGTCGCTTGGCTTCTCGCGATTCAGGCTGGTGATGGCGAGCTTCCTGGTGGGGTTCATCGCCTTCCAGATGCGCCAGACCGCTAACCTCTGGCTGGTCTACGACCTCACCGGCTCGACGCTGAACCTCGGGCTCCTGGGCGCCTTCCAGTTCGCCCCGGTCCTGGTGCTGGGACTCGTGGGCGGCGCGTTGGCCGACGTAGTCGACCGCAGGACGCTGCTCCTCTTCGCCATGGCGTCCCACCTAGCCCTGTCGGTCGCGCTGGGGATGCTCGTGCTGTTCGACCTCCTGCAGGTATGGCATATCTATGCGGTCACGTTGTTCACGTCGTCGGTCAGCGTCCTAGAGGGCCCTGCACGCATGGCGGTGATCCCGCGCATCGTGCCGCGTTCGCACCTGATGAACGCGATTACGCTCAATTCCGGCACGCGCCACGGATCGATGCTCCTCGGCCCGTCGTTCGGGGGGCTAGTGATCGGCCTCTGGGGCCCGGGTGCGGCGTATTGGCTGGTGGCGGCGCTCTTCGTCCCGTCCCTCCTCCTGCTGCTCCCTCTTCCGCCACTGAAGCCTCTGGTGACCCAGACCGTCCGGAAGATGAACGCGGCGCACCTGCTGGAGGGCTGGAGGTTCGTGATTCAGACGAGGGTTATCCTCTCGCTGATGGCGCTGGACCTGGCGGCGATGTTTTTCACCTACTACCAGGTGCTGATGCCGGTGTTCGCGGAGGACATCTTGAATGTGGGTCCCGTCGGGTTCGGCCTGCTGCTGTCGGCGCCGGCCGCCGGGTTCATCGTTGGGACGGTGGCGTTGCTCGTGGCTGGCAATATTCGGCGCAAGGGGCTGCTGGTCTTGTGGACGTTCGGGTCCTATCTGGTGGCGGTGGCGGTGTTCGCGATCTCGCGCAACTTCCTCCTTTCCATCGTGGCGCTGGTGGTTCTGGGAGGTCTGGACGGCGTCGGCGCGATCCTGCGACAGACGGTCCTCCAGCTCATGGTTCCCGATGAGGTGCGTGGGCGCGCAAGCGCCGTTCTGCAGGTGTCCAACCGGGGCGGTCCGTCGATGGGATTCATCGTCCTCGGCGTGATGGCCTTCTGGCTCGGGGCCCCGGGCGCGATGTTGACGGGGGTCGTCATCGCCGGTTTCGTGCTCGTAGCGATCGTGGTGCTACGCCGCGAGGTCGCCGGGTATCGAGGGTAGGCCGTGCGCATCCCTCTTCCTGAGCCTTTTGATTTCGACCTGACGGTCGGACATCAGACACATTATCGCGGCCGTGCCGGTGCCGACCTCTACGACGACGGCACCTACTACCGCGTGCTGTCGCGAGCCGGTCGCTTGCTGGCCTCCGCTGCGACTCTCACGGGCGACGGCTCGCTCGAGGTGACGCTGCTGAACGGAGGATCGCCGGACGACGAGGCGTTCGCCGGGGAGCGCATGGCTGAGTTGCTGGGGCTCGACGTCGACCTCGGCGGCTTCTACGCCGTGCTCGAACGAGACCCGGTGCTCGCAGCTGCAGTCGGGAGCCTGCGTGGGCTGCGGCCAACCCGAGCGGAAAGCGCGTTCGAGGCGCTGGTGCAGTCGATTGTGGCGCAGCAGATATCCGGCGCGGTGGCGCGGGTGATCCGCGACGGCCTCGTCCGGGAGTTAGGCGCTTCGATCACGGCGGGCGACCACGAGTTGTTCGCGTTCCCCTCGCCAGAGGCGGTGCTGGCTGCAGGCATCGACGGTCTGAAGCAGCTCAAGCTCAGCGCACGCAAAGCGGAGTACATCCACGGGATCGCGCGCGATATGCTGGAGGGGGAGCTCGACCCCGATCGGCTGAGTACCATGGACGACGAGGAGGCCATCGCGGAGCTAGTTGGCCTGCGCGGCGTCGGCAGATGGACCGCGGAGTGGGTGCTGATGCGCGCGCTGGGGCGGCTCGACGTGCTGCCCGCCGGCGACCTGGCGTTGCGCCGGACGGTATCGGATCTCTACTTCGACGGGGCAGGAATCAGCATCGAGGGCCTGGCCGAGTTCGCGCAACGCTGGTCGCCATACCGCGGGCTCGCGACTACGTACCTCTTTGCCTACCTGCGGCGGCTGAGGGCGGGCGTGGCCTAGCTGCCAACCTTGGTCTTCTCCGCCTCCTGCTGCTTCGCAAGTTCCTACTGCCCGTCATGCGGACCCGGCGTCGTGTTCGATTGGCGCGTCGGGGAGCGAGAGCTGCTGCTGGGGAACACCTTGTTCCCCACGTCGTGGCAGACCGCGATGTGCTCGAATCCCTCGCGCCGGCGTTAGCGGCGGGGCAGGCCCATGCCCAAGAGGCCGCGGCCCTTGCCCGACATCATCCGCTTCATCATCTTCTGCATCTGGTGGAACTGGCTGAGGAGCTGGTTGACGTCGGCCGGCGTGGTGCCGCTGCCCTGAGAGATACGCTTGCGGCGGCTGCCGTTGATCTTGTCGGGGTGCTGGCGCTCCCACAGCGTCATGGAGGAGATCAGGGCCTCCATGCGCTTCACGCGGCGGTCGTCGAGGTTGGCGTTGGGCATCTTCGCTCGAAGCGCTCCGGCGCCGGGGATCATCTCCAGGATGGAGGAGAGGGAGCCCATCTTCTGGATCTGCTGAAGTTGCTTCAGGAAATCGTCGAGGTCGAACTGGGCCTTGCGCAACTTGCGCTCGAGCTCGGCGACCTCGTCCTCGGTGATCTGCTCCTGCGCGCGCTCGACCAGACTGACGACGTCGCCCATGCCCAGGATGCGCGATGCCATGCGGTCGGGGTGGAATTGCTCCAGTGCATCGAGCTTCTCGCCGGTGCCCGCGAACTTGATGGGCACGCCGGTGACCTGGGTCGCCGAAAGCGCCGCGCCACCCCGCGCGTCGCCATCCATCTTGCTGAGGATGAGGCCGGTGAGGCCGGTGCGCTCGTGGAACTCGGCGGCTGCGTTGACCGCGTCCTGGCCGGTCATGGCGTCGACGACCAAGAGCACCTCGGCAGGGTCGATCACCCGCTTAATCTCCTCGAGCTCGCCCAGGAGCGCCTCGTCGAGGTGCAAGCGTCCACCCGTGTCGACGATTGCCCACTTGACGCCCATCTCCTTGGCACGCTTCATGCCGTTGGCGGCCACCTTGGGAGCGTCGTCTGGACCGGCCTTCTCTCGATACACGGGTATGTCGAGCTGCTTGCCGAGGGCTTCGAGCTGATTCATGGCTGCGGGGCGGCGGAGGTCGGCCGCGATGAGCAGGGCACGCTCGTCCTTGCGGCGAAGCTGTAGCGCGAGCTTGGCCGCCGTGGTCGTCTTACCTGATCCCTGCAGGCCCACCAGCATGATGGCGGATGGTGCCGAGGGCTTGGGCTGGAGCGTCTGGCTGCCGCCGCCGAGGAGCTCGACGAGCTCCTCGTGCACGATCTTGATGACCTGCTGGCCCGGCGATATGCCGGGCAGCACGCCACCGCCGGTCGCCTTCTCATTGACCCTCGCGACGAACTCGCGGGCGATCTTGAAGTTAACGTCCGCTTCTAGGAGCGCGAGCCGCACCTCGCGGAGCGCCTGGCCGACGTCGTCCTCGGTGAGGCGTCCCTTGTTCCCAAGGCGCGCGAATACGGTCGTCAGTTTTTCGGTGAGCGTGTCGAACATGGGCACGGTCGGTCTCCAGCTTCAAGCCTATCGTTTTCTGGCGACAGCGGACAGGGCCCCGGCACCATTGTGCATCCCCCAAGCGTAGTCGCTGGCTGCTACCATCGGAGCGACCCTCCCCCACTGGAAGCCACGTGCAGCCGAGCCCCACCGATCCGTCTTACCGCAATCCCACGCGATGGCGCATGCTCGCCCTCGTGACTGCGGTGTATACGTGCTTCGGGATCACCGTGAGCACCATCGCGCCCGTGGTCGGACCAATCATCGATGACCTGCACATGACCAACTGGCAGATGGGGCTCGTGCTCGGCGTGTGGCAGCTCGTTTTCATCGGCACCGCGTCGCCGCTAGGGGCGCTGGTCGACCGCATGGGAGAGCGCCTCGCCATAGCAGTGGGACTCACGGTCATCCTGGCTTCGCTGGTGCTGCGAGGCCTTGCGGTGAACTTCCCCACGCTGCTGCTGGCCGTCGCCATCTTCGGCGTGGGCGGCCCAATCATCTCTGTCGGAGTGCCTAAGGTTGTCGCGCTCTGGTTCGACCGGAGGGAGCGTGGCCCTGCGGCGGGCACGTACGTGATAGGCCGAGACGTGGGGGTTGCCGTGGTGCTCGCGACGGCGGCCAGTGTCGTCGTCGGCCTCACGGGTTCGTGGCGCGGCATGTCGCTGGTATACGGCGTGTTTGTGTTCGTCGTGCTGGTGGCGTGGCTCGCATTCGCGAAGAACGCGCCGCCCGGCGCGCAGGCGCAGAGGGCCGAGCCGCAGTCGGCGGAGGAGCGCGAGGCGAGCGATGACGCCGGAGGGAGCCTCGCGCTCCTGAGGCTCCGGAACGTCCAGCTGGTGCTCCTGCTCGGTTTCGCGACGTTCTTCTTGAACCATGGATTGGTAAACTGGCTGCCCTCGTTGCTTGAAGAGGGTGGCAGGAGCCTCGAGTCCGCCGGCCGCTGGGTCGCTTTGGGCCTAGGAGTCAGCATGATCGGGCACATGCTCGTGCCCACGATCGCACGGTATGGCTACCGCGCTTGGGCGCTCGGCATCATGCTGGCTGTTGGCTCAGCGACGTCGGTGGGGCTGCTGTTCACGACGGGGGCGGCGCAGGTGGCCATGCTGCTGGTGGGCACGCTGGCCCGGATGCCCACGATGCAGGTGCTGACGCTTGTGCTGATGGAGACGAAAGGTATCGGTGCACGGCGCATCGGCGCGGCGGCGGGTCTGTTCTTCGCGGCCTCAGAGATCGGTGGCTTCAGCGGCCCGCTGATCATGGGCGTGCTGCGCGATCTGACGGGTGATCTGTTCCTGGGCGTGATCGTGCTGTCGGTGACCACGGCGGCGCTGACGCTGTTTACGCCCCTGCTCGAGGAGCGCTAGCGGCTCAGCTATGCTGCAGCGCGGTGACGGCCCTGGCTTCGTCGTGCCGCTCCACGTATGCGGCGCGGAGCTCCTGTGAGCCCTCCCACCAGTCCGCGCCGCTGGGCATGATCAGCCACCCGCTCCGGGTGCCATACACCTCTGGCTCATCGACGCCCGGCGGCACGGCGCCGCGGTCTTCGAGGGCATGCATCGCGTCGAGCATGCGCTTGCGGGTACGGATGATCATGGCGTCGGAGACACCGAGGTGCTCGCGCGTGCGGTTTGTGACGGCGCCCATGCTTTCCGTCGCTGCTTGGTCCTGCATGATGAAACCACCGCCGATGCCCGTGTACGACTCGGTCTTCTGGCGCTCGCGGTCGACCAGGTAATCGTTCTCCAGACGTTGCTTCGGACGGAACTTGCCCTCCCAGTCGGACGTGTCGTCCAGGTATTCGTGGACGCGGACGGCGCGCTCGGTCGCGCTGGCCTCCACGCTCCAGAACAGCACGTGCTCGTCGTCCAGGGGAACCCACATGCGAATCGCGAGGGATGAGCCTGCGGCCGGGGTGGGAGTCATGGTGAAGCAGGGGAACAGGAAGTGGGCGATACGCCAGTAGTTAGTGCCCTCTTCGGCCGGCCGGTGGGCGCCGTAGCTCGTGCCGAACGGTGTGTCCTTGACCTCAAACTTGAACCGCTCGCGTAGGCGATGGCGGTAGTACGGCCCGGTGCCCGGCGTCATCTTCGAAACGTCGATCGTCGCCGGGGCGTGCAGGTACTCGCTGTGCAGCGTGTCGATGTCACCCTCGAGTGCCTGGAGCCAGTTGCAGTAGCGCAGTGTGCGGCTCACGGCCGAGCGCTCCGTGTACATGTTGGCCTCGATGCTGGGGAGCGGCGGCGGGGTCTCGCGTAGGCCCATGTAGGTCCAGATGATTCCGTTGCGCTCCTGGCAGGGGTAAGCGGTCGCGGACACCTTCCCCATGAAGTTGTTCTCTTCAGGCTCCCCCGGCATGTCGATGCACACACCCGTCACGTCGAACTTCCAGCCGTGGTAGATGCAGCGCAGACCATCCTCCTCATTGCGTCCGAAAAAGAGGGAGGTGCCGCGGTGGGGGCAGACATGGTCGAAGAGGCCAACCTTCCCTGAGGTGGCCCTGAAAGCGACTAGGTCCTCGCCCAGGAGGCGCACCCGTACGGGCGTTCCATCCGCCTCCAAGTCGGCGGACGTCGCAGCGGGCAGCCAGTACTGCCGCATGAGGTTGCCCATGGGCGTGCCGGGGCCGATCTTGGTAATGAGCTCATTCTCCTGGGGGCTCAGCATGGGGCGCTCCTTTTAACCTGGTCCGCGTGGGATGCCTCTACGAAGAACGCAGCGACTGCACGGCACCGAGTATGTTGCGGTACGACCCGCAGCGGCAGAGGGAGGCGGACAGCGCCTCCACAATCTCTTCGTCGGTGGGCGATGGGTTCCGGTCGAGCAGGGCGACGGTGCCGAGAATGAACCCCGGCGTGCAATACGCGCACTGGAACGCCCGGTGGTCGATGAACGCCTGCTGCACTCGGTGGAGCGAGTCAGCCCGGGGCAGGCCCTCCACCGTGGTGAGCTGCTTTCCCACGGCCTGCTCGGCCAGCAGCAGGCAGCCACTCATGGGCCTGCCGTCGACGAGCACCGTGCACGCGCCGCATATGCCGATGCCGCACCCTTCGCGCGAGCCAGGCAGGCCCAAATCGCTGCGCAACACGTCCACCAGGCTCCGGCCCGCCTCGCCGGTGACCTCATGATCCTGCTCGTTGACGGTGAGCTTGATCGTGGTGATGCTCACTGGCTCAGCCCCCGGAGCACGCGCTCTGCGGTGATGGGCAGGTCCGTGATGCGTACGCCCGTCGCGTCGTAGATGGCGTTGGCGATGGCGGGGGCGACCGGCGGCAGGGTCATCTCGCCGATCCCGTGGAACTCGCCCTTTTCCTCCGAGATCGTTTCGCTGGTAAGCAGGTCCGGGACGTCCTTGAACGACGGGATCATGTAGTCGGACAGGTTGCGGTTCACCACCTGGCCCGCGTCGAACACCATCTCCTCGAGCATCGCCGGGCCCATGCCGTACACGACGTTGCCGTCGTTCTGGAGGCGTGCCAGCTCGGGGTTGATGAGCCGCCCGGCGAACGACGCGGCAGCGTAGCGGAGCACACGCACCTTGCCGGTCTCGGTGTCCACCTCCACCTCGCAGGCCCCGGCACCCTGGTGGTAGTGGGGCGAGCCGATGCCCTGGCCAGTCTCTGGATCGAGGCGGGCCGATGTGGAGTGCTCCCCGGCCGCTTCGAACGCGTCCACGTCCGAGCCCACGACGATCTCCTCGTAGGTGAGCTGACGCGGCGCGGGGCCGAGGGTGGATACGCGGCCTCCGCCGATGGTGAGCTGGTCGAGAGGCAGGTCCAGCAGCGGTGCCGCGGCCTCGACGATGGTGTGCTTCAGCGCCTCGGCGGCCTGCTGGACGGCGGTGCCCATCATGTTCGTGGACCGGCTGGCGTTGGTGTTGGCGTCGTACGGCGTGATCTCCGTATCGGGACCGACCACGCGCACCTGCTCCAGCGGCACGTCCATGGCCTCCGCGGTGACTTGGGCGAGCGCGGTATGCGTTCCTTGCCCCATCTCGACGGTGCTGGTGAACAGGGTCAGGATGCCCTGGGAGTCGACGGCCAAGCGGCACTCCGACTTGGTGACGGGTGAGGTGCTCTTCATCATGACGGCGAGCCCTCGCCCTCGCTTCAGGGCGCCGCCCGGCTGCTCGATTGGTCGGTCCCATTCGAGTCCGCGGACGACCGACTCGAGGCACTCCACGAAATGTATGCCGTGCAGCGTCTCGCCGGTGGCGAACTCGTCGCCCGTGTGCAGAAGATTGCGGCGACGGAACTCCAACGGGTCCATGCCGATGGCCTTGGCCAGCGAATCGGTGTGGGATTCGTAGGCCCAGGTCGCCTGCGAGCTCATCGCGCCCCGGTAGGCGCCGGAGGATGGCAGGTTCGTGTAGACGGCGTACGAGTCGACGTTAACCGCCGGGATGCGATACGGGCCTACGAGCCGCACCATGGCGCCCCGTGCCAGCGCAGCGGTGTTTTCCGACACGGCGCCCGCACCCCAATACGCGGTCACGTGGCGGGCCTGCATGGCACCGTCCCGGTTCACTCCCGTCTTCACGGTGATCGTGGCGGCGTGCTTGGTGACGGTAACAAACTCCTCCTCACGTGACAGCAACACCTTCACCGGTCGCCCACCTGCTTTCCATGAGAGCAGTGAGGAGAAGTGCTCGGTACGCGTGCCGCTCTTCCCTCCGTAGCCGCCGCCCACCGGTGGGACGACCACACGGATGTCCGGCTCGTCCATGGCGAAGATGCCGGCAAGCGCGCCGCGCACACCGTACGGCCCTTGGCTGGAGGTCCACACGGTGAGCTTGCCCCCGTCCCACTGGGCGAGTGAGACATGGGGCTCCAGCGAGGTCTGTTGGGCTATGGGGCTGTGGAACGTCTCCTCGATGACCACGTCCGACGCCGAGAACGCCGCCTCCAGGTCTCCGTGGCGCAGCTTGCCGTGCAAGAACACGTTCGAGTCGCTGCTCTCGTGGACGAGCGGAGCGCCGTCGCGCGCGGCCTCCATCAGGTCGTAGACGGCGGGGAGCTCTTCGTACTGTACCGAGATATTATCCAAGGCGGCGGTGGCGATGGCGGCCGTCTCGGCTGCGACGAGCGCGATTGGCTGGCCGATGTACCGCACGCGGTCGCGCGCGAGCACCTCTTGGTCCTTGATCATCGCCGCCATCAGCGAAATGGGTCCGCCCGGCACGTCGAAGTCACTTGCGGTGACCACCGCTGCAACGCCAGCCATGCCCTCCGCTGCCGAGGCATCGAGCCGAGTGATGCGGCCGTTGGCGAGCGTGCTCCGCAGCACGCAGCCGTGCAACATGCCGGGTACCTGCATGTTGGCGACGTACGGCACGGAGCCGCGCACGCGGTCATCCGAGTCCAACATGGGGACGGACCTACCGACTGCCATCGCGCACCTCTTCCAACGCCCGCCGAATCTCAACGGCCAGTACCTTGCGCCGGTACCACTCCGAACCTCGCAGGTCTTCGAGAACGTCCACGCTGGCCGCGTAGGCCTTGGCGATACCGCCGATGGTCTCGTCGGTCAACGCGTTGCCAGTCGCCATGGCCTCCACGTGCCCAAGGCGAGTGGGAGACTCGCACGTGGCGCCGACCGCCACTCGCAGCTCGTGGCAGGCGGCGCCGTCCATGACGGCGAGCACGCCGACGCCGAGGCAGGCCCGGTCCTCGGACGATCGGCTGATGAATTTGCGGTACGTTGTGCGGGCGCCCGAGGGCGCTCTTGGCACGTTCACTGAGGTAATCAGTTCGTCCGGCTCCAGGCTCGTGGTGAAAGCGCTCACTAGCAGAGCCCGCACCGGGATCTCCCGCGTGCCGCGCGTGCTCGTGGCCGTCACGGTTGCATCGAGCGCGGCCAGCATGGTGGGCGGATCGGAGGCGTAGTCGGCCTCGGCCAGGTTCCCGCCTGCCGTGGCCTGGTTGCGCACACGGACGTTCCCCACGACGGAGTAGGCAAGAGCGAGGGCAGGATGGGCGGCGCGCACCTCGGGAGCGGCGGCCGCTTCGGCGATGGTGGTGGTGGCGCCGATGCGCAGGCTGCCGTCCTCGCTCGCGATGCCAGCCAGGCCGGCCACGCGGTCGAGGCTCACGAGCACGCTCGGAGAAATTAGGCGATTGCGAAGGAGCAGCGCCATGGCCGTGCCGCCGCCGATCACCTTCGCGTCGTCTCCGTGGCGCGCCAACGGATCAAGGGCCTCTTCGATCGAGGTGGGCTGTAGGAAGTCGACGTTCACGGGCGGGAGTATAGCAACGCGCGCTCCTATACGCAGGCCGCCCACTCAGGAGCCCCGGCGGTCCATGCGTCCGTGGCTGGCACCTCAGAAGTCTTGGCGGCCCTCGAAGGCGCGGGCGAGCGTAAGGTCATCGGCGTATTCTAGGTCGGCGCCCACGGGCAGACCGCGTGCGAGCCGCGTCACCTTCACCCCGAGCGGCGAGACGAGCTGGCGGATGTACATGGCCGTCGCTTCGCCCTCCACCGTGGGGTTTGTGGCGAGGACGATCTCTTCGATGCCGCTCGGACCGTTTGGGCTAGCGGGGCTGGTCCGCAGGAGCAGCTCACGTACCCGCAGGTCTCCCGGACCCACGTTGCTCATGGGGTCGATGACGCCGTGCAGGACGTGATAGAGCCCGCGGAACACGCCGGTGCGCTCCAGGGCCAGGACGTCGAGGGGCTCCTGCACCACGCAAACGCGGGTATGGTCTCGCGACGGGTTCGTGCAGATCAGGCACGGGTCAGACTCGGTGATGTTCTGACAGCGGGAGCAGAAAGTGATGCGTTCCTTGACCGACCCTATGGCGTCGGCCAACGCGCCAGCTTCCTCCGACGGCATGCGGATTAGGTAGTAGGCGAGCCGCTGTGCAGACTTGGGCCCAATACCAGGTAACTTGTGGAGCTGCTCGATGAGGCGAGCCACGGGTGGGGCGAGCGACGGGTGTGTGCCGTCCGGAGGCCCACTGGGGACGAAGGAGGTCACCCGGCCTACATCCCTGGGATGTTGAGCCCGCCGGTGATGGCTCCAAGCCGATCCTGAGCGAGCTGTTGAGACTGGGCGAGCGCGTCGTTGACCGCGGCGAGCATCAGATCCTGGAGGATCTCGACGTCGTTCGGGTCGACGGCGGAAGGGTCGATGGCGATGGACTCGATCGTCTGCTTGCCCGTGGCTACGACCTTGATCACGCCACCGCCGACGGAGGCCTCGACCGTCTGCGTTTCGAGCTCCTCTTGAGCCTTGGCGAGCTTGGCCTGGAGCTGCTGAGCCTGTTTGAGGAAATTCCTATTCAATCAATGACTCCTGAGCGGGCATCTTCTGGGCGGGCTCCAATTCCTGCGCGAGCAGTGGTTCCTGGCCAGGAAGGGGTCCCGGGGCGGGCTCGTCGTTGGGGAAGGCCGCGGCCGTAGGAGCTGCTTCAGCCAAGGGTGGGTCAGCTTCTGCCACCGGCGCGTCGGCCTCTGGGGCCGGTGGCTCAGCTTCGTCGGGGACGGTGACGGGTGGCTGGGCGACAGGAGGCGCCTCTGGCGCTGGCGCCACGGCCTCCCGGACCATCTGACCACCAAGGCTCATCGCCGCCCGCACCAAGTGCCCCGGCGCGTCTGTGGCGCTTGGGTTCACTGGGCCACTGGCGCTAGAGGCGATGCGCAACGAGAAATTATCGCCGAGCGCCTGCTCCAGCACGCTTTCCACCTCGATGCGGCACCGGGGGTCGTCGAGCTCCGCCTGCAGGCGCTCAGCGTTGGACTGATGTACGAACTGAACCACGAGTTCCTGGCCCTCGATCTCTCGCTTGCTGGAGCTGCGCAGGAGCGCGGCGACGTCGAAACGCTTGCGAGGGATGCGTCCGAGCGCTCGCAGGATCGTGGGCCATTGAGCTACGAGCCGCTCCGCCGGCGGAGCGTTCGGGTCGACAGGCACGGGAGTCGAGGGTGCGGCCTGCGCCGCCGCTCCGTTGGAGACGGGCTCCGGTGCCTGCTGCCCTCCGTAGGTGGGTTCTGGCTGCACCGGTACCGGAGCGGGCGCTGGCTGCTGTGGACGCGGCTGCGGCGCAACGCTGGCTGGCTGCTGTGGCCTGGGCGGCGGCGCGGCGTTGGATGGTTGCTGAGGCCTGGACTGCGGCTCCGGTGCCTGCTGCGGCCTGGGTTGTGGCGCAACGGCAGCGGGCTCGAGGCTCAGCTCCACGACGGCTAGCTCTAGCGGCAGCGGCGAGGGCTGGTCGAACTTGAAGGAGACTTGGCCGAAGAGCCGGAGCGAGCGCAAGACATGCTCGATGGAAACGTTGCCCGCGGCGAAAGAGAGATCGGCGTGAGCTTCCTTGGAGAGCTCGATCGCGTCATGCACTCCGCTCTTCATCAGTAGCGCCGCCCGTAAGAAATCGACGGTCATGCGGTGCAGAGGGCGCAGGTCAATGCCCTCCGAGGCGACCTGGTTGATTAGCTCTAGCGCCGAGGTCGTATTCCTGCCCAGCACGTGCTTGACGAGAGCCACCGCGTGCTCTTCCTCGCCGATGCCGAGCAGCTCCTGCATCTGCTCGAGCGTCACGTGGGCTCCAAATGAAGTGATGAGCTGATCGAGGAGATTGGTCGCATCGCGCAGGCTGCCTCCGGAGGTGCGGGCGACGTTGCGCAACACCTCAGGAGAGACGTCGACGCCCTCGGCGGCCGCAATCTCCGTGAGCCGCCCGACGACGTCGCTCGGCGAGATGCGGTGGAAATCGAAGCGCTGGCACCGCGACACGATGGTGGCGGGCAGGCGATGCGGCTCTGTGGTGGCGAGCACGAAGGCGGTCTGCGGGGGAGGCTCTTCGAGCGTCTTGAGGAACGCGTTGAACGCATCAGTCGTGAGCGCGTGTGCCTCGTCGATGATGTAGACCTTCATCTTGCCGTGGGTGGGGGCGAAGCGCACTTTCTCGCGAAGATCCCGCATCTCGTCGAGGGTTCGGTTGGAGGCAGCATCGATCTCTATAAGGTCGACGAAGTTACCCTGGTCGATGGCAATGCAGGCGTCGCATATTCCGCACGGGTCGCCGACGCCCTCCGGTCGGTTGGTGCAGTTGAGCGCCTTGGCCAAAACGCGGGCGGTGCTGGTCTTGCCGGTGCCGCGCGGGCCGCAGAGCAGGTAGGCGTGCGCTGTCCGGTTCGTCGCCACGGCCTGGGCGAGCGTCTGCGTGACGAAGCCTTGTCCGACGATGTCGGCGAAGCTTGGCGGGCGCCACTTACGATAGAGCACCTGGCCGCTCATCCCGCGAAGCCCGCGGGGAGAAGCCCGTCGGCTGTGAGCTGTTCTAGGACCTGCTGCTCCAGGCTGCGCATGATGGCCTCTTCGTCGGGCTCGGCGTGGTCGTGGCCCATGAGGTGGAGCACACCGTGCACCATCAGCAGGGCGACCTCTTGCTCGGTCGCTACATTGTGCTCGCGCGCTTGGCGCACCGCTAGAGGGTAAGAGAGGATTACTTCGCCGTGTGAGGCCTCGGTGTCAGGGGCCGCGGGGAACGACACTCCTGACTCGGGGTTGACCCCCTCCCTGACAGAAGGGCTCGTATCGCCGAACGACAGAACGTCCGTCACTTCGTTGAGTCCGCGGAAGCGCGCGTTGAGGTCAAGCAGGGTGTTGTCGTCGGCAACCACGACGCTGGCGCCGGCCGCCCCTCCGGGGTCGCCCGCTTCGAGGGCCGCCGCGAGCACGCGCTTCGCCCAAGCGGCCTTTACTGGCGACCGGAAGGCCGGGAAGATGCGCACGTCGATGGGGCGTTTCGCGGGGCTGTTTGGCATGAGCGTTGGACGCCCAGCCATCATAGCATCGGGGTCACTCCTCAGATGACTTGGCGGAGCCACTGCTGCGGAGCAGGATGACGCTGGGGTCCATATCAAGGTACGTGGCGATGCCGCCGGAGACAACGAAAAGCATCCGGTCGTTGGCGGCTGCGACACAGAACTCATTCTGGGGCGCTAGCTGAACGAAAGATGCGTTGGCGTTCTGCAGCCGGGTTGAGCCCGGTTACCGCGACGACTGGAGATGGAGCGGCCATGGCCTGCGACGGTGCGTTATGATTGGCGCCCATCATAGGAGAATTCCGCATGGTTATTCAGGCAGTGGAGCTTGCGAAAGCGGTGTTTGACCGCAACGAGGCGATTCTGCTGCGCGCGTTGGCGGGGCTCACCGTCGACGAGTTGCAGGTGCAGGTAGGCCCCGACTCCAATCCGATCGGGTGGCTCATGTGGCACCTGAGCCGCGTGCAGGACAATCACTTCTCGGCGATGGAGGGCAAAGAGCACGCCTGGATCACCGAGGGGTGGAACGAGAAGTTCGACCGAGCCGACAAGCCCACGTCCGACCGGGGCCGCGGCCATACCTCCGAGGAAGTCGCCGACTTCCGGCCGCCCGACGTGGACACGCTGATCGCCTACTACCGGTCAGTCAGAGCGCATAGCGCCGCGTTCCTCGATGGGCTGACCGAAGCCGACCTCAATCGCCCCGTGCCTAACTTGGCCGGCGACGGCACCCAGCCCATGCGGGAGCGTTTCGAGATGGCGCTGATGGACACGCTGCAGCACTCCGGCCAGATTGCGTATCTGCGGGGTCTCATCAAAGGCAAGGGCTGGCTACCCAGCTAACCAGATATCCAGATAGCCGGAGGGCGTGCTATGGACGGCGCCGAGATTGTTTCCGATGGACTTTCGCGCATCAATCGCATCCTGCACCGGGCGCTTGAGGGAGTGCCCGTGGACGCGCTGAACCGCCTTCCGGTGCCGCACGCTAACTCGATGAGCTGGCTGGCGTGGCACCTGACCCGGGTCCAGGATCACCACATCTCAGACCTGGTCGGCGTCCCCCAGCTGTGGATCTCCGACAAGTGGCACGAGCGCTTTGGCATGGCCGCGGACGAAACGGAGACCGGGACGGGGCATACGCCGCAGCAGGTCGCCGCGCTCCAGGTGGAGTCGGCCGAGGTGCTGCTCGGCTACACGGATGCGGTTCTCGCTCGCGGGGTCGAGTACCTGAAGGGGGTCACACCCAAAGGCCTGGACGCCGAGATCGACGAGCCCCAGTACGACCCGCTGCCCACCGTTGGGGTTCGCCTGGTGAGCATCCTGGGTGACAACCTCTCCCATGCAGGCCAGGTCGCGTATCTTCGCGGCTACTTCCAGGGCCTCGGTTGGCTGGGCGTGTGAGCCGACCGGGGGGTTGCATAACGATGCTCGCCCTCCCTGGCGTGATAGCACTCGTACTGTTCAGGAACAACGAGTAACGGAACTCACGGAGGAAATCATGCCCCTAAGCATCGCCCAGATCGCACGCCAGCACGACGTCACCGCAGCAACTGTCCGTAACTGGATCGACCCGGGTCTACAGGTCCTGGACCCCGAGGGGGATACCTCGACGAGTACCGCCGCCTCGTTGCCCGCAAGAACTACCGGGGCCACTGGCGGATCGAACAAGCCGACCTCGATGCCTTCCTCGAAGGAGAAAAGGGGGAATCTGTCATGAACGCTGCTACGGCTCTCTATATGGAAACGATCGAGCGTTCAGACGCTGTGCTGCGCCGTGCGGTGGAGGATCTGAGCGCTGACGAGCTGCGCAATCAGCCTGCGGGCCCTGGCAGCAACCCGGTCGGGTGGCTGGTGTGGCACATGACCCGCACCCGCGATTCGATCATCGCGAGCATCACCGGCGCGGAGACGATATGGGAGTCGGATGGCTGGGCTGACCGCTTCGGCATGGCCGGTGAGCCTCCCCGATTCGTCCCGGAGAACGTGCACACGTTCGACCCCAAGGACTTCGAAACGCTGATCGGCTATTTCGACGCGGTCGCGGAGAAGACAAAGGCGGCCGTCGAGGGCTTGCCCGAGGACGACATGGAGCGCCTGGTCGAGTCGACCATCCCGGGGCGGCCGGCGCAGCCGGTGGCATCAAGGCTCAGTGTGATCATGAACGACAACATCCAGCACGCCGGACAGATCGCCTACCTTCGCGGGCTGATCCGCGGGCACGGCTGGCTCTAGCGTGACCACCGACCCGAACCGAGTCCCCAAGCTCTCGCTTGACAGCTTCTCGCTGGCTGGGCGGGTGGCCATCGTGACCGGCGGTAGCGACGGCATCGGCCGCGGCATCGCGCACAGCTTCGCCGACGCGGGCGCGAAGGTGGTGATTGCGGCGCGCGGTCAGGAGAAGATCGACAGCGTCCTCGCGGAGCTGGCAGCCAAGGGCCACGATGCGCTTGGCGTGCCGACCGACGTCACGGACCCCGAGGCGACACAGGCCCTGGCGTGCCATGCGCTCGAGCGCTTCGGGCAGATCGACATCCTGGCCAACGTGGTGGGCGGCTCGCAAGGCCCCACGTTCAAGCGTGGGCCCTTGCTGGAACTGGACAAGGCCGACTTCATGGAGGCGGTCAACATCAACGTGGCGAGCGCGTTCCTGTGCAGCAAGGCGGTCGTGCCGCACATGCTCGAGCGTAGGCATGGCGTGATCATCAACATGGCCTCGATCGGTGCCCGCGAGTACCGCCCACCGGAGACGGGCCTGAGCGTGTACAACACGACCAAGGCAGCCATCCCCCATCCCCCCCGGAGC
>CAZQVD010000027.1:0-5498 GCA_964596665.1 uncultured Dehalococcoidia bacterium
GTGAGGCGCACGGTGGCGGTCGCAATCTCATGGCTGCCGCTGGTCACCTGCACGTGCTCGAGCACGTAGGTCTCGTCGACCGACGCCCGCTCGGTGCCCATCAGCGCGATCAGGTCGCGGTCGGTGACTTCGCGCTTCTTGTCGGCGACCTCTTTGAACGCGTCATAGATGTTCGCCATCTCTTCATCGGTCGGCGCATAGCCCAGCTCGCTGAGGCGGGATTGCAGTCCATGGCGGCCGCTCAGCTTGCCCAGCACAAGCTCGCTCCGCGGGACACCGACGGAAACCGGATCCATGATCTCGTAGTTGCTGCGCTCCTTGAGCACGCCGTCCTGGTGAATCCCAGAGGCGTGTCGGAACGCGTTCTTGCCGACGACCGCCTTGTTTGGCTGCACGGTGAATCCGCTTATCTGGCTGACCAGCCGTGACGTGGAGAACAGTTGGGTTGTGTCCACCTGGGTGTCGACGCCGAAGAAGTCGGGCCGCGTTCGGAGGGCCATGATGACCTCTTCCAGCGCCGTGTTCCCGGCTCGCTCGCCCAGGCCATTGATGCACCCCTCCACCTGGCGCGCCCCGGCCACCACACCGGCGAGGCTGTTCGCAACGGACATGCCTAGGTCGTCGTGGCAATGCACCGACAGCCGCACGGTGTCACCGAGCTCGGGGACCTGCTCGCGGAGGTAGGTGAGTAGGCCGGCGAATTCCTCAGGGATCGCGTAGCCGACCGTGTCGGGTATGTTGATGGTGGTCGCACCCGCGTCGACGGCGGCGCGGACCATGTGGGCCACGAACTCCTTGTCCGTGCGGCTTGAGTCCATAGGCGAGAATTCGACATCGTCGACGTGCTCGCGTGCTCGCGCCACGTTCTGGGCGGCTAGCTCCACGACTTCTTCCCGGTTCTTCCGCAGCTGGGTCTGGATGTGCTGATCGGAGCTGGAGATGAAGACGTGGATGCGCGGATGCGCCGCGTCCTTGATGGCCTCGGCCGCCCGATCGACCGCGGCACGGTTGGCATGGGCCAGCGCCGTGATCGTTGGCGTGCGCACCTCCTGGGCGATCCGCTGGACGGCCTCGAAGTCGCCGGGGGAGCTGATCGGGAAGCCCGCCTCGATGATATCGACACCCAACCGCTCGAGTTGGCGCGCGATCTCAACCTTCTCTTCCACGGTCATCGCCGCGCCGGCGGATTGCTCTCCGTCGCGCAAGGTTGTATCGAATATCAATACACGGTCTTCCATCTCATCCCTCCAGATCTGCCGATGCCCCTGCTTCTTGACGCCCTTACTTCTTGTTGAGGAAGCTCATCATCTGGCGCAGCTGAGCGCCAACGGCCTCCACCTCGTGGCTCGTGTCTGCTTCGCGCATCGCCTTGAACCGGGGCTGCCCCTCGTGGTTCTCGGCGATCCATTCCCTCGCGAACGTGCCGTCCTGGATCTCGGTGAGCACCTGCTTCATGTTCGCGCGCACGTGGTCGTCAATCACCCGCGGTCCGCGGCTGTAGTCGCCGTACTCGGCGGTCTCGCTCACGGAGTAGCGCATGTAGTTCAGCCCGCCCTCGTACATGAGATCGACGATGAGCTTCAGCTCGTGGAGCACCTCGAAGTAGGCAATCTCGGGCTGGTAGCCTGCCTCCACAAGGATCTCAAATCCGTTCTTCACCAGGTTCGAGACGCCCCCGCACAACACGGTCTGCTCGCCGAACAGGTCCGTCTCCGTCTCCTCCTTGAACGTCGTGGCAACGATCCCGGCGCGCAGCGACCCCACAGCGGAGCCGTAGGCCAGCGCATTCTGCAGCGCCTCGCCGGACGGGTCCTGATGCACGGCCACGAGCGAGGGGACGCCTGAGCCGCCCACGAACACCTCACGCATGCGGTGTCCCGGCGCCTTGGGCGCGATCATGCTTACGTCCACGTTGGCAGGCGGCTTGATCTCGTCGAAGTGGATGTTGAACCCGTGGGCGAACATCAGCGTCTTCGATGCGTCGAGGTGCGGCTCGATGGCCTCTTTGTAGAGCGAGCCCTGGATGTGGTCCGGGACGAGCAGCATGATGAAGTCGCAGGCCTTTACCACCTCAGCGGGCAGGTCCACCTTGAGGCCCTCGGCCTCCGCCTTCGACCGGCTGGAGCTTCCGGCATAGAGCCCGACCATCACGTCGACGCCGTTGTCGCGTAGGTTGAGCGCATGGGCGTGTCCCTGGCTGCCATAGCCGACGATTCCCACTCGCTTGCCTTGCAGCCTGCCGGCGTCTGCGTCCTTCTCGTAGTAAATCGTTGCCATGAGCTCTCCCCCTATGTGTTCGTATGTGATCCGCTCAGGGCCGGCGGCCTAGGAGCGGCGGGTGCGCACCGCGCCTACGGCACGACGTCCGTATCTGGGGCGTTGTGGTCCGGCACCGGCTGCGCCGGGCGCTTCGCCCCCGTGGATGCGCCGCCGCGGGTCATGGCCACGCGGCCGGTCCGCATGGTCTCGGCGACACCGAACGGCCGCAGCAGCTGCAGCAGGGCGTCGACCTTGTCCTCGTCCCCCGTGACCTCGATGATCAACGCATCTTTGGACACGTTGACGATGTTGGCCCGGAATATATCCACGATCTGCATGATCTCCGGCCGGGTCGCCGCCGTGGACTTGACCTTGATTAGCGCCAGCTCGCGAACGACGATGCTCTCGGACGAGATGTCGTTAACGCGTACCACGTCGATCAGCTTGTAGAGCTGCTTGGTCACCTGCTCAACCACCTGCTGGCCGCCCTCCACCACGAAGGTCATGCGCGACAGGCTGTCCTGCTCGCTATGGCCCACCGCTAGGTTCGAGATGTTGAATCCGCGTCGGCTGAACATGCCCGCCACGCGAGCGAGCACGCCCGGCTTGTCCTCGACCAGCGCCGTGATGGTGTGCGTCTCTAGCTCAGCCATGCCGGTGCATCCTGCCCCACGGGGCCTTCCAGCATCTCGTAGACGGTCTCGCCGGCGGGCACGTGCGGATAGACGTTCTCGCCCGGGTCGACCTTGAAGTCGATGATCGCGGGCCCGTCCGCCGCCATCGCACCAGCTATCGCATCGCGGACCTGGCCCTGCTCGGTCACGCGCGTGGTCCAGATCCCGTACGCCTCGGCGATCTTGGTGAAGTCCGGATTGCCGCTGTACAGCGATGCGGTCTGGACCCCGTCGTAGAACAGGTCCTGGAGCTGGCGCACCAGGCCCAGCGAGTTGTTGTCCAGGATCGCGAACTTCACCGGAAGCCGGTGCTCCGCGATGGTGGCGAGCTCCGACATGGTCATCTGGAAGCCACCGTCTCCCGCGATGCTCCAGATCGTCTTGTCAGGCCGCGCGAACGCGGCTCCCATGGCGGCGGGCACCTCGAATCCCATGGTGCCGAGGCCGCCCGACGTGATCCACGACCGAGGCTCAGTGAACCGGTAGTGCTGCGCCGCGAACATCTGGTGCTGGCCCACGCCCGTCACGACCACAGCTTGCCCGCCCATCGCCTCCGACAGCTCGCGTATCACGTGCTGCGGCAGCAGCCTGCCTGGATCGTGGTCTGGCCGCATCGGGTGCCGGTCCCGTAGTTCGTCGATCTCCTTGAGCCAATCCGTGTGGGTGGATTGCTCGACCTCCTTGGCCAGCGCGTGCAACACCCGTTTGGCGTCCCCTACGATGGGTACGGTGACGCGCACGTTCTTGCCCACCTCGGCGGGGTCGATGTCCACGTGGATCACCTGGGCGTTCGGCGCGAACGCGCTGATCTTGCCCGTCACGCGGTCGTCGAAGCGCATTCCCACGCCGATGATGAGGTCGGCGCGGTCGATGGCCCAGTTGTTATGGGCCTGGCCGTGCATCCCCGGCATGCCGGAGCTAAGCACATGGTCCGTGTTGAAGCTGCCGATGCCCAGCAGCGTTGTTATCACGGGGATTTGCGCCTTCTCGGCGAGCTCGCGCAGCTCGCCGGATGCGTTGCTGATGGTGACGCCGTGGCCCGCCAACAGCAACGGCCGTTTCGACTCTCGGATCAGCTGTGCGGCGCGCTTGACCATCCGGGCGTGCCCGTCCATATTCGGCTTGAAACCGCGCAGCTCCACCCTTTCGGGGTAGTGGAATTCCGCCTTCTCGACCAGCACGTCCCGCGGGATGTCGATCAGCACGGGTCCGGGGCGCCCGGTGCGGGCGATATGGAACGCTTCGGCCAGCACCTTCGGAAGATCGGCCGCGCGCATCACCAGATAGTTGTGCTTCGTGATCGGCAGTGTGATGCCGGTGGTGTCTGCCTCTTGGAAGGCGTCGCGGCCGATGGCGGCGCGTGGAACCTGCCCGGTGATGGCAACGATCGGCACAGAGTCCATCATGGCATTTGCGAGCGGCGTCACGAGGTTGGTGGCGCCGGGGCCGGAGGTCGCCACGGCCACACCCACGCGGCCGGACGCACGGGCGTAGCCGTCCGCGGCATGCCCTGCGTTCTGCTCATGCCGCACAAGGACATGGCGCAGCGCCGGATACTCGGGCAGCGTCTGATACAGCGGGAGGATCGCGCCGCCGGGGAGCCCGAACATGACCTCAACTCCCTCGCGGAGGAGACTCTCGCATACCATCTGTGCGCCGGTCAGCTGCATCGCTCTCGCCGATCCTACCTTGTTGTGTCAAAACCCGAGGACAATAAAAAAACCCGCCCCACAAGGGACGAGTTATGTTACCCGCGGTACCACCCTACTTCCCCGTCGTAACGGGGCCGCTTCCAAGCGCCGTATCGGTGCGCTCCGCCGCCCTAAACCCGGTTGGTCTCAGGCTGGCCGCTCCGGGACGAGTTCAGGGTTCCTTCCGCTATCGGCCTCTCACCAATCGCCGATTCGCTGATGCGGGGTAACGCCCTACTACTTCCCATCACCGCGGAAAAATATTGAAGAGCACCCAAATCTTACCAAAAAGGGCAAGCCTTTGTCAAGTGCCCTATTTGGCTTGCCCTTGGCCGTGATGCGACGCTAGCATGATTTCAGATTCCCACGTGATGTGAAAAATGAGTTATCTGACTGGCCACGTTCCATGGGGGCCGAGGGAGACCCTGCTCGGGATCTCGGGCCTTGCGGTCGCGGTCGCCGCGAGCACGGGCTTGCTGCTGCTGTTCCTAAGGGTCGTTGGGGCCGAAGGGACGCCCGTGTGGACCGTGCTCGTGTCCACAGCCTTCTTACAAGCGGCCATGGTGGCGCTCGCCGGAGCGCTTGGCCCGCGCAGGTGGCGCGTGTCCTTCGGGGCACTGCTCGGCCCACGGGTGCTGTCGACGGGCAAGCTGTGCGGTTGGGGCGCCGTCGCGCTCTGTGCCAGCATCGCTGCAGGCGCGATCTTCACCACCCTCGCGGCCCAGCTATCTGACCGCCTCGTCCCCCCACCGCTGCCGGAGGCGCTCGATCTCAAGGAGCTGCCCGTGCTCACGTTCGCGGTCGTCGTTCTCGTTGGTCCAACGGTGGAGGAGCTCTTCTTCAGGGGCTTCATCTTCTCCGGATTGCTTGGTTC
>CAZQVD010000027.1:5508-13459 GCA_964596665.1 uncultured Dehalococcoidia bacterium
GGCTACGAGCGGCGCGCTCTTCGCCGCCGTCCACCTTGATATTGCCGTGGCGGGGCCAGCCTTCCTCAGCGGCGTCGTGTTCGCCGCGGTGTATCGGCGCTCCGGATCGCTGTGGCCTGCGATACTGGCCCATACGAGCCAGAACGCGATAGCCTTTGGTCTCACAGCTTGAACGTGTAATGTGAGCATATGACCGAGCGACTCGACAGTGCCATGGCCCGCCTCTGTGCGGAGGGCCGAACCGGGGTGATCCCGTACGTGACCGTCGGCTTCCCCGCGATGCAGGACACGCTGGCGATCGTGCCGGCGCTGGAGGCCGCCGGAGCCGACGTGATCGAGCTCGGCGTGCCGTACAGCGACCCGCTGGCCGATGGACCGACGATTCAGGCGGCGAGCTATCGGGCGCTGGAGGCCGGCATGGACACGGCTACGTGCATCGGTATCGTCAAGCGGCTGCGAGCCGATGGCGTGACCGTCCCCTTACTGTTCATGGGCTACTACAACCCCATCCTCACCTATGGCGTCGAGCGATTCGTCGACGGTTGTGCGGACGCGGGGCTCGACGGGCTCATCGTCGCCGACCTGCCGCCGGAGGAGTCCGACCGCATCCGCGTGGCGCTCCGTGCACGGGGCATGGCGCTGATCCCTTTGCTCGCGCCGACTAGCACCGAGGAGCGCATCGAGTTGGGCACGTCCGGCGCCGAGGGCTTCGTGTACTGCGTGAGCGTGGCCGGAGTCACGGGCGCACGGGCGGAGCTCCCGGAGAGCCTGCCAGCCTTCGTGGCACGCGTCCGAGGACACACGTCACTGCCGATCGCGGTCGGATTCGGCGTGTCGGAGCGCCGCCACGTCGAGGCCGTCGGCGCGGTCGCGGACGCGGCCGTTGTGGGCAGCGCGCTGATCGACGTGATAGACTCGGCGCCGCCCGGCGAGCGGGCCGCGAAGGCCGGAGCGTTCGTCTCGGCACTCACGGGGCGGTCCTGACCGGCAGGCGCGATCTTACCGTTCCAACCTCCGTTTCTCCCGACAATTCCCCACAGGGACCGGCGCATGATGCAGACCCTAGGCTTGCGTGGCGCAACCACGGCCGACGAGAACACTTCGGATGCGATCATGGATGCCACCGAGGAGCTGCTGAGATCGCTTGTAGCAGCTAACGGCCTTGCGGAAAGCGACATAGCTGCGGTATTCTTTACCATGACCGCGGACCTGAATGCGGAGTTTCCGGCGGTTGCCGCAAGGGTGCGGCTGGGCTGGGAGCACACCGCGCTTATGAGCTCTCACGAGATACCGGTGCCGGGTGCGCTGGCTTCGGTTATCCGAATCATGCTCTTGGTGAACACGGACAGGGGCAAAGACGATCTGGTCCACGTGTATCTGAAGGGCGCACGCAACCTGCGAGGACGAGGAACCACGGAACAATGAGCGTATCGTGGAACAATCGATCAGCGGGCCGCGCACACGGCCTCTTGCCTCTGTTTACGTGCCAGCGCAGCGCCAGCTGCTCTTATCGCTAGCCGACACCGGCCAAGCCAACCCGAAGCAAAGCTTCCATTCAACGGATCAGAGGGGAATGCGTCGTGGCGCACTCCACAGTTGACGTGAACATAACCAAGATCGAGCCACTCATATCGCCGGAGGATCTGATCCGCCGGTTGCCGCTGACGGCCAAGACCGCCGAGACGGTGCTGAGCGGACGTGAGCAGGTGCAGAATGTACTGCGGGGCGAAGACCCTCGCATGCTCGTGATCGTGGGTCCATGCTCCATCCACGACGAGGCCGCGGCGATCGACTACGCCGAGCGTCTCGTGAAACTGGCCGGCGACGTGCGCGAGCGGATGCTCATCGTCATGCGCGTGTATTTCGAGAAGCCACGCACCACGGTCGGCTGGAAAGGGCTCATCAACGATCCGCACCTCGACGGCAGCCTCGACATAGCGGCTGGCCTCGAACGGGCGCGCTCGCTGCTCCTGAGGTTCAGCGAGATGGGCATCCTCTCGGCGACCGAGTTCCTCGACCCCATTGTGCCGCAATATCTGGCCGACCTCGTTTCGTGGGCGGCGATCGGCGCGCGCACCACCGAGAGCCAGACGCACCGTCAGATGGCCAGCGGCCTCAGCATGCCGGTCGGCTTCAAAAACGGCACCGACGGCAATTCGCAGATCGCCATGGATGCCATGAAGACGGCGCTGTCGCCGCATGCCTTTCTCGGCATGGACAGCCGAGGGCAGACCTCGGTGGTGCATACCACGGGCAACACGTACGGGCACCTGGTGCTGCGCGGTGGGACGAGCGGGGCCAACTACGAAGCTAAGACCGTCGCCGAGCTGCAGCAGCAGCTGCGGGACGCCAGGCTTTCGCCGCGTCTGCTGGTCGACTGCAGCCACGCCAACTCCGACAAGGACCACACGCGCCAGTCCATCGCGTTGCGAGACGTAGTGGAGCAGCGCATGGCCGGAAACGACGAGATCGCCGGCGTAATGGTGGAGAGCAACATCAACGCGGGGAACCAGAAGCTTGGCGAGGATCCGTCTACGCTCGCGTACGGCGTCTCGATCACCGACGCGTGCATCAGCTGGGACGAGACCAGCGGCCTGCTGACCGAGGCCAACAGCCGCTTGGCGACCGGCCAGCCAGTTCGGTGATCTGCGTCTCGGTGCGCCCGTGACCACCCTTTGCGAAGAGCTTGAAGCCCAGCGGCCTTTGGGGCCCGTGGCGGCGAGCTTCGGCGTCTTCGACGGCGTCCACCGGGGCCATCTCCACGTCATCGAGCAGCTCAAGCGCGCCGCCGCCGCCCGCGGCTTGATTCCAGTCATCGTCACGCTGTCGAACAATCCGCTCTCGGTGCTGAGGCCCGAGGTGCCAGTGGTACAGATCACCTCCCTTCGCGAGCGCCTCGACCTGTTGCGGGCCTCCGGCGTCGAGCGGGTGGTGCCCGTCACGTTCACCCGTGACATGTCGCTGCTGTCGGCGGAGGAGTTCATGCACGCGTTGTGCGACTGCCTCGGCCTTCGCCACCTCCTGGTCGGGCCAGACTTCGCGTTGGGCCACGGTCGGGAGGGCACACCGCAGTACATGGCGACGCTGGGCGCCGACATGGGCTACACGGTCGAGACTGCGACTCCCTTCGAGCTCGACGGCGTGTCCGTGCGCTCCACGGCCATACGCCAGACCCTCGTGGCGGGGGACATTGAAGCCGCCGCCAAGCTGCTGGGCAGGCCGTTCGCATTGGACGGGCCAGTGGTGGAGGGCGAGGGACGTGGCGGCGGTCTGCTGGGCTTTCCCACGGCCAACCTAGGCCTCAGTCCGCTGCAGGCGCTGCCGGCGGACGGCGTCTATGCGACCTGGATCACGGTCGAGGGCATCCGGTACCCGTCGGCCACCAGCGTCGGCATTAAGCCCACGTTCCACGACGAGGCGCCGCGCGTCATCGAGGCGTTCGTCCTGGACTTCGACGGCAACCTGTACGGTAAACACGCGCGTCTGGAGTTCGTGAAGCGCCTGCGGGGCCAGGAGCGATTCGACGGCGTCGACGCGCTGGTGGCCAAGATGAAGCAGGACATCGGAGAGACGCGCGCGGTGCTTGCGCATGCGCCCGCGAGCGGGAAGGCATAGCCATGGCGAGGAAGCCCACCGCCGAGGAATTGCGTTGGATCACGAAGCGTGGCGTCGCCGAGATCATCCCGGAGGCCGACTTCGTCTCGCGGCTGGAAAAGGGCGAGACGCTGAAGCTCAAGATGGGCTTCGACCCCAGCCGCCCGGATCTGCACCTCGGCCACGTCGTCGGCCTCCGCAAGCTCCGGCAGCTCCAGAACCTCGGCCACGAGCTCATCCTGATCGTCGGCGATTGGACCGCGCAGATCGGCGACCCGTCGGGCCAGTCCGACACACGCAGTATGCTGGATGCCGCAGACGTGCAGGAGAACGCGGAGACCTACATGCGCCAGTTCTTCCGCGTGGTGGATTCGGAACGCACGCACGCCGTGTACCAGAGCGAGTGGTTCGGCAAGTTCACGCTGGCAAGCGTCATCGAGCTCACGTCGTATTTCACGGTGAACCAGTTCCTGCACCGCGACGACTTCGCTACCCGCTATGCCGAGCAGCGCCCCATCGCCATCACCGAGCTCCTGTACCCACTGCTGCAGGGCTACGACTCCGTGGCCATCGAGGCAGACGTGGAGTTCGGCGGCACCGACCAGAAGTTCAACCTGCTGGTGGGCCGCGAGCTTCAGGAGAAGAGGAGCATGCGGCCGCAGGACGTGTTCCTCATGCCCATCCTGCCGGGCACCGACGGCGTGCGGCGCATGGGCAAGTCGCTGGGCAACTACATAGCGATCGAGGACACGCCCACGGACATGTTCGGCAAGGTGATGTCGCTTCCTGACGACGTGATTCCGCTGTACTTCGAGCTGCTGACCGACATGCCAGACGCCGAGTTGACCGAGCTTCGCGCTGCGATCAGGTCTCGCTCCACCACCCCCATGGAGTTCAAAAAACGGCTCGCAACAGAGATGGTCGCCGAGTTTCATTCGCCCGCCGACGCGGAGTCGGCACGCGTCGGGTTCGAGAACGTCGTCCAGCGCGGCGAAGCGCCCAGCGACGTCCCTGAATTCGCGCGTTCTACCATGGCAGAGCACCTCGTCGCCGGTGAGGCGGATACGTACGACCTCAGCCGCCTGCTGGTGGCAATGGACCTTGCGAGCAGCAGGGCAGAGGCGCGACGTCTGCTGCAGCAGAGCGCGGTCGAGATCGACGGTCAGAAGCCTTCGTCCGAGCGGGCGCAGGTGCCCGCGGGTGCGCTCATCCGCGCGGGCCGCCGCCGCTTCGCTCGTATCGTCGAGGGCTAGCGTGCGCCTGTCGCTCGCCGCCGCCGCAGGCGACGTTGCCATCCTCGCCGCGTTCCCGTTCCCCGGCGCCGCATCGCACGAAGACGGCGTGACCGCCGCGTCGTTCGTGCGTATCGTCGTGCCGTTCGTCGTCGGCTGGGCCATCGTGGGGCTGCCCGCGAGCGCCTACACCCAAGCCACGGTCGGTTCGCTCGGCAGGACGCTTCGCATCGTGCCCGCATCGTGGCTCGCGGCGGGTAGCATCGCCATGGCGATCCGTATCTGGGGGTTCGACCGGCCCTTCGTATTGGCCTTCTCGCTGGTGGCGGTCGGCGTGATGGGCGGCCTGCTGATAGGGTGGCGCTTGCTGCTTGCCGTCGCGAGCGCGCGCACCGCAGAGCGAGGAGGGCGGGCATGACATCGACCGAGGGATTACGCGTAGGGTTCCTGAGTGCGAACTATCGCTGGCGGCCGCACTACGACGAGTTCCTGGCGTTGCTGCCTTCCGATGTAGAGGTGCAGATCGAGGGTCTGGGGCTGTGGCGCGAGTCGATCACCGAGCTGCGCGGGCTGGCCGACACGCACCAGGCGAAGACGGAAGAGCTGGTGGCCGAGCGCGCTTGGCAAGGCATCGCCGTTATGGGTGCGCCCATGCAGCTCCAGAACCCTGGGTTGTTGGACCAGCTTCGCAGCGCGGTGCCGGTGCCGGTGATCAGCGCGCTGGGCGCAGGCGCGGCGGCCCTCAAGGCGTTCGGTGTGAGCCGCACGCTGCTGGTGACGCCATTCGACGGACCGATGAACGAGCTGCTGCGAGCGCATCTGGCGAGCGAGGGCATCGAGGCGATGCTTGCGTCGGCTGGGTTCGCTGACCTGGAGAAGGCCACGGCGCTCGAGCCGGAGCAGGTGTATCGGCTCGCCTTGGACGGATTCGCCGGCTCACCGGGTGCCCAGGCGGTCTACTTTCAAGGTGCTCCGCTGAACCCGCTCGGCGTGCTGGAGCGCATCGAGGCCGAGCTTGGGGTGCCGGTGATCGCGAGCAATCCAGCGATGTTCTGGCGGCTGCTCTCGGAGCTTGGTCGCACCTACAGTCTGGAGGGCGCCGGGCGCCTATTCCGCGACTGGCCGCGGCTCGCCTAGCTCGAGTCCGGCGCGAAATGCGCCCGGAGGATGATGCGCTTGCCGATGGCAACCACCGTGCGGCCATCCCGCCGGGTGCGCTTGGCCGTCATGATCACGAAGGTGGTGTGCCTCGGTGCCACGGTTGGGCTTGCCATGTCGATCCTCCCCTGTCGCCCTAGCAGGTGGACCGTGGGTTGCCCCCGATTAGGGCTTGCTCACGTATGAGCGCCAGCGTAGGCTCGGCCCACTCGCCACCACTCGCACCGTCAATGAGCCCCCATGTCCAACCCGCGTGCCGATTTCTCCGCCATCGTCGACCGCCCACCGTTGCATCTGCCCAACGGCGCCCGAGTGGTGGTGTTGCTGGTCGTCAACGTTGAGCAGAAGGAGTTCGACTCGCCCGTGGGCTCCCCGCTCACGGCATCGGGTGGCACGCCCCCCGAGGTACCCGCGTTCTCTCGCTTCGAGTATGGGCTGCGGGTTGGCGTCTGGCGGATGATGGACGCGATTCAGCGCATCGGTGTGGCGACGACCATGGCCCTCAACGCGTCGGTGTTCGAGTCCTACGGGCGGGTAGTTGACGGTGCGCTTCAGAAAGGATGGGACATCGTCGGTCACGGCTACTACCAGGAGCCCCTGCCCAGCGAGCCAGACGAGCGCACCGTGATCCGCCGCACGCTCGACACTATCGAGGAGAAGACGGGCAAGCGGCCCCTGGGCTGGCTGGGCCCGGGTCTGAACGAAACCTTCGATACGCCAGACGTGCTCGCCGAAGAGGGGGTACGGTTTGTGCTGGACTGGGTGAACGACGACCAGCCGTACCCGCTCAAGGTGAAGTCGGGCAGCCTGCTGTCGGTGCCCTACTCCAACGAGCTCAACGACATAGGCGTGTACATCCGCTCGGGCCACAGCGCGCCGGAGTTGTACGAGCGGGCAAAGAACGCGCTCGACACCCTGCTCGGCGATGAGCCCGAAACGGTGAGGGTGCTGCCGCTGGCGGTGCACCCGTTCATCTTCGGACAACCGCATCGATTCCCGTACTTCGTGAAGATGCTGGAGCTGGTGAAGAACCACCCGTCGGTGGTCACCATGACAGCGACCGAGATCTACGAGTGGTACATGACCGAGACCGCGAAGTAGGGATCAGCCCGAGGCTGACGCCAGGCCGTTGCACTCGCCCCACGCCTCAAGCGCACGGCTCAGACGCTCGCTTGCCGCATCGAAGCTGTTCTTCCGGGAGTCGGACTCGGTTCCGACCCGCCGCTCGATTTGACCCCGACAAGCAGCCTCGCGCTGTTCTTCGCACCGACCGCCAGCAGGGCGTCCTGGGCGGCGTCACGCTCCTCGGCCTGCTCTTCGGATAGACCCCCGCTTAGACCCGCCGAGGTCAAGGTCGACATGTAGCCCACACCGAAGATGGTGAACGCGATCGCCGAGCCTCTTGCCAGGAATCTGAATCCGCGAGCTATCGCTCTTCCATTGTCACGCTGGACGCAGACTTGCGGATGGGTTTCGGCTACATGCCTTCCGGTGCTTTCATGCCCATGAGGCCGAGTACGCGGGCAAGCGCGGTCTGCGCGGCCTCGACCAGCTTCAGGCGCGCTGCGACCAGCGGGAGGTCGCTGCCTGCCGCCTGCTCCGACGGCAGGACGCGGCAGTGCTCGTAGAACCAGTGGAAGGCGTTCGCGAGCTCCACGGCGTAGTGCGGCAGCGCGTGAGGGGCGAGCGTCACGGCAATCGTCTCGATGTGCTCGGGCAGCAGCAGCATCTTGCGCACCAGCGCGAGCTCCGCGCCGTCGACCAGTAGCGATACGTCGCCGTCGGCCCACGCGACGTCTCGCTCGCTCGCCTGGCGCAGGATGCTCGAGATGCGGGCGTGCGCGTACTGCACGTAGTACACGGGGTTGTCGCTGGACTCCTTCTTCGCGAGCTCCAGATCGAACTCCATCTGGCTCTCAGCGGCCCTCGCCAGGAAGAAGTAGCGGCAGGCGTCGGCACCGACCTCG
>CAZQVD010000027.1:13469-15831 GCA_964596665.1 uncultured Dehalococcoidia bacterium
GGCCCGGCGTCGTCGACGAGAGCTGCCAGCGTGACGATCTGGCCGGTACGCTTCGACGCCCTCACGATATCGCCGCCGGACTTCAGCGTGACGAGCTGCGCGATGATGATGGTGAGGCGCTCCGGGTCGAGGTCCAGTGCCTGGAGCACCGCCTTCATGCGGGGCACATGGCCCTGGTGGTCGGCTCCCCAGATGTCGATTACCCGATCGAAGCCTCGACCGACCAGCTTGTCCCAGTGGTAGGCGATGTCGGATGCGAAGTAGGTCGGCTGTCCAGTGCTGCGAACGATCACATTGTCCTTGTCCTCGCCGAGCGCCGACGACAGGAACCACACCGCACCTTCCCGCTCGCCGACGTAGCCGCGCTCCTCGAGCATCCGGATCGCCTGGTCGTACTTCTTCGTGTCGAAGAGCGAATGCTCACGGAACCATACGTCGAACTCCACGCCCACACGCGCTAGGTCGGCGCTGATCGCATCGAGCATGTGGTCGAGACCGATGGCGCCGATCTCCGCGACCGCGGCACCGTGGTCCATCCCCAGGAATCGATCGCCGTGCTCCGTCGCGAGCGTCGCGGCGAGGTCTACCAGGTACTGGCCCTGATAGCCGTTCTCGGGCAACTCCTCGCCCTTGCGGCCTCGCGCTTGGGCGTAGCGCACGAACATTGATTCGTAGAACAGCTCCATCTGGGTGCCCGCGTCGTTCACGTAGTACTCACGCGTCACGTCGTAGCCGGCCGCCGCCAGTGCCCTTGCGAGCGCGCTGCCGAGTACGGCGCCACGCGCATGGCCGACGTGCACTGGGCCCGTGGGGTTCACGCTGACGAACTCGATCTGCACGCGCTCGCCGTGGCCTATGTCGGAGTTGCCGAACGTATCTCCGGCGTCGCGGATCGCCTCCACCTGCGATTGCAGCCATGACTTGCTTAAGCCGACGTTCAAGAACCCAGGGGGCGCCGCCGACACGCTGGCGACGGGCTCCGTCGCGTCCACCAGCGGCGCGATGAACTCGGCGATCTTCAGCGGCGCCATGCGCATCTGCTTGGCGAGGCGCAGTGGCATGCTGCTGGCGAAGTCGCCGTGGTCGGGGTTCTGCGGACGCTCCAGTGCTACGCCGTCCGGCTTGAGGGCAACGCCGTCAGCAGTAGCGGCAGGGAGTATCCCCTGCCGCTGGGCGCTCTCGAGCGCATCGGTCAGCCGCTGTTCGATCAGGTCGCGGACGTTCATCATGGGCATGATATCAGGCGCGAAGGCGGCTCAGCTTCCTAGGCGCATCGGGGGATGCCGTCGGAGGCACCCGCTGCCGCTTGGCGCTAGGGACGCTACGTTCCCTCCCACCCACGAGATGATCAGGCATAGAGGGAGACTCCCTCTTACTCCTCCGGCAGGGCGGCTGCCTTGCACCCATTTAAAGCAGCGTGCAAGCCAAACCGCCGCCCGGCGGCTCTAGTCCGGAGCCGTAGCGAAGCGTAGGCGCACAGTTGAGCCAGCGCGTAGACCAACGTGCTACAGCCCGTAGAGGCGCTTGGGGTTGTCGTAGAGAATCTTGTTCATCGCGTCTTGTCCGATGCCGGCGGTCGCGATGAACGTTGCGATGGCGTTGTTGTCGCTGGACGGGTCGAAATGGCCGTAGTCCGTGCCGATCATGAGGGTGTCACCCGCGCCCTCCTTGAGCAGATAGGGCACGTCGTCCTCGGTTTGGCAGGTGACGTAGATGCGCCAGCGGCTAAGCACGTCGTTCGGCAGCGGGTGGCCCAGCGCTTGATGGCGTACTGCGGCTTCCCGCACGATCCACGGCAGCCATTGGGCCGAGGCCTCGATGAACGACCAACGCAGCGTGGGGAAAAGGGTCGGCAGCTCACTCATCAGCAGCGTGTGGCATGCGGTGACGGTGGGCGCGCGGAACTTGGCGAACCCGTTGGAGCTCAGGGGGTCCACAGGCGATGTGTAGAGGTCGCAGCTCTCGGGGTTGCCATTGGATATGTGGACTGCGATAGCGAGGTTCAACTTCTGTGCTTGCTCGTAGACCGGGTAGAAGTAGGGATCGGAGATCAGCCGGTCGCCCTCCAGCGGCCGCATGCACACGGCCACCGCGCCGTTCTCGCTGGCGGTCTTTATCTGTGCCAGGGCCTCATCGATGCTCTGCGCCGGGATCACGCAGGACCACCGCAATCGTCCGCCACCGGCGCGCCATATCTTAGCCAGCCACCGGTTCCAGCTACGGCAGAGTGCCGCCTCGGCGTCCGGCGTGTCGGCGACCTTCTCGATCCACATGGTGTTGTGCAGAACCTGGACATCGATGCCGAGCTCGTCCATGTGGTCGAGCCGTAGCTGGACGTCGTCCATCTCCCGCCGGGCGCGCT
>CAZQVD010000027.1:15841-17503 GCA_964596665.1 uncultured Dehalococcoidia bacterium
TGGTCCTCAAGGTGCTTGCCGGAGACCGCGGAGAGCCGGGCCACCTCCTCGTCGCGTAACGAGCGGAAACGGAAGCCACGGATCTTGTTCTCGACGACCCAGTACTCCAGTGTGGGGTCGTTGGGTGCGACGACCAGCAGCGGGCGGAATCGCTCCTCGGCGGGCTCCAGGAAGTCCCAGGTGCGCTCGCTCTCGACCACATGGGCGTCGGAGTCGATGATCTGCGTTGCCGATCCCGTGGCCATGACGCTCGCTACCCCGCGATCACTCCCATGACGCCGGTCGTGTAGTGATCGACTGCGTCGTGGTCGATCTCGACGCCGAGCCCCGGCATCTGCGGGACGGTGATGTGGCCCCTGACGGGGACCAGCGGATTCTTGAGCATGTCGTGCTCCAGGAGGAGCCCTGTGCCGAGGCCGCAGGCCCTCGCCGGCCCCAGTGCCGCCGCCAGGTGCAGCGCCGCGGCGATGCCGACGCCCGTTTCCATCGACGAGTCGACGACGGCTCCCATACCGTTGTTGCGGGCGAATTCGAGGATCGCGTATGCCTCGCGCAGGCCAGCCGCGCGGGTCGGCTTCACGACCAGCACGTCCGCCGCGCCAGCCGCTACGACATTCTCGGCGTCGGCCAGGGTCCACACGGCTTCATCAGCGGCGATGGGGATCGCGACGCTGCGCCTAATCTTGGCCATGCCGGTCAGATCTTCGGCGATAACGGGCTGCTCTACGAACTCCAGGTCGTAGGGCTCCAAGCGCCGCAGCACCTCGATGGCCTGCTCTGCGGTCCAGATCTCGGCGCCGTCGGCCCGCAGGTCCACGTCGTAGCCGATGGCCTCGCGCACTCGCCGCGCCGCCTCCACGTCAACGTCGGGATCGCGAGAGCCGAGTGACAGCTTCACGCAGGAGTAGCCGCCTGCCACAGCCTCCACGGCCTTCGCTGCTGCTTCATCGGGCTCCAAGAAGTCGAGGCTAGCGTTCATGGGAACCCAGTCGATGACCCCACCGAGCAGGTCGGCAACCGGCCGGATCGCTTGTTGGCCCAGCAGGTCAACGGTGGCCGTGTCAAGTCCCAGTCGCACCAAGCTCCCCGCCGTCGTGTGCGGTGCCAGCGAAGAGAGCACGTCGAAGGCAAGTGTGGGCGACATGCCGAGTGCGGACGGGGCGAGGTCGTGGAGCAGCGAGGCGACCTCACTGATGCCGTCGCCGCTGCTGGGGCCGACCGGCGAGGCATCGCCCACGCCGACGAATCCCTCGTCGGTGAAGATCCACAGCAGTAGGCCGTAGCGGTCCTTGGACCGCCCGTGTGGCCACGGCGACCCCGAGCGCAGCGGCACCTGAACGCCGCGCCATTCCAGTTTGGTGATCTTCATGCGGCCATTATGGCCGGGCCCGCCGTCCAGCCACAAGCGCCTGCGCTAGGCCACCTCGTCCGACACGGCGGTCGCGAACCGGATGACTGCCTCCGCGAGCTCCGGGTGTGCGGCGAGCTCCGGGTCGGCGCCGGCGAGTGATCTGGCTTCGGCTCGCGCGGCGGCCAACAGGTCGCGGTCGTCGATGCGTGCGATGCGCAGCGTCGGCAGGCCGGACTGGCGCGTGCCGAAGAAGTCTCCGGGGCCGCGCAGCCGCAGGTCGGCCTCCGCGATGTCAAAGCCGTCGTTGGTGC
>CAZQVD010000028.1:0-12771 GCA_964596665.1 uncultured Dehalococcoidia bacterium
CGTCTCCACAGTGGGTCCAGGTGCCACCAACATGACCACCGGCGTCGGCGCTGCCTGGCTCGACCGCTCGCCGGTCATCGCCATCACGTGCAACTACGTCACGTCCCAGCTCTCGCGCCGTACGCAGATGCTCATCGACCACCACGCTCTCTTCGCACCCATCACGAAGGCCTCGTATCGTTTTGAAGAAGGGCGCGTCGCGAGCATCCTCGCCCAGTCAATCGGCGTGGCGCTCAGCGAGCCGCCTGGCCCGGTCCACCTTGACCTGCCGGAGGACGTGGGCATCGCCGACGCAACGGAGCCGGTCCGAGACGTGGTGCCCTCTGCTGCCGTGCCGTCGCCTTCGCTTGGGCTGGCCGGCGAGGTCGAGGCACACCTCCGCGGTGCCGCGCGCCCGCTCGTGGTCATGGGCCTCACGTTCACCCGCGCTCCGCAGAGCGCGAGGGACGACCTGCTTCGGTTCATCGACACCCAGCAAGTGCCCTTCGTCACGACGCTCAATGCCAAGGGCTTTCTGCCCGAGACTCACCACAACTCGCTCGGCGTCATGGGTCGCGCTCGGCGCACCGATGTCCAGCGCATGATCGACCGGGCCGACCTGATCCTCGCCGTTGGCTTCGATCCGGTGGAGATCGACTACGAGGACTGGGCCGGCGACACGGCGCTGGCCCACCTCAGTAACGAGCCGGTTCAGCCCGGAACTCGTGCCAACGTGATTTGCGAGGGAGTGGGGAGCCTCAGCGACCTGCTTAGCGCGCTCGCTGCGCTGCCACCTGTTGCGAACCAGTGGGACACCGCTTCGTGGGCAGAGCACCGTTCGTCCCTCGCCGCGGCGCTGCGCCCGCGGTCCCAGGGCATGGCCACTCACCACGTGCTGGACGTGCTCCGCGGCTTACTGCCGCCGGACGCCATCCTGACCTACGACGTGGGCGCCCACACCCACCAGATCGCTACGCAATGGTCCACGGACCTCCCGCACACCGCCGTTGCCACCAACGGGTGGTCGTCCATGGGCTACGGCATGCCCGCCGCGTACGCGGCGAAGCTGGCGAATCCGGACCGCGCTGTCGTCGCGGTGGTCGGAGACGGCGGATTCCAGATGACTGTCGGCGAGCTTGCCGCGGCGAGGAGGCTCGGCCTGCGCGTTCCAGTCGTCGTGCTGAACGACGGCTGGCTTGGGCTGATGAAGGTGAAGCAGGAACGTCTCGACTACGGCTCCTCGGGTGCGCTGCTCGGCGAGCAGGTCGACCCTCCCAGCCACTACTTCGGCGTGCCGGTTCGTGTTGCGCGGGACGAGCGCTCGCTCGCCGACTCCCTGCGCTGGGCCCTGGCGCTCGACGGTCCCAGCGTCGTCGAGGCCTACGTGGACGTCGAGCCCTACTCAACGACTGTCTTCGACCAATAGCAGAGTGCAACCCTGCACCCACCCGCTGCCGCTCACCGTCGGCGAAGCAACCCAAACCACCGTCCGGCGGCTTTAGTTTGGAGCTGTAGCGAGGTGCAGGCGCACAATCAACCCAGGTTTTGTACGTACAGCCTGCCGGGACACAGGACGACGGCAACGCGTTGCTGCTCGACCATGGCAGCGTCGTACTCGTCCCAGTTGGGGTGCTCCTTGCCGGCGGCCGCTCGATAGACGTCGCGGAGCGTGGTGCTGAGGTCGTCGGGAGAGGTGTTGAACGGCCCACGCACGTCAGCGTCGCCGTCGAGGACCGCAAAGCCACCCCAATCCGGCCGGACCAGCATCATGGCGCAGCGGCCGTCGCGCATGAGGTTGTGATACTTCGCGTTGCGCTGGCGGGTGGTGAACGCCAGGCCGCCGTCGTATCTTCCGGCGGTCACTACGCTCTGCTGCGGTCGTCCATCGCGCCGATACGTGGTGAATACGACAACGCGGTGGGTCGCAAGGAGGGGATCGAGCTGTTCGAGTCCCAAGGTCAGCCTCCGTTGTGGGTTGAGCGGCAAGCGTATGCGGCACCTGCGGCATCGGTCAACGAACCTGATGTTGGCGCGGGTCCACGGTCGCACCCTGGTACCATGCGGTGGCCGCAACCTTCCTTGCGTTGACGCGCCGCCGCGCCACCCGCCCAACGGAGCATCGCCTTGCTCGACCCGGATGCCCCGACCGCTGGCGACCGTGGGCGCCCGCGCGTGTTCTACGGCTGGTACATCGTTGCAGCGAGCGTGGCGACCAACGCCCTATTCTCCGCCGCCTACTTCCAAGGCTTCAGTGCCTTGTTCCTGCCGATCGAAAGCCATTTCGGCTGGAACCGAACCGTTATCTCAGCCGCCATGTCATTGCGGCAGCTCGAGTCGGGCATCGCCAGCCCGTTGGTGGGTTTCCTGTTAGACCGGATGACCGCCCGCCGCATGATCCTCATCAGCGCGTGGATCTCGGCCATCGGTCTGATCGGTCTGGGCCTCATCACCGGCATCAAGACGTTCTATTTGTTCTTCGTGATCGTGTCCCTCGGCTCGTCAGGGGTCAGCCACGTGGTGACGTGGCCGGTGTTGATTTCGCGATGGTTCCGGCGCAAGCGCGGCTTTGCCATGGGCCTGGCCGTGCTGGGTCCGATCTTCGGGTCGCCCTTCGTGATCTTGAACACGTCGCTCGAAGAGACCATCGGCTGGCGGGCGGTACTGATTGGCTATGGGCTTATCGTGCTGGTCGGTATCAGTCTTCTGGGGTTGCTCGCGCGGGAGCGGCCGGAGAGCTATGGCCTTCTTCCCGACGGCGACCTGCCGGAGGCCGGCGAGACGGTCGCCACCGCAGCCGCGAGATCCCGGGCCATCGAAGCGGGCCTGCCCCTGCGGGAGGTGTTGCGGACCAAGGAGTTCTGGCTGCTGACCAGTTTTCTCGGTGGCGTGTTCATGGTGAACTCCGCGATCCAGGTGCACCAGATCCCCTATTTCGTGAACGACCGAGGCATGTCTGGTGTGGGTGCCGCCGTGACCCTGCCGCTGGGCTTCGTGATCAGTGGTGTGGGGCGCAGCGGTGGAGGGTACCTGCTGGACAAGATGGACTACCGCATCCTGCTCATGGCGATGGCCGGGATCATGGGTCTGTCGCTGGTGTATCTCCAGATCGCGCCCGTGCACTCGGTGCTGACGACGCTCCCGTTCGTCGCGCTGTTCGGCGTCGGCCTGGGAACAATGATCCCGCTGCGCGGGGCCCTGGGCAGCATGATGTTCGGCCTGCGCTCGCTGGGCTCCGTGATCGGTCTGTTGCAGGGTGGTGCGGTCGGAGCGGGCGTGGTGGGGCCGATCTTCATGGGGATCGTGTTCGACCTGAACGGCGATTACAGCGTCGGCATCTGGGTGCTGGCCGCGGTGAGCTTCGCCATGATGCCCATGGCGCTCCTCATGTCGGCACCCGACTACCTGCGCCAGCGCACCGCCGCGGCGGTGGGGCGAGAGGAGAGGTAGCTGCCGCCCCGTGTAGGTGACGTCCAGCGAACCAGCTGCCTAAGGCTCCACCTTGGCTAGCACCATCTCGAATGTGAGCGTCACAGCGGCGCGCACGATCGTAACCGTCACCGTATCGCCGATCGCATAGTCCGTCAGGAATAGACGCACCAGAGCGCTGGTGGTGGCCACCGGCTTGCCGTCCACCTGCACGATCACGTCGTTGACCTCGATGCCCGCGTTGCTCGCTGGGCCGCCGTCCACCACGAATTGCACCAGCACGCCCTCGTCCACCGAGAGGCCCCGCTCGTCCGCTTCAGCCGGCGTGACATTGATGATGCTCACGCCGATGCGGGGACGGATCACTTCGCCGTGATCGATCAGCTGGTCGGAAACGGGGATGGCGGTGCCCATGCTGATAGCGAACCCGATGCCCTCGGCCTGTTGGTTGTTCCCGATGTTCCCACGGATGATCGCCGTGTTGATGCCGATCACCTCGCCCTTCAGATTCAGCAACGGCCCGCCGCTGTTGCCCGGATTGATCACCGCGTCGGTCTGAACGAGATCGTGGAGTTGCGGGCTGTTCTGGTCGATCAGCAGCGTTCGGCCCTTCGCGCTGATCACCCCCACCGTCACGGATCCCGCGAAGCCAAGTGGACTACCGATCGCGATCACCCAATCCCCGATGCGCATGGCGTCCGTGTCGCCGAGGGGCACCGATACGATCTCCTCGAGGTCGTTCGAGTCCACCTTCAGCACGGCCAGGTCCGTATCTGGGTCCGTGCCCACAACCTCCACCGGCACGCGCTCTCGATCGAACGTCACAATCTCGACCCGGGACGCATCCTCCACCACGTGGTTGTTCGTCAGGAGGTAGCCGTCGTCGGTGAAGAACACGCCCGAGCCGCGAGAGCGGCCGTCGGTGGTCTGGCCGAACACGTTCGTTTGCTCCACCGTCGCAAGCACCTGTACCACCGCGGGGGCCACGCGCTCGACGACGCCGGCGATGTCCGGCAAGCCCGCCAGAGAGCTCACGCTTGCTCCAGGGGTGGGGGTGGACGGATCGACCGTGGTCGAAGGACCTAGCGTCGGCACTGCAGTGCTCGACCCTGAGCATGCCGCCAGCAGGAGCACGGCGAAGAGAGGATTGGTTACGAACAGACGTCGCATGGGCATCATTCCGTTCGGGCGCATGACGCAGATGTGGATACCTGTTGGATGCGCCGAGCGAGCCGACAGTTCCCGATGGGCTCAGGTTCCGAGGCCCGCCACCGCATCCTTCTGGATATGCGTCAGCCGCGTGATTCCGGACTCCGCCGTGCCCAGCATCTCGTCCAATGATGCTCGCGAAAAGGGCTTCTCCTCGCCGGTCCCCTGCACCTCAACGAACTCGCCAGACTCAGTCATCACCACGTTGAAGTCAACCTGCGCCCGGGAGTCCTCCTCGTAGCACAGGTCCAGCATCACCTCGTCACCGATGATGCCAACGCTGGTTGCGGCGACCGCTCGGTTGAGCGGCACGTGGTGTAGCACGCCCTGGCGCACCAGGCTCAGCAGCGCCATGTACAACGCTACATACGCTCCGGTCACCGCCGCGGTTCGCGTGCCGCCGTCGGCCTGGAGCACATCGCAGTCCAGCGTGATTGTCCGCTCACCAATCCGCCCCAGGTCGACCACCGACCGCAACGATCGTCCGATCAGCCGTTGGATCTCCGCCGTCCGGCCGGCGCGGGAGCTGCGCTCTCGAGGCGTGCGTGAGAGTGTGGACCGGGGCAGCATGCCGTACTCCGCCGTCACCCATCCCTGGCCCTTGCCGCGCAGGAACTGCGGCACCCGCTCCTCGACGCTCGCCGAGCAAACCACCCGCGTCAGCCCTGTTTCGACCAAGACCGAGCCCTCGGCGAATTGTTGATACCCGGGCGTGATGCTCGTCGGACGAAGCTCGTCGTTCGCCCGGCCGTCGATACGTGGCAAACAGAAACCTCGCAGGCGGTAGCCTGAAGGGAGTATACCAACCCTCCTCGGCACAATCTCCAAGAAACCTTCACGATTGTCGTAGCCTGCACCGACGTTGACAGGACAGCGCGCCCGTGTAGACTCGAGATGGCGCATCGCCCGAGGTAATTCGCCTAGTTTGAGTAGCCGAGCCAAAAGAGCCTGTTGGCCTTGGACCCCGTCCCGCGCGCACCGAATCTTCGCGGAGCTTCGCGACTTCGTCGCCCGCGGTTTGGCAGGTATCGCGTTCTACCCTCGTGGTGGCGACATGGGGCACGCTCGCAGCCCCGATGGTGGGGACCCCCCCGCCTAACTTAGCCGCCGAGCAACCACTCGGCGGCTCCGATACGTGGCCTGACTTGGCGCACCGCGGGAAGCTCAAGAACGCTCGCGGTACCTGTCTCGATTCCCCTCCTACGGGTCACCTCTATGACTTCGCCTGGAGAGATTGCATGCCGTCTGACGTGCGCGGTGTCTCGTCACTCTACGGCGGGTTCTGGAATTTCGAGATCCAGGACTTCTGCTATATGACGAACCGCTATTTTCCACCGCAGGAGTTCCTCGACTCGCTCGCTTCGAGCCTCGAGACGCTCGTGGGATCCTACCCATCCACCAACCGTCACCTTTCAGGGTTGGTCGCGGAGCCCCTCGGCCTGACGCACGATCAGATCGTCGTCGCCAATGGCGCCAGCGAGCTGATCAGTGCGGTCAGCGGCCTGCGGGTCGGGCACCTGGCCATACCCATCCCCACCTTCGACGAGTACCGCAACCGCGCCGAGACCCAGGGCAAGCGCGTGAGCCCGTTCGCCATGGGCCCGGACTTCTGCCTGGACGTGGACGGCTTCATCGCTCACGTTCGAGAGTGCGGGGCGAACGCTGTGGTGATCGTGCAGCCCAATAACCCTGCCGGGACGTTAATCCCGAAAGACGACATGGTTCGGCTCGTTCGCGAGTTGAGCGACCTCGACATGGTCCTGGTGGACGAGTCGTTCCTGTACTTCGCCGGCTCCGACCATGCAGAGCTCAGCGTGGTGGGCCTGATCCACGAGTTCCCGAACGTCGTGATCGTCAACAGCATGTCCAAGGCGTACGGCGTCCCGGGCCTCCGTCTCGGTTACGCCGCGTCGGGCGACCCCAGCTTCATCACGAGATTGAGGGCGGATCTGCCGATCTGGAGCATCAATTCCCTGGCCCAATTCTTCCTGGAACACATGCATCAGTACGAAAAGCGGTTCGCTGAGTCCTGCGTCCAGGTTCGGCAAGCAACGCAGGCTCTCTATCGCGGGCTACAGGACGTGCCGTTCCTGGAACCCTATCCAACCCACGGCAACTACGTGCTCTGCAGAACCGCCCAGGATCTCACTGGCTCGGCCGTCACGGCGCGCCTCTTCGACGAGTTTGGGGTTCTGGTCAACGATTGCAGCGGAAAGAACGGGCTCGACAGCCGATTCTTCAGGATTGCGTCGAGGACGACAGGGGAGAACGAACAGCTGATACGCACTCTGCAGGCCATGGGGACACCGCGGCCCACAACAGAGAGTGCGAGGAGGTAATCGCGATGCAAGCCGTCATTCTGGCAGCCGGACAGGGGAGCAGGCTGCGCCCATTGACCGACCACCGCCCCAAGTGCCTCGTTGAGGTCCGCGGGAAGCCCATGCTGCAGTACCAGCTTGAGGCGCTGTGCGAGGCGGGTGTGCGCAGATGCGTCATCGTCGTCGGCCATCACGCCGAGCAGGTACGCGCCTTCGCGGGCACGCGATACCGGAGCCTCGCTATGACCTACGTCGAGAACGAGGTGTTCGATACGACGAACAACATCTACTCGCTCTGGCTGACCCGCCATGAGATCACCGAGGGCATACTGCTGTTGGAGAGCGATTTGGTCTTCGAGCCGGAGCTCCTCCTTGAGCTATGCGACACCCCATGGCAGAACGTCGCCGTCGTGGATCGCTTCCAACCCTTCATGAACGGAACCGTGATCTTGGTACAAGGTGACACGGCGTGTGCCATGGTGCTCAAGAAGGACCAGGGGCCGGGGTTCGACTACGCATCCGCCCTCAAGACCGTGAACATCTACAAGCTCTGCCACCGGACCGTCCGTGACGATCTGATGCCCGTCCTCGACGACCTCGTCTCCCGTGGTCTGACCGACCGCTACTACGAGACGAGCATCTCCCAAGCCGTGGCGGACGGCTCCATGCGGTTGCACGTTCTGCGAACCGGCCCCCATGCGTGGGCCGAGATTGACACCGCTGAGGACCTCATGGATGCCGAGTCCATCCGCTTCGCTTCGTCGGTCGGTGTGGGTGGCCGTCCCGTCGATCGGCTCGCCGGCCCCAGGAGGAGATGATCCCCGTGCCGCTCAGGCTCCCAGCCGGAGTGCGTGCAGGATGGCGATGGCTAGCGCAGCGGCGTTGATCGCGTAGAAAGCGGCGCCTGTCAGCTTCGGAATCCTCAGCGGGCTGACCATCAAAGCAACGAGGGCCATCGCTCCGGCGTAGATCACGACCTGGAACGAGGCGCGCTCAAGCGGCCCATCCAGCAGCATGAGGGCGGCGAAGGCGATGATCGCCTGATCGGTAGGCATGCCGACGTAGCGGTTCGAGCCAGCATCGGTCCCGTGAACGTTGAAATAGCTAAGCCGCAGAGCCACGGCACCGGCGATGGCTGCCGCTCCGGGCACGTACGCAGCGCCGAACTCCCCGAAAGCGAGAAGCACGACGGCAAGCGTCACTCCCGCACCGGCCATGTCCACCAGCGAATCCATGTTGACCCCGAAGGCTCGGTCATCGTCGGTCCGGCCGGAGAGCCGCTTGGATACCGGACCATCGAGGCCGTCGAAGAAGAAAGCGAGGATGAGACCGATCGCCGAGGCGGCGAACTCTCCCCGCACGGCGAAGGTGATCGCGGCAACGCCGCTCAGCAGGCCGGCCAGCGTGACCAGGTTCGCTAGATCGAGCAGGTAACCGATGATCGGCCGTCGTCTGGGCGGCCGATCATCGGTTACCTGCTCCTCTGTTCGCTTGTTCGTCATATCGATGGGCGTAGTATCCAGACCCCGGCCGACGGCCGGCTAACGTGGCAGTAAACATACCATCCTGAGAGGAATCCGTGACCTCGGACGACGAGCATCTGGACTATGAAGCGGTGCGCCAATATTGGAATCGTACTGCGGGCAGCGCCGCCGCCTCGTACATGGCGCACGAGCAGGGCTTGCCCCAAAGCTGCGTGGACGATCGCTTCGCGCTAGAGCGCGAGGTGGTCGAGCGTTGGTTCGCGGACCTCGGCCCGGAGTCAGCGGTGCTGGACATGGGTTGTGGCAGCGGCGCATGGACGGCGCTCTTCGCTCAACGCTATCGCCGCGTAGTGGGCATCGAGCAGAGCGCAAAGATGGTCGCCGGCGCCCGTGAGCGGCTGCGCGGGATGACTAACGTCGAGCTGATCGAGGGCGACTGTCTCGTAGCGCCCGTCGGAGGCACGTTCCAGGGCGCGTTCTTCGGCGGGATGCTCATGTACCTCAACCGTGAAGATGCCGTGGGCCTGCTTGCCCGCGTGGCGGAGCTGGTGCCCGAAGGACGCATCATCCTGCGCGAATCAGGAAGCCGGAGCCGTGTCGAGATCAAGACCGGCGAATACCACGTCGCCTATCGCTCGCCAGCGGAGTACGCCGCAATCGCCGCGGACGCCGGACTGCGTATGGCCGCGGTGGAGCGCAACCGCGGCTACGCCAGGATGGAGGTGGCCGTCGAGGCCGTGAACTTCGTGCGCCGCCTGCCCATGCTGAGCCGTCGCGACCCCGCCGTCGTGGGCATACCCATGTGGGAGGCGCTGCGCCTCACCGCTACGCTCACACTGGAGCTTCTCCCGCGGACGATCCAGGCAGTGGGCATCGACTGGCCCCACCTGAGGAACAACTTTATCTTGTTGGAGCACCGCTAGGCTTATCGCGCAGCTCGATCGCCCGAGGCTGCACGCATCGCCGCGTACACCTTCTCTGCCGTCGCTGGCAGATCGGTGATGCGCACGCCCGCCGCGTCCGCGATGGCGTTGACGATCGCCGGTGCAGGCGGCGTGTTCGACGCCTCGCCGATCGACTTGATCCGGAACGGCCCCACGCCGCTGTTCGCTTCGAGCAACACCGTCACCAGCTCCGGGATGTCCGCGATCGTAGGTATCTTCATGTCGCCGAATGACAGCGCAGTCACCTGCCCACCGTCGATGGGCAGCTCCTCGAGCAGCCCGTAGCCGACCCCCATCAGCGCGCCTCCGTTGATCTGCCCCTGATGCCCCATCGGGTTGATGATGCGCCCAACGTCGTGGGCCGTCGTCAGGCGCAGAAGACGCACCTGCCCCGTCTCCGGATCAACCGCCACCTCGGCGACCTGAGCCGTGAACGAGGTCACCTCCGGTGCGCTTGACTCGTCCACGTCGGCCCGGCCCGTGACCGATGTATCGGATCGCGCGACCAGCGCCGCCCAGTCGTGGGTCTCGCCCGTGTCCGTGCGCACCAATGCGTCGCCGCGTAGCTCGATGTTGGGCCGCTCCCAGCCCAGGTGCTCCTCAGCGAGCCCGAACAGTAGGCTGCGGGCCTCGCCCGCCGCGTCGTGGGCGGACCGGGTCGCGATCCGCGCCACCCGGTTGGCACCGACGCCCGAGTCCCAATGCACCTCGTCGGTGTCCACCACCTCGATCCGAACGCGGTCGCCAGCAACACCCAGCGTCTCCATTACCACTTGCTTGAGCAACGTATACGTGCCCGAGCCCTGTTCGAAGACCGGCGTGCTCACAATGACCGTCCCATCGCCACGGAACGAAACTGCGGTGTTCGACTCGCCTCCACCGGGAGGCCGGTCGGCGAACGATATGCCGCGGCCGTACTGCCAGCCGGCGGGCATGCTGGGGGGCTTGGCCTGGTCGACCGCCTCTAGCGCCGCATCCAGCGTCTCCTGTGCGCGTATCTCCTGGTAGCGGTGTCCGATGGCCGTGGCATCCCCCTCGCGCACGACGTTGCGCCGGCGGAGCTCCGCCGGGTCCATGCCGATCTTCCGCGCGAGTAGGTCGAGCTGGGATTCCAGGGCGAACATCGTCTGCGCCTCGCCAGGCCCGCGCATGTGGCCGCAGGGAACGCGATTCGTGTACACCTGATGGGCGGTGATGCGCGTGTGGGGGATGCGATACGGCCCACCGGCGGCCGCCGCGCCCACCAGGAAAGACCGCGGCTTGAATCCACCGTAAGCCCCGCTGTTGAAGACGACGTCGACCTCCTGCGCCGTCAGCGTCCCATCGAGCAGCGCTCCTGTGCGCATGAGGATGCGGGCCGAGTGGCGGGGGTTGGCGGCGAGGAACTCCTCGCTGTAATCGAACGCCATCCGCACAGGCCGCCCCGCCCCACGAGCGAGGAAGCAGCAGAGCGCCATGTCCATTGGCGAGCCCTTGCCGCCGAAGTCGCCGCCGATCGCCACCGGATGCACGCGCACTTGTCCCGGCTCCACGCCCAGCGCTGCCGCGAGCTGCCACTTGGCGTTGTAGGGCGTCTTGTTGTTCGCCCAAACCTGGAACCGCCCATCGCCGTCCACGTAGGCCTGGCAAGCGTGCGATTCCATGTAGGCCTGATGCACCACCGGGACGGTGAAAGTGTTCTCCATCACCACCTGCGCCTGCTCGAATCCGGCCACTGGATCGCCCTGTCCCCACGTGTGTACGTCGAACACGTTCGTTGGTGCCCCGGCCGGCGGAGTGACCCCCGCGTAGCCGGACATGCCCGGGTGTACCACCACGGCGCCTGGCTGCATGGCCTCCGCCGCGTCGAACACCGCGGGTAGCGGGTCGTATGCCACGTCGATCAGCGCCAGTGCCCGCTCCGCTGTCTCCTCGTCCACCGCGGCTACCGCCGCTACCTGCTCGCCGATGAACCGCACCACGCCGTCGGCCAGGACCGGCACGTCGATCACGTACCTGCCGAACCGCACGCCGCTCAGGTCGTCTCCCGTCAGAATCGCGTGCACGCCGGGGAGCGCCCGGGCGCTCGTGACGTCGATCCGCACGATCCGGGCATGGGCATGCGTGCTCCGTAGGGCCTTGCCCCAAAGCAACCCTTGCAGAGGAATGTCCGTCGTATACGCGGTGCGCCCGGTGACCTTGTCACGCCCGTCGACACGCGGCATCGGCGCGCCCATGCCCCGCAATTGAGATACGTCCTGCACGCGGCTGCTCCAAGAAGTGGTGCCGGAAGGCTAGCACAAGGTGCGATGAGGCTCAGCGGTGAGCCGCTTGGTCACTTGGCATGCGTGTCGGCCTCGCGCACAGCCATGCCCAAGCCGGCAGCCCGACCCCGGCCAGCCCAGCGAAGCTTAGGAACCAACGGTCCCACACCGCACGAGGATCGAGAGCGAGCATCGTCAGCGTGGCGAGGCCGAGTGCGTTGACCGCCACGGACGCACGCCCGGTCCACAGTGCCAGCAGGGATACCGCGCCCTTGGGGAACATACCTGAAACGCTGCTTGGTCCCCAGGCTCGTCCGACGATCCTCGCCCCGTGGACCACGTTGACACCGGGGGACCGCCATGCCGATAATCGCCGGACGCCTTGGCCATGACCGATACCAAGGCGAGGCCTTTTTCACCGCGACCCTCTGGGCTCACCAGACAAGGAGTTTCGTCATGTCGGCAGTGGCTTTCCTCAACGGTGAATACGTTCCCCTCGCTGAGGCCAAAGTCGGCATCATGACGCACGCCCTCCACTACGGTACCGGCGCCTTCGAGGGCATTCGCGGCAACTGGAACGAGGAAGCCGGTAAGACCTACATGTTTCGGTTGCGTGAGCACTACGAGCGCATGCTCACCGGCTGCAAGATGCTCTGGATCGACGTTCCCCACACCGTTGAGGAACTGTGCCAGATCACCATCGAGGTCGTGGAGCGGTCCGGGTTCCAGGAGGACCTCTACATCCGGCCCATGGCGTTCAAGTCCGAAGAGAAGGTAGCCAACCTGAACCTACGATCCCTCGGCGATGGGTTCATGTGCCTGGCGATCCCATTCGGGAACTACATCGAGTCGGATGGTGCCTTGAGCTGCTGCGTGGCCTCCTACAGGCGGATCGACGACACGATGGTGCCCCCCCGATTCAAGCTGAGTGGCCTGTACCTCAATTCCATCCTAGCCAAGACCGACGCCATCGCCTCCGGCTTCGACGAAGCGATCATGCTCAACTTCGACGGCCACGTCTGCGAAGGCACCGGAGAGAACATATTCTTCGTTCACGGCGACACCGTTGCCACGCCCACGCTGGAGAGCAATGTGTTGCCCGGTATCACCCGGGCAACCGTGATCGAGCTGATCCGGGATGAGCTGGGGATGAAAGTCGAGGAACGCG
>CAZQVD010000028.1:12781-17194 GCA_964596665.1 uncultured Dehalococcoidia bacterium
ACCGTAGCGAGCTCTACACCGCCGACGAGGTGTTCCTCACCGGGACCGCGGCTCACGTGCAGGGTGTGGGCACCGTCGACCATCGCCCGGTGGGTGGTGGTGGCATGGGCCCGATCACGCGGCGGATCAGGGAGATGTACTTCCCCATCGTTCGCGGCCAGAACCCGGCGTACATGCACTACCTCTCCTCGGCCACACCCCGGGTGCCAGCCTCCTAGCAACGTGCACATGACGGCGTTCATCTTCGACTACGTGGTCTTGGCGTTCGTCTGCACCCTTGGCGTCGTTCAGATCGCAGCGGCGCGCAGTGGCCTCCTCGGCCTGCTCTTCGTTCGTCGTCCCCGGCTCTCCATCTACGCAGGAGGCGCCGTGGTGGTCGGCGCGTTCACCTGGTACTTCGCCAGCGCGCCACGAAACATCCCCGACACCGCGGGTGGGCTGGACGGCGTGGATCAAACCCTCTGGCTCGCCGTCGGAGCGGCACCGGCAATAGCCCTCACATTCCTCGTGACGTCGGTGCTCAACCACCGGTGGGGGGCGGACACTGGCTGGGACCCAGCCGGTGGTACATGGCCTCCTGGCGGCATGACCTGGCTGGAGCGCACCACGTTTCTCCGGGCGCTCAGGGCGCGTTACACGGCCGTGCGTGCTCATCGGCGCCCCGTCGAGAACCCAACTTCGGCGGGGATGGACTGCTGATGGACGGCGCCATCGTCCGCTGGCTCAACGACGGCGTGGGCCGATTCACGCCACTCGACCGCTTCATGGAAGCGATGGTGAGCGACTATCTCGTACCGCTGTTCGGCAGTCTGGTGCTGATCGGGCTCTGGTTTTACGGCACCGACAATGCGAGTCGTGCGGCCAACCAGGTGACCGCCGCTATCGGCATCGGCAGCATTGGCGTGGCGAACCTCATCGTTGCTATCGTCAACGCCCTCGTATGGCGGTCACGTCCGGTCCTGGACAACGACCTGACCCTGCTGTTCTACCGTCCGACCGACTCATCGTTCCCATCCAACGCCGCTGGCGTCGGCTTTGCCGTGGCGACGGCCGTCTTCCTGCGGTACCGTAGGATCGGGCTGTCGCTTTACGCGCTGGCATTCTTGTGGGGATTCGGTCGGGTCTACGCCGGCGTGCACTACCCAAGCGACGTGATCGTGGGCGCACTCATCGGGGTCGCAGCCGCCTCCATCCTCACGGGCCTGTTCCGGCTCTTGACGATTATCCCGCGCTACATCCAGATGGTGGCCCGCTGGGTGTATCTGGCGTGAGTTGCGAGCGCCGGCGGGTGGTGGAGGGGAAGTAGCGTCTGCTACCGCAGAGCGGCCCTAGTCGGACTTCGCCTCAGTCTTGTCCTCGGCGGCGGCCGCGGAAGCCTCGGCCTTCGACTCCACCGACGACTTGAACTCGCGGATGCCCTTGCCCAACGCCTTGCCGACCTCCGGTACGCGGCTGGCACCGAACAGCACCAGCACGATAACCAACACGATGATCAGCTCAGGCCAACCGATTCCGAAGGGCATCTCGCTCGTTCCTCCTGCCCACGATTGACGTGGGGTGCGCGCGCCCCGAATGCGAGGCGGATTCATGGTAGCACGGCCTCGGAGCCTGGGACAGATGACCCGCCGTCGCTACCAGCGTGAGCCGCGTACCGCAACGCGCAGCGACCCCGTTTGCGCTAGCAGCTCCGTCAGCGCCAACTCCTCACTTGCCTCCCCCGTCTTCATCGCTACGTCCGCCTCGAGCAACAGCCTATACAGCGCTCGCACCGCTTCGGGCGGGAAGCGCTGGGCCTGCTCCGCCGTCTTGCGCACCACGAAGTCCGACCCCGTGCCGAGCCTCGGCGCCCACTCTCCCTGGGGTACCCGCTGTGCCGCCAGATCCTGTGCTATCGCCACCAGACGCGCCTGCCGTGCGATCATCGAAAGCAGGTACGGACCGGTCGCTCCGCCGCGCATCAGGCGCTCGGTGGCGCCCTGCGCCACGTCAGGGTGACCGTCCATGATCGCGTCCACCAGCTCGAAGACGCTCGCTTCGCGGGAGCCGGATACCAGAGCTGCAACGTCCTCTTTCGTGATCGCGCGGCCGCTGCAATAGATCGTGAGCTTCTCCAGCTCACTGTCTATCGCCCACAGGTTCGCGCCCACCACCTCCGCGAGCTCTGCCACCGCTGCACCGTCGATCTCAGTGCCCTTCTGCGACGCCCGCTCGCGCACCCATCCCGCCAGCGAATCTCGACGCAATGGAGCGAACTCCCGCACGTCGGCCTTCCCCGGTCCCAGCCCGCGTATGGTGGCCAGCAGCGCGTTGCCAGCCGGTAGTTTCCCCTCTAGGAACACCGCGTCCGTCGTTGGCGGTAGATCGCTGAGCAGCGGCTCCAGGCCCGCGGCCGGTCCGGGGTTCCTGGCCGCGTTCGTCTGACGCGTACCGCGCCTGGGCCGCTGCGCCTCGCTTGCTGCCAGCAGACCACGCACCACCACCACGCGTCGTTCCGCAAGGAACGGCACCACCATCGCGGCCGACCCGAAACGGCTGATGGAGAATTCGCCTGCGGAAAGCTGCGTCACGTTCGACTCGCGCAGCTCCGGAGGTCCCGACGCCTCCAGCAGCGTGCCGAGTGCCTCGGACGAGGAGAAGTCGTCATCGCCGTGGAAGACGTAGATCAATGCGGCGCACCTTGCAGCACTCGGTCGTTCTATACTCTTGGCAATGGAGGGAGGAAGAACGTGGCGTTGTTCCTGTTCCTGCGACGATTCCTGTCGGTAGCTTATCTGATAACCCACCGAGCGGTGCCCCTGCGCCTCAAGGCGCTCCCGCTGATTGCCTTCATCTATCTCGTCTTCCCGCGCGACCTGATCTTCGACTTCCGAGCCTTCGGCTACTTCGAGGATGTCATCGTAGTGACGCTGCTGCTCGGTATATTCAGCGCCAGAGCATGGAAGTACGTCAACGGCGATCGCAAGCGCAAGTCCGGCGCCATCGTCGTCGACTACCAGGTACTGGACCGAGACGACGGCTCCGACCCGAACGGCACGGGTGGCTCGAGCGAGCCGCCGGCTGACGCCGATGAGGCCGACCCCGATGGAGCTCCGCGTTCCGACATCCGCGGCTAGCCCGATAGACCCTCTTCGCTTCCAGCCAGCACCCGCTTATTCCTATAGCAGATCTGCCATCATCGCCGCGGCGCCCCTCGCGCCATTCGTCTCCACGGCGCGGCATTCCACCGTTCTTCTAATCTCCTCCGCCATGGCCTCGCGTCCAGGTGAACGCCGTGGCCGGGCGCGGCCGGGTCGAATCGACGAGCTCTTTGATGAGCAGTTTGATCTTGACGGGGTATCCGCCATGCGTGCCCGGCACCCTCCATCCGAACGAACGTCCAGGCTGTTGTCAACCGCCGCGTAACGGCCGTACAAGGGTAGCCGGTATACAATGCCGTCGATTCGCGCAAAATGCCTCAAGGAGCCCCGACATGGTCAGCAACCCTCTCAAGAAACATTCCGCCGAGATGACCGACGGCCCCTCCCGCGCGCCGGCCCGCGCCATGCTCAAGGCCATCGGTTATACCGACCAAGACCTCGCCAAACCCATCATTGGCGTCGCCACAACCTGGATCGAAACCATGCCTTGTAACTACAACCAGCGCGAGCTAGCCCAGTTCGTGAAGGAGGGAATACGCGAGGCCGGCGGTACACCGATGGAGTTCAACACCGTCTCCGTTTCCGATGGCGTCAGCATGGGCACCGAGGGCATGCGCGGCTCCCTCGTCAGCCGCGAAGTCATCGCGGACTCCATCGAGGTCGTCGTGCGCGGCCACTCCTTCGACGGCATCGTCGTCCTTGTCGGCTGCGACAAGACCATCCCCGCAGGTGCCATGGCGTTAGCGCGGCTCAACCTGCCGGGCCTCGCCTTCTACAACGGCTCGATCGGTCCTGGCAAGCTAGACGGCAAGGACCTCACTATCCTCGACGTGTTCGAGGCCGTCGGCGCCCACGGCGCAGGCAAGATCGACGATGCCCGGCTGAAGGCGATCGAGGATGCCGCGTGCCCTGGGGCCGGCGCCTGCGGCGGACAGTTCACCGCCAACACCATGGCCATGGCCCTCGAGTTTCTCGGCATTAGCCCTGCCGGCGCCAACGCGGTGCCCGCCATCGGCAAGGCCAAGGCCGATGAGGCCCGCAAGGCCGGCCGCCTTGTCATGGAGCTCCTGCGAAAGGACGTCAAGCCCCGCGACATCATGACCCGCGACGCCTTCGATAACGCCATCGCGGGCGTCGCCGCAACCGCTGGCTCCACCAATGCCGTCCTGCACCTGCTCGCCATCGCGAGGGAGGCGGGCGTGCCGCCCACCATCGACGACTTCGATACCCTCTCGTGGCGAACGCCTATCGTGGCCTCCATCAAGCCCGGCGGCGC
>CAZQVD010000029.1:0-17191 GCA_964596665.1 uncultured Dehalococcoidia bacterium
TCGATCTCTTCACGGGCGTTTCGTTCAGTGTCGCCAATGGCGAGCGCGTGGCGCTTGCTGGGCCCAACGGCGCGGGCAAGACCACGCTCCTTCGCATGCTGGCAGGCGAAGACACGCCCTCCTCGGGCAAGGCAGGCCACCGCAACGGATCGGTGGGTTACCTGAAACAGGAATCGGGCTTCGACCCAACCGCCCCGCTGGAGCAGGAGATGTGGGTCGCTTTCCCGGAGGCGCTGGCCATTGCCACTCGCCTCGCGGCGATCGAGGCGGAGCTGCCCGGCGCGCCCGACAAGGCCACGGCGCTCGTTGCCGAATCGCTGGACCTCTATGAGCGGTTTGCGCTGCTTGACGGCCATACGGTCGGAGCGCGCGTGGGTCGGGTTCTCGGCGGACTCGGCTTCAAGAAGTCGGATCGCTCCAAGCTATGCGGAGACTTCAGCGGCGGCTGGCGTATGCGCATTTCGCTGGCCAAGGTGCTGGTGCGCCGGCCCGACCACCGGCTACTCGACCAGCCCACCAACCATCCCGACACCAAGCGTCGCGACTGGCCCGCACGCGAGCTCCGTGACTACCAGGGTACGCTGGTGATCCTCACCCATGACGGCGCCTTCCTGGACAAGGTCGCCAAGCGCGTGCTCGAGGTCGGCGACTCCGGTGTTGTGTCCTACACCGGTAACTACACTAAGTACCTTCGCGAGAAGGGGAAACGCCGCTTGCAGCAGGAGCAGGCCGCCGCCCGCCAGGAGCGGCAGCTTGCCTCGCAGCAGAAGTTCATCGATCGCTTCCGTGCGAAGGCCACCAAGGCGACGCAGGTGAAGAGCCGCGAGAAGGCGCTGGCCAAGGTGGAGCGCATCGCCAGCCCCCGCGGTGAGTCCGCCGCCAAGTTCCACATGCGCTCGCAGGGCCGCGTGGAGCAGAAGGTGCTGACCCTCGATGGAGTCTCACTTGCGTTCGACGACGAGCTCGTGCTGATGGACGCCAGCCTCGCCGTGGAGCGCGGGCAGAAGGTCGTGCTCGTCGGCCCGAACGGCAGCGGCAAGTCCACGCTCCTTCGCGTCGCCATGGGTGAGCTCGACGCCATGGAGGGCGAGGTGCTCTGGGCCGAGCGTGCACGCCCCGGCTACTACGAGCAGCACCAGGACGAGGCACTGGACCCCAACCGCACCGTTCTCGAAGAGGTGCAAGCCGCAGCCGAAGATGCCACCGAGCAGCGTGTGCGGACCGTGCTGGGCGAGTTCCTATTCAAGGGCGACGACGTCTTCAAGCACGTCTCGGTGCTGTCCGGTGGCGAACGGAGCAGGGCGGCGCTCGCGAAATTCCTGATCCGCCCCACCAACGTACTGCTCCTGGACGAGCCCACCAACCACCTCGACAAGGCAACGCGCGAGAGCCTGGTGAAGGCGCTGGACCGCTACGACGGCACCATCATCTGCGCGACCCACGACACCGCCATCCTCGACACGATCGCCACGCACGTCTACGAGATGCGCGACGGCGCCTGCGTCAACACGCGCATCGTCGAGCCGCCGCCACCCGCCAAGGGCAAGGCGAAAGGCCAAGGCAAGAAAGGCAAGAGGTAGCCCGCGATTGACCTGTCTGGCGCAAGCGCTGAAGATGCTGCCATGCAGGACCCTCGCTTCGTCGATGTCGACGGCATACGCACCCGTTACTTCGAGGCGGGTAGCGGGCCTTCCATGGTGTTCGTCCACGGGGGCAGCATCGGCTCCTCCTACAATGCCTACCACTGGAGCCTGAACTTCGACGAGCTGGCCAAGCGGTTCCACGTCTACGCGCTCGACAAGCTTGGCAACGGCCATACCGACAATCCGGCGGCCGACGCCGACTACACCATGGCCGCCGTCATCGCCCACGTCCACGGCTTCCTGCGCACGATGCAGATCGAGAACGCGGTCCTCGTTGGCCACTCGCGCGGCGCGCTGCCCGTGACGCGCATCGCCATCGACGACCCGGCCCGTTGCTCGGCGCTCGTGATCCTCGACACGAATACGCTCGCCCCCGAAGATCCCTCAACCCCCAGCGACTTCTATCGCAAGCTGGAAGTCGCTCCTGTCGAATCCAACGAGGAATATGCGAGCCGCGAGCCCATCGCCAACTCCTACTCCACCGCCCACATTACCGACGACTTCGTCCAGGCCGCGGCCGACGTTGTCGCACTCGAGAAGACCTGGACGGCGCTTGCCAAGATGAAAACGCTGGGTGGGTCCACGTTCCAGCCCGACGTGCGGGTGCAACGGGCGGACACGCTCGATATGATCGCGGCGGGCCGGCTCAACGTGCCCATGCTCATCGCGTGGGGGCTCGACGATCCGTCCGCGCCCATCAAGCTCGGCGTGGACCTGCTGGGCATCGTCGGGCCGGCCCTGCCCCACGTGCGGCTGCATGTTTTCAACCGTGCGGGCCACTATGCATTCCGTGAGCACGCCGCCGAGATGAACCGTCTCATCGCCGCATTCGTTGACGAGGTAGAGGCCGGGTAAGCCACCGCAGAGCAAACGACGGGGAGGTACTGCCATGATGGGCCAAGAAGTGGACCGGATCGTGGACGGCGACGGTCACGTGATGGAGGACTTGGCGGCGATCGTCCACCACATGCCGGAGGCCTACTGGGGCGGATTCCACCAGGGCATCAAGAACCCGTTCCCCCCGCTGGACCACCTGCATTCGGCCAACCAGCTCGGTCTGCCGACCGGCGCCTTCGCCCCCGTGGGCATGGAAGGCTGGCTCAACTTCATGATCGACGTGGGCATCAGCAAGACCGTGCTCTACACCACCCTGGGCCTTTCCTTCGGCAAGATCGTGAGCCGCGACTGGGCCATCGAGCTCGCCCGTGCCTACAACGACTGGATCGCCGAGACCTACATCCAGGCGAGCCCTCGCTTCCAGGCGATGGCACTCATACCGCTCCAGGATCCGGCTGAAGCGGTCCTCGAGCTGCGCCGCAGCGTCGAGGAGCTGGGCTTGTGCGGTGGCATGCTCCCAACCACGGGCGCGGATCAAGCCATGTCACACCTGGGAGACGAGCGCTACTGGCCCATCTACGAGGAGGCTGACCGCCTAGGCTGCGCCATCGGCATCCACGGCGGCGCGCACGGCGGCTTGGGCATGGACGGCCTCACCCCCTACGCACCGGTACACGCGCTTGGCCATCCCTTCGGCATCATGGTCAGCTTCGCTGGCATCGTCTTCAATGGCGTACTCGATCGCTACCCTCGCGTACGATTCGGTTTCGTCGAGGCAGGCGCCGGGTGGCTGCTCACTGCTATGGAGCGCTTCACCGGCTCTTGGGCTAGTCACGTCCAGTACGATCCCCACGGCCGCTTCCTCCAATTACGCCCGAACGAGTCCATTGCGGACTACGTCCGTCGCCACATCGACGAGGACCGCATCTACGTGGGCGTCGAGGGGGACGAATACACCCTTCCCTCCGCTATCAGGCTCGTCGGGAACAAGCCATTCGTCTACTCCTCCGACTTCCCGCATGAGGTCAACAACGAAACATGCGCCGAGAATATACGGGAGCTTCAAGGGAGCACCGAGCTCTCCGTCGACGATAAGCAGGCGATCCTGTACCGGAACGGCGAGCGCCTCTACGGCTTCGCCTAGCAAACCCAACAAACCAACGAGGAGATACCCATGCCACTGCTCCTGAGCAACGACGACGCGGCACAGCTTCTAACCCTGAAAGAGAGCGTCGATGCGCTGCGCGAAGCGGTGGCCGAGTGGGCGGCCGGGGACGCCGCCGCCATCCCTCGCCACAACTTCTTCGTACCCGCGGCCGAGCAGGGCCAGTACTTCCAATTCGGCATCATGTCCGGAGGCAGCAAGAACCAGCACCTCTACTGCCTGCGCATCATGGATGACATCCTCCACTACGAGCGCCAGGGCGACCTGCTCACGCGGGAGAAATACGCCATCGAGCCTGGCACCTACTGCGGCTTGCTGCTGCTCTTCTCCACCGACAACGCTGAGCCGCTGGCCATCATGCCCGACGGCCTGATCCAGCACATGCGCGTCGCCGGCGAAACCGCGGTCGGCGTCGACACGCTGGCGAACCCAGACGCCGCCACCATCGGCATGCTCGGCTCCGGCGGCATGGCGCGCAGTTTCGCCCAGGCCATCAGCGTCGTGCGCGATATCAAGCGCATCAACGTATTCAGCCCCACTAAGGAGCACCGCGACGAGTATGCCAAGGAGATGTCGGAGGAGCTGGGTATCGAGGTCGTGGCTGTTGCGGGGCCGGAGCGCGCCGTGAACCATGCCGACATCGTCTGCGTATGCACCGACTCCTTGAAGCCCGTGTTCTCCACCGACTGGATCGAGCCCGGCATGCTCGTCTGCTCGGTTGGGGGTGGGGGCGGCGCCGGCGACGTCAGCGGGGACAAGTCCAAGTTCGCTGGCGACTTCACCATATCCACAGACGACCTGACCTCCGTCGAGGACCGTGGTGGCGGCTACATGATCGGCTACTCCTACTACGCGGGCTCCGAAGATGACTTCGCCGGCATCCCCCCGGAGGCATGGCGCAGGCCGGATCAGCGCAGCACCGTGACACGTCGCGTGCTAGACGTGATTGCGGGTCGCATCCCCGGCCGGGTCAACCGCGAGGACGCCCTCCATCTGTTCGGCGGCGGCTACACCTCCGTGGGCTTCGCGGCGCTGGCGGGCGTCGTGTACCGCAACGCCAAAGAGCGTGGCTTCGGCCAGAACCTGCCGCTCGACTGGTTCGTCCAGAAGATCCGAGACTGAGACGTGACCACCGGCGCCGACACGCTAGGCCCGCCTACGTTGCGTAAGACATGGGCGGCTCACCCTCGGCCTCACCGGCATCGTGACCACCAACGTGATCCTTCGGATCATCCTGCAAGGCTAGAAGCGCTCGCGGCGCTTGACAGTCCCGCGCGGTCGGCCTAGGTTCCGGATATGCCGCCCGCCACAAGGGCATCAAAGCAGCCGCCCGCCACGAGGGCATCAAACGGAGGCGCTATGTCTGGATTGTTTCGCCACCTCGCCATCGTCAGCGACCAGCCCGCCATCGTCAGCCAGTTTTACCGGGAGCTGTTCGGCCTCAAGGGCTCGCCCCCGCTCGAGGGTGGGGCCGCCGTCGTCAGCGACGGCTACGTCGGCCTCAACGTCAACCCGCGCGCACCCGGGCGTCAGGGTGGTTTCGACCACTTCGGGTTCGAGGTCGAGGACGTCGCCGACGTGGAGAGCCGCCTCAAGGACGACTACGACGCGATCGAGCTGTCTCGCCGTCCGGGCAATCGGCCCTTCGCGGGCATCACCATGCACGACCCGGTCGGCAACGTGTTCGACCTGTCTCAGAAAGACATGGAGAACAGGCGCGATCTCTACGTCGACGACGTCTCCGACATGCCGCGGCGTATCGACCACTTCGTCCTTCGTGTGGTCGAGGCCGAGCGTGCCACCCGCTTCTACACCCACGTCTTCGATCTCGACGAGATCGAGAAGGGGCCAACCGATCCCAGCTCCTACCTCACCGACGGCAAGGTCACCATGGTCGTCTCGCCCTGGCGGATCGATGACTACCTCGGCGGTGGTATCGAGCGCCCGGCCCTGGAGCACATCGGGTTCAAGGTCGAGAGCATCGACGCCGTCCTCGCCGATCTCCAGGCCATGGCCGAGCGCAACCCGCAGCTGGCGCCCAAGCCCTGGAAGGCAGGCGGCGAGGGCGAGGTGCGCGTGAAGCTGCTTGCCCGGTGCAAGCGTGGTCAGTACCAGATCTGCGACCCCGACGGGGTCCTGATCGACCTCACAGAGGACTAACGTGGCAAGCCTGACGATCAACGAGGCGAGAGTCACCGTCGACGGCCTCAGACTCCGCTACCTCGAAGCCGGCGCCGGGCACGCCGTCGTCATGATGCACGGCGCGTCCATCGGCTCCTCGTGCGAGGCGTTCGAGGACGTGATTGCGCCGCTGGCCGAAGCCGGATACCGAGTCGTCGCCTACGACCAGCCGGGCTATGGCCTCTCCGACAACCCGGCGGACTACCGCGTCTCCTACCGCGTCGCGCTCATCCCACAGATCCTCGATGCGCTCGGCATGGACAGCGCCGCGCTCGTCGGCCATTCCCAGGCCGGCGGCATGGCCGTGCGCGCCGCCACCGCGAGCCCCGATCGCATCTCAGCGGTGATCACCGTCTGCTCGGGAACCGCGATGCCGCCGCTGTCGGGCGACCGGCCCGCAGCACCGGGCGGCGGCCGCGAGGAGACCGCGTCGCCTACCGAGTGGTCGCTGGAGGACACCCGCAAGCTCATGGAGTCCGACGTCGTCCATAAGGCGCTGATCACCGATGCGTCCGTGGAGAAGCGCCACCGGCTCACCGGCGGCAAGAATGCCGAGGCAGCCATCGAGCGGGAGAAGTCGCGTGAATCCTCGCCTCCAGGCGCACCGAAGCCATGGGACCAGCTCCTTGCCCTTCCCATGCCGCTGCTCATGCTGATCGGTGACAACGACCGCGCCAACGCCGCCGAGCGCGCCCGCTGTTTCAAAGCCGAGCACCCCGACGTCCGCATGCACGTCGCCCGGGACGCCGCACACATGTTCATGACCGACGCGCCGATCGACTTCGTCACGCAGGTAAGCGAGTTTCTCGCCGGGCTCTAGGCGTGGTCTAACGGTGCGCCTCCGCGTTGCTACAGCTCCGAGCTAAAGGTCGCGGCTATCGCGAAGCGGCAGCACCCTGCTGTACCCACATCACGCACGTGTCGATCCGCCGATGGTCCTCGCAGTGCAGCACTCCCCCCATCTCGCCAGCCGTCCACGGTCGCACGAGGGCCAGGCCCAGCTCTGCGAGCCGTGCGATCATCTCGTCGGGCTCGTACAGCCGGAACGAGCGCTCCGCACCGTAATCGGGGTCCTCGATCGTGAGGACGCCGCTCCCGCACTTGAAGATCAGCTGCAGGGCCCCATCCGGGCGCAGCACGCGCGCAACCTCCGGCAGTGTGACGCCGTACAGGGCTTCCGGCTCGAGGTGCTGGATCACCGAATTGCAGAAGGCGAAGTCGAACGAAGCATCTGCGAAGGGCAGCGGCTCGCGTATGTCGTGGACCGAAACGCGTGCCGCGATCTCCGGATGCCGCGTCCGCGCCAGCGCGACGTTCTCCTCGATCGCATCGATCCCCGTCACGTCGTACCCCGCCAGCATCAGCCGGTACACGTCGCGCGCGCCCGCGCCGCAACCCACGTCGAGACCGCACCTGCCAGGAGCCAGCGCCACCAGGCGATCGAGCGCCGCCTGCTCGTCGGTCAGCGCAGGATGGGAGTGCGTCACCCAGGTGGACTGCGACCATTCGTCGGCGACCTGCGCATAGCGCTCGGCGTGCCGCCGGTACCAATCGGCGGAGATGTTGCCAGCGCCAGCCAAGACCGAGCTACCCGCGGAACGCGGGCATGACCTGCTCGATGAACGCCTGCAGCGCGTCCCAATCGAACGGTGCGCGCATCGCTATGTTGAGCTGCTCCGCGCCAGCCTCGGCGTATTGTGCTATGCGCTCGACCGTCTGCTCCGGCGTACCGGAGAGCTGACCGCCGATGCGCGGGTCGTCCGCCGGCCAGGGCAGGTTCTCGCGCTTGCGCTTCGCGCTTGCCTCGTCCACGCCCATGTAGAAGCCGACGTTGACCGCTCGGGAGATCTCCGCTGGATCGCGGCCGATCTTGTCACAGGCCGCTTCCAAAACCCCGATCTTGTGCGTGTACACCTCGGGTGCCACGTACGCCAGGTTGCAGCCGTCCGCGTAGCGTGCCGCAGCCGGGATCGTCCGCGTCTCGCCGCCGCCGCCGATCCACACGCGCATCTCCTTCTGGATCGGCTGGGGGACGTTGAACGCATCTTTCATCTGGAAATGCTTGCCCTCGAAGGTCGTCTTCTCCTGACGCAGCATCGACCGCACGATCTGCGCGGTCTCTTCCAGCATGTCCTCGCGGATCCCTGGACGCGGGTAATCGAAGCCGAACGCTCGGTACTCCGGCTCGTGCCATCCGGCGCCGAGCCCGATCTCCGCCCGGCCGCCGCTCACGTGGTCGATCGTCGTGACCGCCTTCGCCAGGAGACCCGGATTGCGATAGCCCGGCGAGAATACCAGGCACCCGACGCGCACGGTGGTCGTCACCGTCGCTAGGGCGGTCATGATGGAGACCGTCTCGAACGACGGGTGCGTGCCGTCGATGGGGGGCGATTCGAAGTGGTGATCCCAAACGGAGATCCAGTAGAACCCCGAGTTGTCCGCCAGCCGCCACAGCCTCGCCAGCTCCTCGTAGCTGCTGTCCTGCTGGCCGCTGTGCATGCCGATCTTGAGGGCCATGTCGCGCTCCTGTGTCGGGGCTCCTAGAGGTCGATCCGCTTCGCCAGGTCAGCGAGCCACGCGCGCAACTCGGGGCCGTACTCCGGGCGCTCCAACGCCAGCTCCACCGACGTCTCCAGCAGCCCCAGCGGAGTGCCCGCGTCGAAGCGCCTGCCGTCGAAGCGGTACGCGAACACTGGCTCCTGCTTGGCCTGCAGCGCGATGCCGTCCGTGAGTTGCAGCTCACCGATGGCACCAGCGGTGACGGATGCCAGGCATTCGAAGATCGATGGATGCAGCACGTACGGGCCGAAGATCGCCAGGTCGGAGGGTGCATCGGCAACCGATGGCTTCTCCACAAAGTGCGACAGGCGCGTCTCCCGGTCGGAGATCTGCTTCCCGGCGACCACACCGTAGCGGACCACCTCGGCAGGCGGCACGTCCTGTACACCGACCACGCTCCCACCAAGTCGCTCGTGGGCATCGAGAAGCTGGCGGGTCACCGACGGCGTCCCCAACAGTATCTCGTCCGGCAGATAGACGATGAACGGCTCGTCGCCGACCGCCTGTTTCGCGGTGAGCACTGCGTGACCAAGGCCTAGTTGCTCTTGCTGACGCACCGCGATCACGTCCGCCAGGCGCGAGATGCGGCGCACCTCGTCGAGCTTGGGGCTGTTGCGAGCCTCCAGTGCTCGCTCCAGGTCGGGGGCGAGGTCGAAATAGTCCTCGGTTGCCGTCTTGCCGCGGGAGGTGACGATGATGATGCGCTCGATCCCTGCCTCCACGGCCTGCTCAACCGCATACTGGATCACGGGACGGTCGACGAGCGGCAGCATCTCCTTGGGGACCGACTTGGAGACGGGGAGGAACCGCGTGCCGAAGCCTGCGGCGGTGATAACGGCGGTGCGCACGGGCATGACGCGGGGAGTGTACCAGCCGCATGCGCCAATCGCACCGTGGGCACCGCCGGGTATCATGGGCACGTGTCTACGGTCACCAACAAGCTCCAACCTCTCTACACCCTAGTCTTCCCCCTGGGCCACTTCTCCGTGGACACCCCCGGCGGAGCGTTGTGGCTGCTGGCACCGGCCGTCGGCATCGCGTGGGGCCTTTCTCCGGCCCAGGTGGGCCTGCTCATCACGGCCTACAGCTTGGGTGCCGGCCTAGGCTACGTGCCGGCAGGGCTGTTGGGGGACCGTGTCCGCAGCCGTGGGTCGTTGTTGGCCTCCACGTTCTGGCTGGTGGCGCTTGGCTTCCTGGCAGCCTCCTTCGCCTCCAGCTTCTGGGTGCTGGCGGTGCTGCTCGGAGTGGGCGGCATTGGCTCCGCCGCATGGCACCCGCTCGCGACCGGTGCCATGGTGGAACGCATGCCCGACAGGCGGGCCATGGCCCTCGGCGTGCACCTCACTGGTGGCATCCTCGCCGAGGTGATCGCTCCCATCGGAGCTGGATTCCTGCTCGGCTACCTCGAGTGGAGCGCCGTCCTCAGGATCGCTGTCGTACCTGCCGTTGTGATGGGGATCGCCTTCCTCGCACTCGCGCGCCACGTCCCGCCTTCGGACCAGGGCGTCATCACCAAGACAGACCTGCGGCTGATGCTCGACGCGTGGCGGCGCCCGTCCGGCCTGGCCATGGCCGTGATGATCATCGCGTATAACATGGCGACGATCGCCGTCCTTGCGATGATCCCGCTGTTCCTGCAGGAGCAGCGCGGCTACTCCACCGCGACGGTGGGCGTGGTGTTTGCCGTCATGCTGCTGTCGGGCGGTGCGGTCGCCCCGATCCTAGGGCGCCTCTCTGACCAGGCTGGCCGCAAGGCAATCGTTGCGGCCGCGATGCTGTTCGCCGCGGCTGGGTCTGCGATGATCGCCCTCGATGGCCACTGGCTCGTGCTCATCACCGGCGCCATCCTGGCTGCCGGGCTCACCGTCGGCGTGCGGCCGCCGTTGCTGGCTGCCGCGCTCGAGATGACCGGCCGGCGCGAGTCCACCGCACTCGGTCTCGTCTACGGGGTCATGGAGGGCGTCGGCGCGCTGGGTGGTTTCTTCGCCGGCCTCCTCGGCTCATCCGACCTGCGTTACGCCTTCGTCTTCGCCGCGGCCGTCGCGCTCGTCGCCTCTCTCATCGCCATCGTGCACCCGTTCAACCACGCTGCCGCACCGCGCTAGGCGCGCGGCTTGCCCACCCGCCCGCGGGATGTTTGGGCACTAGGGAACACTCCCTCGTACTCCCCTGGCAGGACACCGCCCTGCACACGCAGCAGACCAACGTTCGCCAGCTCGGAGTGGTGAAAAGCCGCGACCTTTAGTCGGGAGCCGTAGCGAAGCGGAGGCGCACAATCAGACCCGCCCCTGCTATCATGTCGCTGGCCGTGCTAGATGGGGAGTTAGCGGTGCCCTGTAACCCGAGATCCGCTTCAGCGGGGTTGAATCCCTCCCCGAGGCCCGGTCTCATCGCCTCTGGCTCGGGCGCGGATATTGATAGCTGGGCCCTGCGCGGCGGAGTCCTGTGAACCCCGTCAGGTCCGGAAGGAAGCAGCGGTAAGCGGAGTGCTCTGGGTGCCGCAGACCAGCCTGGCTTGAGTCCGATCCCAATGAGCTAAGCGCTGAGTCGCCGGTTCGAAGGGGGGTGCACGGCCACCTCTTGCATCACAGGTGCCAAGGCGAAAGCCCTGGCACCTCGCTTTCCCCAGGCGTGCCATGGCCAACGCAGCTCCCAAAAGATCCCTTGGCCAGCACTTCCTGACCGACCGCAACATACTCGGCGCGATCGTCGATGCGGCGGGCGTTGGCCCAGGCGATACCGTCATCGAGGTGGGGCCGGGCAGGGGAGCGCTCACCGCCGTGATCGTCGAGCGCGTCGGGGCCACGGGCCGCGTCGTCGCCGTCGAGCTCGACCGCGCGCTCGCCGCGACACTGCGCACCACGATGCCCGCACACGTGGAGATCGTCGAGGCCGACGCCCGCGAAGCGGATGCAGCGGCGCTCCTCGGCGGTTGCACGCCGTATCGCCTGCTCGGCAATCTGCCGTACTACGCCGCCATGCCGATCCTCCGCACGTTTCTCGAGGGCCTCTGTCCCCCGATCGCCGCCGCCGTGCTCATGCAGCGGGAGGTTGCCGAGCAGATGTGCGCGCGGCCAGGCCGCATGTCGCTGGTGTCGCTGGCGGTGCAGGCGTTTGGCAGGCCAAGGATCGCGAGGTTCGTGCGTCCTGGCGCGTTCAACCCGCCGCCGAAAGTCACCTCGGCCGTCGTGGCCATCGACGTTTTTCGCGATGCCGCGTCGGTGGTGGGCGACGTCCCTGCATTCTTCCGGATGGCGCGGGCCGGCTTCAGCGCGCCCCGCAAGCAGCTGCGCAACGCCATCGCCAACGGGCTTGGCGTGCCGCCCGCGGAAGCGGAGGCGTTGCTCGCCCGCGCCGGTATCGAGCCCTCGCGCCGCGCGCAGACGCTGTCGATGCCCGAGTGGGCGGCGCTGGCTGCCGCTCAGAGATGGTGAGCAGGGCTCGCCACTTCGAACTCCCCCGGCAGGGCGCCGCCCAGCACCCGCACACCGGACCACGTTTGCCATGCCGGAGCGGCGAAAGCCGCGATCTTTAGTCCGGAGCCCTAGCGAAACAAAGGTATCCAGTTAAACAACCGCAGGCGCTCAACTAAACCCCGGCACCCTCCCGCTGCTATCATCGCCCCGCCCAAACCAACCTAACCGACACACACGAGGTGCAGCATGGCGGATGTATTCGGGTCGGGCGATTTCCAATACGAGTATGTCGAGGGCTGGGGCTCGCTACCGGACGGTTGGACGTTCAAGGAGTGCGCCGGCGTCGCCGTCGACTCCCACGACAACGTCTACGTGCTCACCCGTGGGGACCACCCCATCATCGTGTTCGACCGCGACGGGAACTGCCAGCGCTCGTTCGGGGAAGGCCTCTTCAGCCCACGAACGCATGGACTCTACATCGCCCACGACGACACGCTTCTGTGCGCGGATGATGGCCTGCACACCATCCAGCGCTTCACCAGCGCGGGCGACAAGCTGATGCAACTCGGCGAGAACGAGAAGCCGTCGGAGCGTTGGAGCGGCCAACCGTTCAACCGCCCCACCTCCGCCGCGGTCATGCCATCCAACGGCGACATCTACGTCTCCGACGGCTACGGCAACTCGCGCATACACGTCTATTCGTCGGCGGGGGAGTATCGCTTCTCCTGGGGTAGCCCCGGCATAGATGCCGGTTCGTTCATCCGTCCGCACAACATCGCCATGGACGCTGCCGACCGCGTGTACGTCGTCGACCGCGAGGCTCACCGCATCCAGATCTTCGACGCCCGCGGCAACTTCCAGACCATGTGGTCCAACATCCACCGGCCCGACGCCATGGTGTTTTGGCAGGCTCACATCTACGTGGGCGAGCTGAACGGGCTCGCGGGCGTTGATGATGCACCCGACATGGGCCACCGAGTCAGCGTGTTCGACATGCAGGGCAAGCTCGTCTGTCGCTTCGGCGCATCTGAGGAGGGCGAAGGACCAGGGCAGTTCGTCGCGCCGCACGGCATCGCCGTCGATTCGGAGGGCAGCGTCTACGTCGCCGAGGTTTCCTACACGATCCGTGGCCGCCACATGGACCCACCCCGCGAGATGCGCAGCATCTCCAAGTACAAGCGCGTTTAGCGACTCGAGACTCACCGGTCCTTGAAAAGAGGGCTCAGATGACGGTATAGGCCGGGGTTTTCGTGCCCATCTGCCGGATTCGGCGCACGCGCAGCCTTGCCCAGGCTTCATGAGCCCGCGCATCCCGTGAGTCACTAGATGACCACGTCCGTCACGAGGTCGTACCTTGCAGAACCTCCCGGATTGTACGGAGGTTTCGGCGCTGTCCAATCTCTCTTAGCGTGGACAACTAGTGGGAACCGGCCCTTTGTCACCTTCGTTTCAGACCGACCCGTCGCCTAATCCGTATTCCACCGAATTAGATGCGTTACGCTACGATTACAGAAGCTTGACACTCCCTGGACATGCCCTTAGGGTAGCGCCGCCTGCGGCCCGAGTAAGACCTGCACTATGCCTTCATGCCGCAGCCGAGGATACGCACTCCGCGAATGAGAGCAGACATGCTTCGCCATGCACCAGCGCCTAAAGGCTATGGGCACACCGTGGGCTGCCGCTAGCAACACCTTCGAAGAGACGATGGGGGGTTTCAATGTTTAACAAGAGTACCCGTGTAGGCCTGCTGCTCTGCGTAGCCGTAATGGCGGCGCTGGCCATGCTTGCCGTGGGTTGTAGCTCCGATGACAGCACCACTGGTGGCACACAAGGAGGCGCCGAAGGAGAGATCAAGAGGGGCGGTACGCTAAAGGTCGGGATGCTGTCCGACCATGTCGGTTTCGACCCGCCTGTTCTTTTGGGCATGCCAGACATCTACACGGTCACGCACACCAACGATGTTTTGGTGTTTCGTGAGCCCGATCTCACCATGCGGCCAGCACTCGCCGAGTCATGGACATTCAACGAGGATGCGTCGGTATGGACCTTCAATCTCCGCAAGGGAGTGCACTTTAAGTACTGGGAAAATGGAGCGATCGTCGAGGGGAAGGAATTCAAGGCTGAGGACATGATCTTCAGCATCAACCGGATGTTCGATATGGAGTCACCCACATCCAGCACCGTCTCCCCAGAAAAACCCACGATGGTGGCCGAAGATGATTACACGGTCCGCATGGAATTCGGCGGTCCCAACGCGACGCTCCTCGAGGGACTGGTCAAGTATCAGGCCCACATATCCCCATCGAATATCGACCCAGCGCGCTTTGCCCAAGAGACCTTCGGGACAGGGCCTTTCATTCTGACGGATATGATCGTTGGGGAGCGAGCCACTTTCGTTCGAAACCCCGATTACTTCATACCGGGTATTCCTGCTGTCGATGAAATGATCTTTCTCTTCCTTCCAAGCCCGGAGGCCCGTGCTGAGGCGCTGAAGGCTGGAACGATAGATGTCATCGCCGACCTGGACGCCACGAGCATCCCAGGTTTAGACGCTCACCCCGAGACTATTGTCCAAACGGCGCCGAGCGGTGGCTACATGAACCTGGCCATGATAGTGACCGAACCGCCGTTCGATAACATCAAGGTCCGCAAAGCGGTACAGGCGGCAACTGATAGGAATGCTGTTTTACAGGCTGCCCAATTCGGGTTGGGGTCGATCGCTTATGACCACCCCGTTACGCCTACCGACCCTCGTTTCAATCCTTTCTGCAAGCCACCCGCGTACGACCCTGAGTTGGCCAAGAGCCTGCTCGCCGAGGCGGGATACCCCAATGGCATTGACTTGACTCTGTACACATCTACCGCAGGCGCCTCCATGGTGGAGATGGCGACGGTGGTGAAGGAAAGTTTCAAGCCCGCTGGCATCAACCTCGAAATAGTCGTGATGCCGGAAGACGGCTACTGGGCTGAAGGGTGGATGGTTAAGCCCTTCACAACGGTATGGTGGGGGGGCCGGCCTCCGTACGAGGGCTTCAATGTGGTATATCGCGGTGGAGGCAGTTGGAACGAATCCTTCTATACAAACGCGAGGGTAGATGCCTTGCTGGATGAGGCGAAGGGAGCTGCGACCCTCCCAGAGCAGAAGCGAATCTTCGCCGAGTTGCAGTGTATAGCCATAGAAGAGGTCCCGCGTGTCGTCGTAGTGTTCCGGCCTGTGACACTGGGAATCCGCCACGATGTTCGAGGATCAGCGCCTATGTGGGATGCCACCGTGTCGATGCACAACACATGGCTGGACCGGTAAGGCAAGAGCATTCATCAAGAACGGCTTGAAGTTATCTCCTTCAGACCGGACGGACGAAGCGGGAGGGCCCTCGTGGCCCCCCCGCTTCGTGGTTGATGAGACGACGCCATGATTCGGTACCTCGTCAGACGCTTAGGCCTCATCCTCATCACCTTGTGGGTGATTTCCCTCGCGATCTTTGCGGTCGTGGAGATCCTGCCTGGCGATGTAGCCAAGATGATGCTCAAGCAGGACGCGACAGACGCGGCCCTCCATCGCATACGCGAGCAATTAGGCTTATACCGACCTTGGTACGAACGATACTTCGATTGGATGGGCGGCGTGTTGCGCGGCGATCTGGGCGACTCGTACGTCATGGGCGTTCCTATCACCGAGATTCTCGGACGGCGTGTTGCCCACTCCCTGGCTTTGGCGCTCTTCGCTTTGATCTTTGGTATTCCGCTAGCCGTTTTCGCTGGCGTGTGGGCTGGCATCCGGCCCGACACGCGGGGTGACCGGATAGTGTCAGCCGTAGGCATGGTGGGGATCTCCTTACCTGAGTTCGTGACTGGTGTGGTCTTCATGATGGTGCTCGGAACTTGGCTGAGTTTGTTACCGCCATCTAGCGCCATGCTCCCCGGCGAGACACCATGGACGCGGCCCGAGATCCTCGTGATGCCTGCGCTCACCCTCACCGTCGTGCTGTTCGCCTACATAATGCGCATGACGAGGGCAAACGTGATGGAGGTGATGCAATCACCTTACGTGCGTACGGCCATCCTAAAAGGGATCCCGATGCGTCAGGTGATACGGCGCCACGTGCTGCCCAATTCAATGTTGCCCACCATCACCATCATCGCTGCGAACATGGGCTATATGTTCGGCGGTCTGATCATCGTCGAGAATGTGTTTGCCTACCCCGGTCTAGGCCAGCTACTTCTATGGTCCATCCAACAGCGGGACTTTCCCATGTTAGAGAGCCTCGTGCTGCTGGTCGCAGGCACGTATGCCTTCAGCAACTTGGTCGCGGATCTGAGTTATGCGGCCCTCGACCCCCGGATTCGGGTGAGCTGATGGCTACTGGTGGCGTTGTCGCAGATCGAGGGCTTTCGCTTGCCCGAGCGGGAGCGGAATTGTCCCAGGTGGCGAGGAAGATTATTTCCGCGCTCCGACTGGTGCTCCGGACTACTTCTGGCCGCATCGGCTTGCCACTTGTTCTAATGCACGCGGCCCTGGCACTCGTAGGCCAATGGCTCGCCCCGTACTCACCTACTTCGTTCAACATGACGGAGTCAGGTAACCTCCAGCAACTCGTAGCACCGTCGATCCAATTCTTGTTTGGGACCGACCAATTCGGCCGAGACGTAATGAGCCGCGTCATGTCTGGCTCCACCTCCCTAGTCCTGGTAGCAGGCTCCGGTACGTTGCTGGGCATTGCCTCGGGGGCCATCGTAGGTATGGGCAGCGGTTATATCGGCAAGACATTCGATGATGTCGTAATGCGAGTGATGGATGGCCTGATGTCGTTCCCGAGCCTGCTTATGGCGCTCCTGGTAATCTCCACCTTGGGAACCAATGTGCTCTACCTCGTTGCAACCATAGGTATTGTGACTACACCAGGAGTTTCCCGCGTGATGCGCAGCGCCACGTTGTCTCTCAAGGAGCAGGAATTTGTGCAGAGTGCACGCCTGCGAGGGGAATGGGCGCCGTACATCGTCTTGCGTGAAATCCTCCCCAACACTTTGCCAATACTCGGCGTTGAGCTCTCTGTCCGATTCAGTTATTCGATTCTGATAGTTGCCTCCCTCGGGTTCCTTGGCCTGGGCGTCCAGCCGCCGTCGCCCGATTGGGGCATCATGATCAGCCAAAGCCGCGCGTTCATCGGTAGCGCTCCGTGGGTTGCGCTCGCCCCCGCAACGGCAGTTGCCTCTTTGGTGGTTGGGGTCAATCTTCTGACCGACGGGATTCGCCAGGCTAGTAACTTGCCCCGAGAGACCACGCTGTGACACAGGACCGCAACTCTCACGCGAACCAACCGTTGATTGAGGTTGACCACCTGTCGGTGACCTTCTATACGCCCAGAGGGACCGTACGTGCGGTGCGGGAC
>CAZQVD010000030.1:0-7958 GCA_964596665.1 uncultured Dehalococcoidia bacterium
GCAGTGCCGGGCGTTGGGCTGCAAGGTGGAGAGCTTCGACGAAGCAGGCCGCTCGCAGGTCGGGGAGGTGGGTGAGCTAGTATTGACCGAGCCCATGCCGTCCATGCCGGTGCGCTTCCTGAACGACCCCTCAGGCTCTCGAGTGCATGAGAGCTATTACGACGTGTTCCCCGACGTTTGGCGCCACGGCGATTGGCTGAAGATAACGCCCCACGGCACATGCATCATCTACGGACGGTCGGACTCCACGCTGAACCGCAGCGGCGTCCGCATGGGTACCAGCGAGTTCTACCAGGTGGTGGAGGGTATCCCCGAGGTCACCGACAGCCTGGTGGTGGACACCTCCCAGCTCGGCGCGGAGGGCAAGTTGCTGTTGTTCGTGGCGCTGCGCGAGGAAGAGTCACTGGACGACGCGCTGCGAGCGAAGATCACGTCCGCCATTCGCACCGGCCTCTCGCCGCGCCACGTTCCCGATGCCATGCACATGGTTGTCGAGGTACCGCGGACGCTCAACGGCAAGAAACTTGAGGTCCCGGTCAAGAAGATACTGAACGGCTCCGACGTGGCTACGGCGGTGAGCCTGGAGGCATTGGCCAATCCCGGCGCCATGCAGTTCTTCGTGGATCTCGCCAAGAGCTCGACTACGTGACGGTCGGCATCATCTTGGCGGTGCTTGCTGCGGCAAGCTTTGGGTTCAACGGAGCGACCGTGCGGCGCGGCGTATCGACGGGTGCGGCGAGCCACGGGATGTACGTCACTATCTTCGTCGGCCTGCCGCTGTTCATCGTCGCATCGCTGGCCTCGGGACAGCTGTTCGATGCCGACCGGATGACGGCGAACGACTACGGTCTCCTGATCGCGGGTGGGCTCCTGCACATCCTGGTCGGGCGCTACTTCAGCTACCGGGCCATCGCCGCCATCGGTGCGAACCGGGCGGGGCCGGTGATCGGAACGTCGACGCTCATCTCGGTGCTGATCGCGGTGGTGTCCCTCAGCGAAGAAGTCACGCCGCTGATGGGCATCGGGATCGTGCTGGTCATAATCGGCCCAGCCTTCGTGGCACCCCGCCGATCGCGAGCGCCTGTCGCCGTCGCGGCCGCCGGGCCCAGCACGGGCGACGCAGTCGCGAGCAACCCGAAGATGGCGGAAGGCTACGTGTTCGGGTTCATGACCGCGCTGCTATGGGGTGTCGGACCGGTGCTGATGCGGGCAGGCGTGGAGGGCACGGGCCTCGGTATCTGGGGTGGGACCGTGACGTACGCCAGCGCGGCGGTCGTCCTGGCGTTCTCACTGCTCATACCCGGTCAACTGCACGGGGCCATCAACTTGGACAAGGCGGCGCGCTGGTGGTTTTTGGCGGCTGCGGTGAATTCGTTCTTGGCCAACGTGTTTCGCTTCTCCGCCCTCGCACTGGCTCCGGTGACCATCGTCGTACCGCTGATGCGTACTTTCGTGATATTCCAGCTTGGGTTCAACCTGTTGATCAACCGGAAGCTCGAAACGTTCGAGCCTCGCGTGCTCGGGGGCATCACCATCTCCTTCCTCGGCGCGGCGCTGCTGGTGCTCTGACATGCCCATACTCGGCGTATTCTTCACGTTGCTCTCAGCGGCAAGCTTCGGGCTCACCAGCGCGACGATCCGGCGCGGCATGGTGTCGGCGTCGGCGCTCCAGGGACTCTACGTCACGGTCTTCGCGGGCCTGCCCATGTTCGTGGTGGCGGCGTTGCTGTTCGGCGAGCTGTTCCGATACCGGGAGATATCGCAGTTCGATTACTTGCTGTTCGGCGCGGCAGGAGTGATGAACCTCCTGGTCGGGCGGTACGCGAACTACCGGGCGATCGCATCGCTTGGCGCGAATCGGTCGGGCCCGGTTGTCGGTGTGTCAACCCTCGTATCGATCACGTTCGCTGTCGTGTTCCTGGACGAAGTGGTGACCCCGCTGATGGCCTTCGGCATCGCGCTAATGATGGTGGGGCCCGGCATGGTCACATCGAAGAGCTCGGCGCGCCAGTCCGATACCACCGCAACCGAGGCCCCCATCCACGTCCCGGCTGAATCCACCGCTGCCGCCGTCGCGACCGAGCCTAGGTTGGCCGAGGGGATCGCTTGGGGATTGGCCGCGGCGGTCGCATGGGGGCTCGGACCCGTACTGATGCGTGCCGCGGTGGACGCTAACGGATTGGGCGTGTTGGGCGGGCTGGTGACGTACCTGGTCGCGGCCGTGGGGTTGTCGCTGGCCCTGCTGCTGCCCGGTCAGCGATCGAACTTGGCTAGCATCGATTGGAGCAAGGGCAAGTGGTTCCTGTTCACGTCGGTGAACTCGTTCTCGGCGAACCTGTTCCGCTTCCTGGCGCTGACGATCGCGCCGGTAACCATCGTGACACCGCTGATGCGCACACAGGCGATCTTCGCGTTGTTGCTCAACTACGCCATCAACCGTCGCCTCGAATCCTTCGAAGCGCACGTTGTCGGCGGGATACTGGTGTCGATGACGGGGGCCGTGTTGATCGTTATCTAGGCGCTCGCGGGGCTCGGATCGCCCTCCACCGCGGGTTGCTCTCGCCACCAGTAGGCGAGGAGCGGCGTCAGTAGAGCAGCACTGACAGCGATGCCCGAGAATAGGTAAAGCGTGGGCCGGATACCGATGGCGTCGCCGATCAAACCGAACGCGAACGGTGTGATTAGCATCCCCACGGCCCAGTACAGCCCAACCACCGCCATGGCCTGGCCGCGCTCCTGAGGTGTGCTGTTCTGCGCCGCGACGATCGGGTAGAGCGACCGCAGACTGCCGAAGGCCACGCCTCCGAGCAGCATAAACACGCCTGGAGCGAACGGCACGTCGCCCGTCAGCGTCATGAGCGCCGTGACCGCGCCAATCATAACGAGGCCGGCAACCGCCATGTTACGGGTGCCGATGATGGCTAGCAGCGCGCCGAATGGGTAGGCGACCAGCACAACGCCCACGCTGTGCAGCGTGCGCACCAGGCTTACCGCGGCATCGTTGTAACCGATGTCCACGAAGAAAGCTGCGAAGAGCGACCCCACCAACGCAGCGTGGGCGGCGGACATGATGGCGGCGTAGTGCCCAAGCCCCATCGATTTTTGCACGAGGAGCCGGCGCGCGGGCGCCAGCGTGGCCCGGATGCTGCGCACTTGGTCCTTGCGCGGCAGGGCCGGTTGGGCGAGCGTGGTGAAGATGCCGACCACGTTGACGGCGGCTGCGGCCATGAATGCCGCGGGGAAGCCGGCGACCTCGGCGACCGCTCCCCCGATCAAGACGCCGAGTATGCCGCCCGAGCTCTCGAAGCTCAGCAACCGACCCTGCGTGTGGTGAGAATCGCCCTCGAAGCTTCGGCTCGTATAGGACTGGCCCGCCGACCAATAGACCGCGCGAGACATGCCGTTGAACACTTGCGCGACGATGAACGGCAGGATGGTTTCTGAGACCACGAACACCAGCGCACAACCCACCAGCGTTGCGAAGCTGAACCATAGCACGACGCGCTCGCCGAAGCGGTCGGAGACGGCGCCGCCGAGGAGCCGCAGCACGATCATGAAGACGGCGGCGGAGGAGACCACGAGACCCATGTCCGCGAGGCTGAAGCCGAGCCGGATGATGTAGAGAGGAACCAGCAGGGACAGCATGCTCATGCCGATGCCGTAGGAGAAGCCGTTCAGGTAGGAAAGCTCCAGCGGGTGCTGGTGCGGATGCCGCACCATGGCGACGACATTGAGGGGCTGGAAGCGCATCGTGTCTGAACGCTACGCGTCGCTGAGGCAGCGTGTCAACGGCGATGCTCGCCGCTTACACGAGGGTTCGACTTTGCGCCTGGCGGTTCCAGACTGAAGGCCGTCCCGACTTGTCGGGACTCCGGCGATTGCTGCCGCGCTGAGATAGGAAGGCTGCTGTCCCACGCGCCCGCCCTCTTTGCCTGTTCGGAGGAGAGGGACACCTATTCGCCCTCGGCGGGGCGGTGCCCCGCAGCTGCCAGACGCCGAGTCACAGACGATTCAGGCATGAATTCGCGTGAGGGAGTGCAGAGGGGGATTCCTTCAGCCCTGCGAGGGCTTGCTCGTGCGCAGATGCTGCACTAGCAGATCCAGCATCGATTCGAGGTCCGGGTTCGGCTCGCGGGAGGTCTGTTCGGCAAGCGAGGTTTCGCTCACCAGGCGGTACAGGTCAGCGGCGCCCAATAGGATGCGCGGCGTCAGGCCGAGTTCTTCGAAGGTGGCCGCGATCTCCTCCATCTCGCCGACCCACCTTCGGGCGCGCCGTGGCATGTCCGGTACGTTGTCGATTAGCTTGCGAGACACGTCGTTGGTTTCGGGCGCCAACTCGGCCATCAGCGCGCCGGTCATGCCCAGCGCCCGTGCGCCCAGCAACAGCTCGGCCCAGACCGCCGTCGTGCCCTTGGTCGACGCGGCGTAGACCATCTTGAGCCCTGACGCCTGCCCAATCTCCGGCCCCGCGCGCCGACCGTTCAGCCCGAATTCCGCGAGGGCTTCGAAAGCCGTGGTGTCGGGCCCGGAGCAATACAAGCGGGTCGCTGCCTGCGCGGGCTTAGGCGGCGAGCCGATAATGCCCGCGTCCACGAAGGTGGCCCCGGTTGGGCCAATCACCTCGCTGATGTGAGCAACGGTCTTGGGCGAGATGGCGTTGCACTCGACGTAGACCGGCCTCGCCCCGGTCCGGCGCATGGCATCTGCCACGCGCTGACCCAGATCGGTCGCCTGGGCCGGTACCAGCACCGAGAGGAAAACGTCGCAAGCTTCGACCACGGCGTCCAGACTGCCCACGTCGCGCATGCCTGCTTCGCCCGCCCGCAGCCGCGTCAGGTCGCCACGGCCATCGAGGCTAGTGACCACCTCCATTCCGCCGTCGCTGAGCACGCTGCCGATGCCGGAGCCCATGTCACCCGCGCTGACGACGCCGACCGCTTTGATTTTGCCCGCCTTGACCTTTTCAGAAGGACTGGCCATGGCCCGCTATTCCTTCGGGGCCGTGCCCGCGTCGGCGAGGCGTTTCTTCGCTTCCGCGTACACGTCGTCTGGCAGCGTGCCGTTGCTTGCCGCAGCCAGGTTCTGCGCTAGGTGGCCGGGATCGATGGTGCCAACGATATTGGTGGTCATGCCGGGGTGCGTTTCGGTGAAGCGCATGACGAATTCCATGGCGCTCATGTCGCCCATGAGGTCGTCCAGCCCCGCCCGCTCCCACGTCGACACTGAGTCCGCGTTGCGGCTTCGGGCCCATTCGCTGTCCGAGGCTGCCCCACGCGCGGCGCCTCCGCGGATGAACACGCCCGCGCCGGCATCGTGCGCCTGCTGGATCACGTTCTCGTGATCGCGCTGAAGGCAGGAATAGGGGATCTGGAACACGTCGAAGACCCCAATGGCGATGTGGTCGGCGATGTTGGGGATCGTCCCCGACATGCCCAGGAACCGGATCTTTCCCTGGGACTGGAGCTCCTGCATGGTGGCGATGACGTCGTTTTCTTCCAACACCTGCTTGGTGGGCGTCATATGGACCTGGAGCAGGTCGAGGTGGTCGCTGTTCATCCGCCGCAGGCTTTGCTCCACTCCCGCGACAATGTTCTCTTTGGTGTAGATGTGAGGAGCGCCCCGTTGTTGGGGCTCGGTCGGCTGCCAGCCGATGACGCAGCCGCACTTGCTAGCGAGAAAGTATTCGTCGCGCCGATGCGCGATGTGCTTGCCGATGAACTCCTCACTCATGCCGTAGTCGATCGACGTGTCGATCAGGTTGATGCCTGAGTCGAGCACCGCGTTCAGGATGCGGCCCGCATCCTCGTGAGATACGTCGCGTCCACGCGGGGCTCCGCGAAGCTCCATCGCACCATAGCCGAGGGTGGTTACTTCCACGCCCGTACGACCGAGCGTTCGCTTGGTGAGGTCTGGCATCGCCGTCTCCTGATAGGGGTATCGCCGCGAGTATAGCAGCGATGTACGCGCTCCCCAGGGTTACAGGTCGAGTCTGAACACCCGTATCGCGTTGCCGCTGAAGATGGCCTCGCGCTGTGCGTCGGACAGGTGCGGCAATGCCTCGACGCTCACCGGTGGCGTGAAGTCGCCCATGCCGAAGGGGTAATCGCTGCCGAGCATCACGCGGTCGTACCCGACGGTCTCCACGAGGTAGTTGAGGGCGGGCACGCTGTGGGTGAGCGAGTCGAAGTACAACAGGCGGAAATACTCGCTGGGCGGCCGGTCGATCAACGCCGACTCCACCAGCTTCATGCGCCACCCGTGCTCCCACCGCCCGCGCAGCAGCGGGCATGTGCCGCCGCCGTGCGCGAGCACGAACTTCAGGCTGGGCATCTCCTTGAGCACGCCGCCGAAGATGAGCGATGCGGCGGCGACCGCCGTGTCCGTGGGATTGCCGATCAGGTTGCCCAGGAAGTGGGATGCGAGCCGGTCGCGCGCGGCCAGCACGTTCGCGGGGTGCACGAAGACGGGAACGTCGAGCTCTTGCATCTTGCGATAGACGGGCGCGAATCGCGGCTGGTCCAGGTTCTCTCCCCGCACGTTGGTGAGTATCTCTGCGCCCACGAAACCCAGCTCGCGGATGCATCGCTCAAGCTCAGCAGCGGCGGCCTCCGGTTCCTGCATGGGTAAGGTCGCGAGCCCAGTGAAGCGGTCGCGGTGCGGTGCGATGGCCTCGGCCGTGGCGTCGTTCACCCGCCTCGCCGTGTCCGGCTCCGAGTTCGCGAGCCAGGGCGGCGTCGAGATGAGGGCGGCGTCGATGCCGCGCTCGGCCATGTCGTGCATGCGCACGCCGAGGTCGAACATCGAGTCGCGCATATTCGCGGAAGGGCCGAGCCCGGCGGAGCTCGATGCGAGGTCTGGACAGCTTTCAGGGACGAAGTGGGCGTGAACGTCGATGCGCATGGCCGGGATTCTACATGCTGGGCCGGTATACTCGGGCAATCCGGTTCGTTCACGGAGGACGGCATGGTAACGGTCGAGCAGATGAGCTCCGATTTCGCCCGCATCTTCGGCGACGAGCCCAAGCTTGAGCACCTAGCCACGGGCTTCGGCTTCACGGAGGGCCCCGTATGGCGGGGCGACCACCTGCTGTTCTCCGACATACCGCGCAGCCGGATCGTCCGGTACCAGGACCAGGACGACGGTCCCGCGATCTCATCGTTTCGCTTCCCGAGCGGCAACTCGAACGGCCAAACGCTCGATCGGCAGGGACGCTTGCTCACGTGCGAGCACAGTAACCGCAGGGTGACGCGAACGGAGCCTGACGGCAGCGTGACGGTGCTTGCGAGCCGGTTCGAGGTGGGCCTGTTGAACAGCCCGAACGATGTCATCGTGAGATCCGACGGCCTCATCTACTTCACCGATCCGCCCTACGGGCTGACGAATCACTCTCGGGACAAGCAGCAGGCCTTCAATGGTGTATTCCGCATGGCGGCCGACGGGGAAGAGCTGACGCTGCTCCTCGACTCCTACGCTCGCCCCAACGGACTCGCCTTCAGTCCCGACGAGTCGAGGCTCTATATAGCCGACTCGCAGCCCAAGCTGATCATGGTCTACGACGTACTCGCGGACGGCTCCTTGCAGAACGAGCGAACCTTCGCGGAGCTGTCTGCCGTCGAGGGCGAAGAGGGCGTTCCTGATGGGATGAAGGTGGACTCGGAGGGCAATGTGTACGCTACCGGCCCCGGTGGCCTGTGGGTCTTCGCACCCGACGGCGCGCAGCTCGGCCGCCTGCGCATGCCCACGGTGCCCGCGAACTGCGCGTGGGGCGATGCCGACAGCCGCAGCTTGTACCTGACGGCGAGGACGGAGCTCTACCGCATCCGCGTCAGCGTGGCAGGTATCCCCATCTAGGCTCGCTCGCTGTCGTACTGCGATCGCGCGGCATTGGTCTGGGGATACAGGATCCTCCGCGATATGGGGCCACAAAATGAGGCCCATCTAATACCAAGCAATGGGGT
>CAZQVD010000030.1:7968-14146 GCA_964596665.1 uncultured Dehalococcoidia bacterium
GGCCCATTGCCCCCGCTGCGCCAGGATCGCCAACCTTTAGCTACTGACAGAATCGTATGCCTACGACACGAGGCCGACTCAAGAGCGGTGAGTGGTGCTCCCCTTTCGCTGCAAGCAGCAAGTCTAGTGCGGAGCGCCGGCGCGAGCCGAGGGTTTCCAATAAGCGCGGTCTCAGGTGCTAGCGCTTCCCGTTGGCGATCGCCAGCGATTCGGGCATGCGGCGCAGGCTCAGCATCGCGGCGATGCCGATGGCGGGACCTGCGGCTAACATGAGGAAGGCACCGCTCCAGCCGAAGGCGTCCACGATCACCGGCACCAGTTGGATCGACCCCAGCGTCAGCAGGAAACCCATCGACGTCTGTAGCGTGAGTGCGGAGCCGATGTACTCGGGTGGGCTGAGTTCTGAGATGGCGGCGGAGAACTGCGCCGAGTCCGCGACGATCGTTATGCCCCAGACGAACAGCACCGGCGTCAGCAGCCACAGCGGTGCGTCGATGAGAAACACCGCGCAGAAGGCCGACGCCCCGCTGACCGCCATCAGCAGGATCGTTGTCGCCGTGCGCCCCAAGCGATCGGCAACAACGCCCGCCGCCACGCAGCTGATGCCGCCCGATGCCACGATACCGAACGCCAGCAGGCTCGCCGCGGTGGCCGAGTTGCCGCGGTCGATCAGCAGCTCGTGCAGGAACACCGGGATCCACGTCCACATGGCATACAGCTCCCACATGTGGCCCAGATAGCCCAGGTTTGCCAACCGCAGGCTCCGGTCGCGGAGAAACCGCAGTAGGAACTTTGGGTCGAGGCGGGCGCTCCCCGCTGCGAACGGGCCCTCCTCGACGAACAGCAGCACGATGAACCCGCCCGCCGTGGCCAGGACCGATGAGACGAGCACCACCTGCGGCCACTCGAATGTGACCAGCGAGCGCACCAGATGCGGCGAGGCCGAGCCGACCGTCAGCGCTCCCACGATCATGCCAACGGCGAGGCCGCGGCTGTGGGCGGTCCAGGTCGTCGCTAGCTTCATGCCCGGCGGGTACACACCAGCGAGGGAGATGCCCGTAGCCAGTCGGAACGCGATCCCGGCCGCAAGGCCGTCCGCCATAAGCGCGAAGCCGGCGTTGGAGAGTGCCCCGAGCCCTGCGCTGATCGCGAACAGCTTGCGCGCGCTGATCACGTCGGGAAGATTCAACACTCCGCTCAGGAACGTGCCCACCACGAACCCGATCTGCACGGCCATGACCAGCCACGCCACCGCACCGGCACTCAGCCCCCAATCAGCCTTGATCGCCGGAGTGACCGCGGACGAGCTGAACCAGAGCGTGAGACCGAGCAGCTCGGCTAGCGCGAGGAGCGTCAGGTTGCGCCACTGACGTGGCGTTCCCTCGGTTGTCGCCGCTGGCTTGTCGCTCATGGCCGCTAGCTCGCCCCCCGGAGCGAGATTCTAGCAATTGGAGCGTTGCGCGGGCTGCCAGGGTGCGGCCACAAAGCGTGGGATAGCGGAAACCCGGCTGGTACAATCAGACGTAACCCTTGGCACACGCATTCCCTCGGGCACAGGAAAGCGAAACGCATGCTCGGAAAGTTACTAGGAATCTTCGGAGATTCCAACGAAAAGCAGCTGAAGCAGTACCAGCCGCTCGTCGAACAGGTGAACGCGCTCGAGGAAGAGACGCACGCACTCACCGATAGCGAGCTGAGCAACAAGACAGTCGAGTTTCGTGGGCGTCTCGAAGAGGGCGAGGAGCTCGACGATCTACTGCCGGAGGCGTTCGCCGTGGTGCGCGAGGCGTCCATGCGCGTGAACGGCATGCGCCACTTCGACGTCCAGCTCATCGGCGGCGCGGTGCTGCACGACGGCAAGGTCGCCGAGATGAAGACGGGCGAAGGTAAGACGCTGGTCGCGACCCTTCCCACGTACCTGAATGCGCTCACGGGGGACGGGGTCCACGTGATCACGGTCAACGACTACCTGGCCCGGCGTGACGCCGCATGGATGGGCGCAGTGTACGGCTCGCTCGGCCTCAGCGTGTCGTGTCTGCAGCACGAGGTCGCCTACCTCTACGAGCCTGGGGCGCCTGCGGAGGGCACCGTCCCGACCGACATGCGGAAGGTTGACCGTGAGCAGGCCTACGGGGCCGACATCACTTACGGAACGAACAACGAGTTCGGATTCGACTATCTCCGCGACAACATGGCCACCTCCAAAGCCGGGCAGGTCCAGGGCAGGCTCTCCTACGCCATCATCGACGAGGTCGACAACATCCTGATCGACGAGGCGCGGACGCCGCTCATCATCAGCGGGCCCGCCCAGGAGTCGAACAGCATGTACCAGACCGTCGCCCGCGTGGTGCCTCGCCTCCAGGAAGAAAAGGACTTCCACATCGAGGAGAAGGAGCGGCAGGCGATCCTCACCGACGATGGGATCACGAAGCTCGAGAGCCTCCTGAACATCGGCAACCTCTACGCCCCGGAAAACTTCGCACTGACGCACTTCGTCGAGAACGGGCTGCGCGCCAACGTGATCTACCAGCGCGACAAGGACTATGTCGTTTCGGATGGCGAAGTCATCATCGTCGACGAGTTCACCGGCCGCCTCATGCCAGGCCGGCGATACGGCGACGGCCTCCATCAGGCCATCGAGGCCAAAGAGGGAGTCACCATCCAGCGCGAAACCATCACCTATGCGACGGTCACGCTTCAGAACTTCTTTCGCATGTATCCCAAGCTCGCCGGGATGACTGGCACGGCCGTCACCGAGGCCGAGGAATTCTTCAAGGTCTACAAACTGGAAGTTGTGGCGATGCCGACCAACGTTCCCATGATCCGCGCGGACGAGCCCGATTTCGTCTACAAGACGGAGGCGGGGAAATTCGCCGCGGTCGCCGAGCACATCCAGTTGCTTCACGAAGAGGGCCGGCCCGTGCTGGTCGGCACCGTCTCCATCGAGCGCTCCGAGCACCTGAGCGAGATGCTGCGCAAGCGTGGCGTCCCCCACGAGGTGTTGAACGCCAAGAACCACGAGCGCGAGGCGCAGATCGTGTCGGAGGCAGGCAGGCTCGGCGCCGTCACCGTTTCCACCAGCATGGCGGGCCGCGGCACCGACATCATCCTCGGCGGCGACCCCAAGATGGCCGACTCCCCCGAGCAGTGGCAGCGCGACCACGACGACATCGTCGCCAAAGGCGGCCTGTTCGTGCTGGGCACCGAGCGCCACGAGTCTCGCCGCATCGATAACCAGCTGCGCGGTCGGTCGGGCCGCCAGGGCGACCCGGGCGAGACGCGCTTCTATGGATCGCTCGAGGACGACATCATGGTCCGCTTTGGGAGCGGCATGATGGGCCGCCTAGTCGGCAAGGCGCTTCCGGAGGATGTGCCGCTGGAGAGCGGGATGCTGACCAAGACGCTTGAGATGACGCAGGGCAAGGTGGAGTCCTACTACTTCGATATCCGGAAGCATCTGGTCGAGTACGACGATGTGGTCAACCGCCACCGCGAGGTGATCTACGGGGAGCGCTGGAAGGTGCTGGAGGAGGCGGACCTCAAATCCAATATTCAGGACATGGTCAGCGCTGAGGTCTCCGGGCTCGTGCATTCCCACCTGGTGGGCGACCCGTCGGACTGGGACGTGGAGCCGTTGCTCGCTGAGCTCGGGACAATCCTGCCGCTCCCCAAAGATCTAAACGCAGACTTCGTCTTCGAGAACGGCGCCGAGGACACCGAGGAGGAGGCGCTCGCTGCTGCTGCTGCGCTCTACGAGGAGCGTGAAGCTGAGTTCACGCTAGAGATCATGCGTGCCATCGAGCGCGCCGTGATGCTGCAGATCGTTGACCGTCACTGGGTGCAGCACCTGACGCACATGTCGAATCTGCGCCAGGGAATCGGCCTTCACGCGTACGGCCAGCGCGATCCGTTGGTGATGTACAAGAAGGAGGGTCACGAGGCGTTCGAGGCGCTCAGCGAGCGCATCCAGCACGACATCGTGCACACGATCTACCACGTGGCCCCCGCCCAGTCCCAGCAACAAACCGGCAAGACCACATCCCTGGGTCGCGCGAGAGGCCGCCTGGCCTCCGTGGACACGAAGAAAACCACGACGGTCATGTCCAAGGCAGGGAGCGCTCCGGGTGCCGCTGTCTCGGGGCCCGTCGCCGGCAAGAAGATAGGCAGGAACGACCCATGCTGGTGCGGAAGCGGCAAGAAATACAAGCGCTGTCACGGCGCGGCGGCCTAGCCCGTGTCGGCGATGGAAGGTCTTCCCGGTTGGGTAACGGAGCCGCCGGCCCAGGTACCGAATTTGGAGGCCGTGCAGAGCCAGCTCACGCCCCACGAACCGCCGGCGCTGACCCATCTGCTGCACGCGGTCACGGCGGGAGCGCCGTGGCAGCAGGCGCTTGTCGAGGCCGTGGGCATGTGGACGGCTCCCAGCGAGGTCGTGGATGGCGTCATCGTGACGTACCTGATCGCCGGTGAAGCCTTCGACTGGCTCCAGCTCGCCGAGCGCCTGCTCCGCACGCTGCCGGACGGCCGCGGTGCCGCAGAGCGCGAGCATCTGCTGTTCCGCGGAGGATTGCCGCTGGGCGTCAGCGAGTCGGCGTTCAAAGACGCCCTCGGTGTGGATAAGTACCGGGCGCACCTGAATTTCGTCTACGGCGTCGTCGTGGAAGAAGCACTCTGGCTAGCGGTTGAAGAAGAGGTGTTGAAGGAGCGTGGCGTGCGCGGCCTCAGCAATCCCGAGGGCATCCACGATGCGGTCATGGGCCGCTTATATCGCGCCAATCACGCAACGCTGGTGCGCCGGTTCCAGAAGGAGCGCGGCCTTCCGGCGAGCGTCAAGTTCAGCCTGGCCGAGTGGAAGACGTTCACCTATTGGCTCTTCAGGCTTCGCCTTTCGAGATCCGATTCATCGAGGATCGCCAGCGACACGCGCAAGGGCTTGCGCATGCTCGGCCAGCTCCGGAACGGATCCGATGAAGCGCTGCCCGCCGGCCTTGCGCCCAGCGCCATTGAGATCGAGATACCTCATTCTGATGCGTCGCGGCCCCTGCGCGACGCATCAGAATGGTAGGAGATACGTTGCAGCACGCACTCTCTAATCGGGCGACGGCATGCCTCCTCGATAGAGGCGATTCCGTCATGGTCCATATGACCCCACCCCTCGACTGAGGGAGGCGGGCCTCAGCGTCGGCCGACACCGACGACGGCAAGCGCCCCGTCATCGCCTTCGAGCACAAGCCTAAGCTCGAAGGCCCTAAGTAACGGGTCCAGCTTGCACCGGACCGGCGCACCGATCTCTTTCCTGACTCTGGGCCCTGGCTCGCGACGATCAGCCCTTGCTCTCACGCGGGGCCTGCACGCCTGCATCGTCGCGCGGTCGGCGCGTGCCCGCGGTCTCCACGGCAACCTTTGCGAACACGATGGTGATGATGGCTACGATGGCTGCGTTGAAGATGAACGCGGCTTCGAACGACACGGCGGCTACCAGCGCGGTCACGGTGAGCGGTGCAATCATGCCTGCGGCATCGCCGAACGTCCGCCAGATGCCGAAGCTGATTCCACGAGAGCCCTCCGGCGCAACGTCGCCCAGATAGGCCATCGGCGCTTGCCCTCCATAGCCTTGGGCGGCGTGCACCAAAATGAACGCGAGCGCGAACAGGAGCACGGCCTCTCCGAACGGCACGAGCACCAGCGCGGCGGCCAGCGCCAGGTTGGCGGGCACGATCACGACCTTCCTGCCATAGCGGTCGGCGATGACGCCCGCAGGATAGACCAAGACGCTGTGCAGCACCGAGGCACCGCTGAAGAAGAGGCCCAACGTGCCTGGGGAGAGCCCGACCACACGGTCCGCGAACAGTGGGATTAGCGAGTGGCTTGCTCCGGTGCGCGTGAAGAACTGGGCGAATCCCAGTAGGCAGACAAGCATGAACCCCTTGCTGTGCAGCAACGCCATAGCATCGGAGAAAGAGCTTCCGGAGTTGGCATGTTCCCGCCGCTTGGTGCTTGGTGTGCCTGCAACCTCACGTGCGTGGGTGCTAGGACGGGTCTCCGGCAGTCTGAGCAGGGCCCACGCACCGAAGACCAACACGCCGATGCCGGATATGTAGTACGGCGCCCGGATGTCGACGACCTCCGCCAGCAAGCCTCCGATGGCTGGCGAGGCGATGCCCGTGATCCACACGGA
>CAZQVD010000030.1:14156-17117 GCA_964596665.1 uncultured Dehalococcoidia bacterium
CGCGTGGGTGAGCCCAAGGGCGCGGCCACGGTTCTCGACGGTGGTGAGGTCGGCGGCCACGGCGAACGTCGTGGTCGCGACCATGCCGTTGAACAGCCCAGCGACGAGCCGAGCCGCGATGAACAGCGTCATCCCGGTAGCAGCGCCGCTGAGCGATGCGAATATGCCCAGGCCGACGGCACCAACGACCAGTATCTTCTTACGTCCGAAGCGCTCGACCATGACGCCCGCGGGTATGTTCATGATGAAGCGTGCGATGGCCGTTGCGCTGAGCGCCAGCCCGATGGCAAGCGTCCCCCCGCCGATTCCGCCGACGAACCGAGGAAGCGAAGGGATGATGAGGCCGAAGGTCGAGTGTGCGGTGGCAATGATGCCCCCGGCGATGATCAGTCGCTCGATGTTGAGGCCGCCTCCGAAGAGGCCAGCGGGTTTGGCTTGGCTCGTGCTGATGGCCCCATCCTACCGAGTTCGGGGCGTGCCGTCAGCCACTTCGGCCGGTGGGCTTTCGGTTGCCGGGACCTTGCGGGACGTGCCCGCGGTCTCCACTGCCGATCGCCAGAATGCAATGGTGAGCACACCAGAGAGGGCAGCCGCCAACAGGAAGGCGGATTCGAACGACACCTCCTGCGTTAGCGCGGTGAGTGCGATTGGTGATATCACTCCGGCTAGGTCGCCGAAGGTTCGGAAGATGCCGAACCCGAGGCCCCGCATGCCGGCGGGAGCGAGGTCGCCCACGTAGGCGTTGGGCGCTCCGCCGGAGAAGCCCGAGGCGATGTGCAAGACCATAAAGGCGGCTGTGAACGCGATGATGCTCTCGCTGAAGGGGAACGCGGCGAGGGCGGCTGCGGTGATCAACCCTCCTGGCACGAGCAGTATCTTGCGCCCGAACCGATCAGACGCGACGCCGGCTGGGTAGACCATGACGCCGTGGAGCAAGGACGCGATGCTGAAGAACACGCCGAGCTGGCTCGTGCTCATCTCCATCACGCGGTCGGCGAACAGCGGTATCAGCGTGTGGCTCCCACCGTTGCGCGCGAAGAAGTGCGAGAAGCCCACCAGGCAAACCAGCAGGAAGCTCCGATTGCCCAGCAACGTGCGGGTGTCCGCCCAGGAGCTTCGGCTCTCTTCTCGCTTCCGATCCCGCACCGGGGCATCGGAGGTCTTCGTCTCGGGGAGCCGAACGATAGCCCAGAGACCTACCAGCAGTGCGCCTACGCCCGACGCATAGAATGGAACACGGATGCCGACGACCTCTGCGGCGATACCTCCCAGGCCCGGTGCCGCGATGCCCACGGCCAGGTGGGCGCCCGAGACGATGCTGAGCGTACGGCCGCGATTGGCCACCGTCGTGATATCGGTAATCGCCACGCTGCTGATGGTGATGGCCATGGAGCTGAAGATGCCCAGCATGAAGCGATACGCGAGGAACTCGGTGACGTTGGAGGACGTGCCGGCCAACGAGGCGAAGAGGCCAGCCCCCAATGCGCCGGCGATGATTACCCAGCGCCGCCCGAAGCGCTCCGCCATCATCCCGGCGGGTATGTTCATGAAGAGCCGCGCAGCGGCGTAGATCCCCATGGAGAGGCCCACGGAGACCACGGTGCCGCCCAGCACGTCCACGTATCGAGGCAACAGCGGCACCGTGACCATGGACGTGCCATGGGTCATCACCACGAGACCCGCGATGATGAAGACGAGCTCACGAGTGGATCGCTTCTTTCTTGGTTGTTGTGCCTTGCTCTCGTTCATGCGGTTGGCGTCTTCGGGCTCAGTCCGCCGCAACCCGTGCCTCCCTGCGTTTGGCGTTACTGCCTGCGGTTTCCACCGCGATGCGAGAGAAAAAAAGGAGCGTAACGAGCCACAGGGCACCGTTGAAGAAAAACGCCGCGTGGAACGAGATGGTTTCTGCTAGGCCCGTCGCAATCACAGGGGCAACGATACCGGCCATGTCTCCAAAAGTGCGATACAGGCCGAAGCTCATCCCGCGCAGATGGGTAGGGGCGAGGTCGCCGAGGTATGCGACCGGGGCCTGGCCACTGAAGCCCGTGGCGGCATGGAAAAAGAAGAAGATAAGCACGAAGGTCAGCATGGTGGTGCCGAACGGAAACGCGGCCATGCCAAGGCCGACGACGATGCCGGCTGGCACGATGACCGGCTTGCGCCCGAAACGGTCGGCGATGGCACCCGCGGGGTAAACGAGGACGCCGTGCAGCACCGACGCCACGGTGAACAGGATGCCCAGCACGCCGGGACCCGCGCCGAGGACCTGGTCTGCGAACAGGGGAATCAGCGTGGTGAAGGCGCCGCCGCGCAGGAAGAACGTCGAGAAACCTAGCACGCACACCATGAAGAAACTGGGATCCCGCAGCAGCGCAAGCGACGCGAAACGGCCTCCCCCCTTTGCCGCCTTCTGTTCTGCTTCGCCGCGGGCACGGACCGGGCGTGTCTCCGGCAGACGGACCAGCGCCCAGGCCGCCATGGCGGCGATGCCGGAGCCCGACCACAGGAACGGCGCACGGATGTCGATGAACTCGCCGACGAACCCTCCCAGGGCTGGGGTGAATATGCCCACGATGAGCTGCATCCCGTGCAGCATGCCGAGCACACGGCCCCTGTTCTCCACGCGGCTGAGGTCCGTGGCCGCCACGTTGGCCACGGTGATCGTCATGGCGCTGAACACTCCCATCAGCAGACGGTAGATCAACAAAGTGGGTACGTCGTTGGCCGTTCCCGTGAGGGTCGCGAACACGGCGATGCCGATTGCGCCCGTCAGGATCACAGGCTTGCGCCCGACGCGCTCCGAGAGCAACCCTGCGGGTATGTTGGTGACGAAGCGCCCGATGAAGCTGGCCGAGAACGAAAGGCCCAGTGCGAACCCGGTAGCGCCGATCGAGTCGATGAAACGTGGCATCGCGGGCAGCGTGACCATGACCGACGCGTGCGCAGGGGCCACAAGCCCGC
>CAZQVD010000031.1:0-16944 GCA_964596665.1 uncultured Dehalococcoidia bacterium
CGCCGAACAGATTGTCCGCACGTTGCGGACGTTGGGATTCCGGGGCATCAGGCTATCCGGACGTGACTAGCAGTACAGCATCGAGCACGCCGGCGACGGCCTGCCCGGGCTGTGCTTCGAAAAACCCTGGAGGGAATGCTGCATGACTCGATCACCACTACTCCACTTGGCGACCAAATCATCCGACACCTTACGTCGATACTCCCCAACCGCAACTGATTTACTGATTGCAGATTTCGATGAATACGCGTACATCTGCCATGCGCAGAATTCGGAGGGGGGCTAGTGACAGCGATGATCGAACTAGGCCCGCAGTACAAACGGGATGACCCGTTCGCCGCCCGAATGCGGCTTCACCAGAGCTGGTATCGCGCAGTCGCGCTCGGCGTTGAATGTGGGTTCAACTCCAGCGGGAATCGCTACGGCAACCTGCTTCTCCCCGAGGATGGTCGTCGAGGATTGAACTTCCTGAGTGAGGCGATCGCTGCTCTCGCTTTCCGCAGCAGAGCTGAGAATCCCTGGGGGATTAGGCGTGATCGGCTTGAGCGCAACCTGCTGTCCAGCCAACCGATGTGTTTCAACATGTTCGGCCCGATGGCTGAACGTGGTGACCTGGGGGCCTCAATGTTGGAGGCGCTCATCGATCGCAGGGTCAGCCAAGTGACGTCCCTTGCGTTCGAGTTCGCGCCGCAACCAAAAGCCGATTACCTCAACGACGCAACCGCCTTCGATGTTTTCATCGAGTACCGAACCGACGACCACCGTCTCGAATTCCTAGGAGTTGAAGTAAAGCTTTCGGAGCCTTTCTCACCCACCCGATATGCCTTGGCGGATCGAGCGGCATACCAGAAATGGGTTGATGCCCCAGCTGCTCCTTGGCGGCGAGAGCAACGTGAGAATTTGGACGCTGCCACCCACAACCAACTCTGGCGCGATCACATGCTCGCCGTTGCATTGGCGCAACGCCAAGCCGGAAAGTACATCACAGGGGCGCTCATGCTGATCCGGCATCCAGCGGACACCAAAACGGCGAGTGCCGTCGAAAGCTACTCCAAGCTATTGGTAGACAGGAACACCACCTTCATTGATATGCCGCTGGACCAAGTCGTCGACCGTTGGGTTCCCGTCGTCGCTGGCGCCGGCAATCAGCAATGGTTGAGTGAGTTCGATCGCCGCTACGTCGATTTGTCGGGTAGCGAGCATCTTTGGAGGACTGGGCGATGACCGTCCGCTACGCCAGAGCGCCTTCGGAGTCGTTCCTTGCGCTTTTCCGGGATGGAGGTCTTCTGCACGCGCTCACGGAACCGCTGGCATGCATGGTCGGCGGGCAACCGGTTTGGCTCGACTTGCAGTTTCGCAAGTCCGATGAGGCGATGCTGTACTGCGGACAGACTCGACTTCTGACAGTAACGATGCGGCAGGCCAACGTGCGCATCGACGCCCACCAGACCTACCGAAAGCAGTCAGCGAGCGCACACATTCGAGGCTCATGGCCGTTTGCAACGCCCGGGGCCGCGTTCTCTCAGGGCCTACGCGCCTATTTGGAGCAGATTGAAGTAGCTCCTCGATGGACCCGATCAGAAGGAGCCGTGCAATCTCGCTGGATGCGAAACGATCCTGCGATTAAGGCCGACCTCCCATGGAAGAGCATTGACCGCGAAGCAGTGCTCACCTACGTAGGCGATGCGGTGTCTTCGGCATCGCCCACTGCCGTTCAAATGCAAAAGGCGAACAGCGCGGTCTCCCTGCTTGCTTCCAGCGAAGCTTGGTCCCAACCCAGCATCCGTGATGAGGCGAACGAGCTCGACCAGATCGCCATCTCAAATGATGGCCAGCAGCTTGTTCTAATCGAGCTAAAGCCACGAGATGGTAAGCAAGCCTTCTATGCCCCTCTCCAGCTGGCCCGATATGCGCTGGAATGGGCGACGGCACTTACCGATCCGGATAGAGGAACGACTGTGGCGGACGTCAATGCCGTCGCGAGGGCTCAGAGAAAGATCGGCCTCGGTAGAGCCACAAGTGATCTGTCCTCTACTCCTACGGTGCGCCCCATCATCGGTTTCAATGACCCGCCCACGCGCGAAGTCCTTAGACGAATCTCCTTGGTCTGGGCAACGATCGCCAAACTCGTAGCCCACTCGTTGATTCTGCCCCCTGAAGTCTGGGCCTGGCCTGATGGAGACCAACCGCGTAAATTGCTGTCGCTCAATCGACACTTGACGGAGGGCAAAAAGAATCCGCCATGATGGCGGATGAGATGGTGATGGTCGGGGTGCCCGGATTCGAACCGGGGGCCTCCTGCTCCCAAAGCAGGCGCGCTACCGTGCTGCGCCACACCCCGCTACCCCAGAGATTATAGGCGGCGGCCGCGCGCAGGCAAAGCGGCGACTCAAGTGTAGACTCTGGTGATGGCCGACACCGAACTCAGCCTAGCAAGGAACGTCTCACGACTGCTGCGCGAGCGCGGGCTCACGGTTGCGGTTGCTGAGGGAACGACCGGAGGTCGCATCGGCGAGCGCCTGGTGCGCCGGGCGGGCACCTCCGTTTTCTTCAAAGGCTCCATCGTCACGTACGACTATCGGAGCCGCACGACCGTTCTTGGCATCCCACGGGAGCTGCTCGCCACCCACGGCGCCGTATCCGAGCAGGTGGCTCGAGCAATGGCCCAGGCGGTGCGAGCGAAGTTCGGCGCTGACCTGGGCCTGGCGGGCACGGGCGTTGCCGGGCCAGACGGGCAACGGGTCGGCATGGTTTGGGTCGCGGTGGCGACAGAGGAAAGTACACGATCGACGCGCCACGATCTGCCCTCAGGATCCCGCGTTCAGCTCCATCGGTGCTTCACCTATCTGGCGTTGCGGCTGCTTGCCGAGGTCGCGTCAGCTTAGCCTTGAATTCACGTTGGTGGCGCGGCTTCGCCGGCCGGTGCGCCGTCTGGTTGCTCACTTCCCGAGGGATGGTCACGGAGCCAGCGATTGATGCGATCGAGAGCCGGCGGCATGACGTAGACGACCTCGATATTGTCGGGGAACTGCACACGGTGCTCCTCGCTGATCACGAGCATGCCCACGGCGTCGGGCGGCATCTTCGAAGTGATCTGCTCGGCGATGGCGGCGTAGCGCCGCGTACGCGACTCCTCAAACCAATCGACCAACCTCGTCAGCACGGAGCGGCTTGCCTGCACGACGGAGAGGCAGCGGTGAAGGTCGAGGGTCTCCTTGAGCGATTCGACGTCCTCGGTCGGCTCCAGCACGGCCCCTGCATCGATCAGTGGCTTGAGGTGGGGAAACCCTGCGGGATTGCCCTGCTTCAAGATGGCGAGCGCCTCCTCGCCCTCGCCCACGGACCCTTCGTGGAACAGATGGCGAACGTCACCCAGAGACTGCTGCAGCTTCTGCACCTGTGCGACTGCCTCTTGCCAATAGCTGTTGATGAGCGCCGCCAGTTCTGCGCTGTCACCCCTGGGCAAGACGTAGGGGACGAGCAGCAGCTTGCGCTTGCCGGCAAATTCGTTGTACGAGGCCTTACCCACGCTTCCTAGGGTCATGCGCATACGCTAGTGCAGAGGGCATGATCGCAGCAAGTACGCATGGGACAAAATCGCCGGTGCGCGATGCTATCATTGCGCCCATGTACACGGTAGGGGTTCTCACCAGCAGCGATGCGGGCGCCAAGGGTGATCGGGAAGACACCAGCGGCGCACTCATCAAGGAGATGTTGGGCCCTCCCGATTTCGAGCACAAGCGGTACGCCGTCGTGCCGGACGACCGAGAGGAGATCGAGGCAAAACTCACCACGTGGACGGACATCGACCGTGTTGATCTGATCGTTACGACGGGAGGAACCGGCTTGTCGGCTCGGGACGTGATGCCCGAGGCCACCGATGCGGTTATCGACCGCCGGGCTCCCGGCATCGCGGAGGCGATTCGTTCCTACGGGCTGACGAAGACGCCTATGGCGATGCTCAGCCGCGGTACCGTGGGCACGCGCGGAAGCACGCTCATTGTGAACCTCCCGGGTAGCCCCAAAGGCGTGCGCGAAGGGCTCGATGTGCTCCTTCCGATACTGCCCCATGCTCTCGGCCAGCTCACCGGGAGCAACCGCGGTCACTGAGTTCCACCACCATGCGGATCCACGTGATCACCATATTTCCCGAGCTGTTCCCTGCTTTCCTGGACGCTGGCATCGTCGGACGCGCCATCCGATCTGGGCTCGCCGCGGTCGACATTCATGACCTGCGTGCGTTCACCCACGATCGGCATCGCACCGTCGATGATGCGCCTTTCGGCGGTGGGCCCGGCATGGTGATGCGGCCAGAGCCGCTTTCGGAGGCGATCGACTCCCTCTCCCTGGGTCCTGGGGCACCGGTGGTGCTGCTGACACCCCAGGGCAAACAGCTCACCCAGCGGGAAGCGGAGCGCCTGTCTGCCCAGCCGGAGGTCGCGATGATCTGCGGCCGCTACGAGGGCGTTGACGAGCGTATCCGCACCAACGTGGCAACGGAGGAGATCAGCATCGGGGACTACGTGTTGACCGGCGGCGAGCTGCCGGCGCAGGTGGTGATCGACGCGATGATTCGGCTGCTGCCCGGTGCGCTTGGGCATGGCAACGAGGCGTTGGTGGACGATTCCCATACCTCGGGACTGCTGCAGTATCCGCAGTACACGCGGCCGGCCGACTACCAGGGTCAAGGGGTGCCCGACGTCCTCGTCTCGGGCGATCACGCGGCCATCGCCGCGTGGCGGCGGCAGGAGGCATTGCGGCGCACGCTCGAGCGCCGGCCCGACCTTCTCGACAAGGCTCCGCTCACCACATGGGATGAGCTGCTCCTGCGCCAACTCGGGTGGATACCCGATCGCAAGCGCTAGACGGCTACGGCTATGCGCTCCGGTGCCCGCAGCGGAGTGGGGATCGCGATGACCTTCGCGGTCTTCTTGACTGGGGCCTTGCCAACACTGAACGCCGCGAGGCCATCGAGGTCACAGGCGCCGACCCAATCGTCGGATCCAACCGGTGCCACGCGCCACCCAGCGGCGGTGGCTTTGCGCTTGATCGACAGCTTGCTACTGGCGGTCGCCTCCGGACTCCAGTCGCCCGCTGCGACGACATCGCTGCAGAGATGCATCGACGTGGGAATCAAGGTTCCCAGGAAGGCGTACGTCGTCTCGCCGTGCTCGGCGACGACGATCTGGTGCCCGGCGGTGGGTCCGGGTGCACTCCTCAGCCATACGCCCTGAGCAATCTCTGCCTGGCCGTCCACAATCTCGAGCTGGCCGCTCTCCTCAAGCGGTTCGAAATCGTCGTTGCGATAGTGCTGAGCACTGCGCTCATTCGGGCGTATCGCTTCGGCGAGCGCTGCTTTCTGAATCACGTAGCGGGCGTTTGGAAACGTGGGGAGAACCCGGCCGGAAGAGGTCATGTGCGTACCGCCCCCCGCGTGCTCGTCATGCAGGTGTGTGTAGACAACAGTCCGGATGTCCTTGGGGACGAGGCCGAGCTCACGGAGCTCGCGCAAGAGCGACGAACGGCTCCGCATGGGGGCGATGTCGAGGTTGGGAGGTGCTTTGTCCCCAGGCCCGACGTTGACGAGGATCCACCCGGCAGGGTGGTTGAGCAGCATGCTGTAGTTGCCGATGGCAACCCGGTTCTGGCGATCAGGGGAAACGAAGGCTTGCCATCGCTCCTTTGCGGTGGAGCCGAAAAGGCAGCCTCCATCGATTCGGGTGGTGCTCACACGGAGCAGCCGCGCAAAGGGCTTGGCTACCTTGGGCATGATCGGCTCCTCGGGGAAGGATTGGGGTATTATTAGCGAGTCTCTTAGAACAAAGTCAATACTTTTTCTAGTGTCAAATCTAAATTCTTTACCAAAACCCAGCAAACTGGGCAATTCTGGCCAGAAAACAGGCTCCACGAAGCTACAGCGAGTGACCGCGAGAAGTGTCAGGAGCAAAAGGCCTACGGGGCAACTATCCGGCGGATTGGCGGCGGGCGCTGGCTCCGCCGAAGATGGCTCCGAGGCTCGCCAGAAGTGCCGCGTAGACGAGGTAGACGGCACCGATCACCATGAACACCTGCGCGCTGAACTCAAAGATCAGCGACACCACGAGCAGGGCGCCAGCGACCGGGACCACGAGCAGCAGTGCGATGGTGCTGCCAATGAGGAACGCCTGCTTCGTGGTCGCGCTCGCACGGATGCCCGCGAAGTAGCCCCCGATAAAGGGTGATGGGAGCGCGGTCACCCAGTGCACCACGGGGATCGCGATTAGCGCGAATGTGACGGCTGCGCCGACGAGACACGATCTGAGCACGGGACTCCTGCCAGCGGAGCTCTGGGCGTGGGGTGTGCTTCGATGGTACGTTCACGTGTGGGACGGTGTCCACCTCTGCCAAGCGTCACGGTGCCGGATAGGCCTTACTTTGGAAAAGTGTTGAACCAACTCTAAGAACTCGCCTATCCGAACGCCTGCCCATGAATGCCGATGACGGGCGCACCGTAGAATAGGCCCGCATGGATGACCCTTTTTCCACAGGCACCGGGCGGCGGGCTCCTCGCCGTCTCACCACCTTTGATGCGCTGAGCGACCCGACGTTTCGTCGGCTGTTCGCGCTCGGGTGGGCGTACTACACGTATCGAGCCGTGGAGCTAACCGTCCTGTCGTGGTTCGTGCTGACGTTCACCGATTCGGCGCTGGCGGTGGCGTTGGTGGGAGTGAGCCGGATCGCGCCGATGTTCATGTTCGGCTTGCTGGCCGGCAGTTTCGCCGACCGCTTCGCCCGTATCCACATGATTCGAATGGGCCAGGGATTGAATCTTGCCGCCTCGGCGACGCTGCTGGTGCTCCTCGTGAGCGGCGTCGCGGAGGCATGGCATGCGTACGCCGCCATCCTCGTAACGGGCACGACGTGGGCTATCGACTACGCGGCACGGCGTGCGCTGCTGGGGGATGTATTCCAAGGTCCTGCCCTCACCAATGCGACGGCGCTCGATGCCGGTTTGGTGACCGGGTCGAATTTCCTGGGTCCGCTGGTCGGCACGGTGCTGATCCGCCTTGGCGGGTTCGCCAGCGCGTACGCCGGCATCGTCCTCCTGACCGCAGCAGGGCTGGCCCTGGTCCTGAGCATGAAGGTGTCCGCTCGGCAGCCGCGCGTCGCTGATGGCACCAGCCCTGGCCGGCAGGTGCGAGATGCGGTATTGCTGGTCCGAGGCAACCGAGCGGTGCTCGCGACGGTTCTCCTGACCGCCGTCTTCAATTTCTTCGGTTGGCCGTTCATGCAGATGGTGCCGGTCATCAGCCGCGACATCCTGGGTGCGAGCGAGATCGGCTATGGGATGCTCGTCAGCGCGCTCGGCCTCGGTGCGTTGTGCGGATCGGTGGCGATAGCCACGGTGCGACCGAGCAGGCAGGGTTCAGTGTTCTCGCTGGGGGCGATGTTGATCATGGCGAGCGCCGGGGCGTTCGCCTGGGCGCCGATGTACAGCATCGCGCTCGCGTGCATGTTCATCGGAGGGATGGGTCTGTCGGGATTTGCGGTGATGCAGCCCGTGATCCCCCTGGGGGCCGTCGCTTCCGAGCTGCGCGGCAGGGCCATGGGCGCGGTGGTGCTGGCGATCGGGGCGCAGGCGCCCGGGATGCTCGTGATGGGTGCGCTCGCGGACGCGATAGGCCCGCGCGAGAGCGTCAGCGGGATGGCGGCCGTCGGGATTCTCATCTTGGTCTGGCTCCGGCTGCGCTACCCCGTACTGCGCGACATACCCGATCGTCCAAGCCAGCCTATACTTCGCTCATGACTGCCCCGTGGTCACCGCCTTCCTCGCTCAGAGCGTCACTCGAATCGGCGTTCTTCATCCGCTTCACGACCATCGGCAGGCATAGCGGTGTGGCGCGAGTCACCGAGACCACGTACGTGTGGGATGGTGACCGGCGTCTGTACATCTCCGGGTATCCGGGTAGGCGCGACTGGATCGCCAACATGGAAGCCAACGCGCGCGTGCGCGTGCATACAGTCGAGGGCGCGTGGTACGACGTTCCCGCCCAAGCCAGGGTGATTAGAGAGCGGGATGAGCGGATCCCACACCTACTGCGGTTCCTCGACCGATGGGCCATGCGGCCAGAAGCTCCCCGGTCGCTGTTCGGGCTTGCGCTGAGCGCGATACGATTGAACCGGCGATTGGGCCTTCCTTGGTGGGGACCGTTTTACCTCGCACGAACGATACTCGATAGGATGCCCTGCGCTGAGCTTACGTTCTCTGGCCCGCCGGCGCCCCGTACGAGCGCGCCGCCGGGCACATAAACCCCGTGTTGCGAGCCGCGCTGGGTCGTTGACACCCCTAGGGGATTGGGTTAGATTTTTTAAAAGGCATCGCCAAGTGCGCGACGACGATACGCTGTTACGTCGAGAAATGGATCGGCCCGCGCTCCCGCAAGCAGGATCCACACCGCGCTGCATGAAACCCCAACCTGAACAAGGACTGACTTGATGAGCCGCACGACAGGCTACTCCCTGCCGCCTACTGCCGCACCCAAGCTCGAAATGCTGGTCGACCGTATCGAAGCGAATCGGGGCGACTTGATTGACCTCTCTGAGCTTGACCGCTCCAGGGCTCAACTTGATATTCGCAACGTGTTGGCTACGCTTCCGGATGGAATCACGGAAGAGGATTTCATTGGCATGCTGAAGCTGGCGATGTTCACCGAGGCGGGTACTGACTCTTATGCTGCGGTGTTCGAAGAGGGAGCCCTTTATCACAACGCGCCATGGCTTATCCGCTTCAACCAGAATGTATGGGTTCCGGACGAGCACACGCACTACGCGCCGTACAAGTACATGCTGCAATCCTTGGGCTATTCCGAAAAGGAGCTAGAGGAAGGCATGCGCGAGGTCCGCGAGCGTCACTACGAGCACTGCTGCGGCAAGACGCCGGTGGAGCTAGCCACGTATGGCGTTATCCAAGAGTACCTAACGGACAACTGGCACGGCCTGCTCAGCAAGCTGATGAAACAGGGTGCCCCGTACGCTTCGCATTGCGCGAATCTTGTGAAGCGTCGCGAGACTCTGCACACCATGTGGTATCGGGATATGACCGCAGTGATGGTTGAGGAGAATCCCGAGCTGCTGTCCCTGGTGGCGGACACCATGGTTGGATTCCAGATGCCTGGTACCAAGCTGGTTCCCCAGTTCGGCCCGAGAGCCCTTGACTGGATGACCCGCGTGAATGTGGATTTCGACCAGATCGCTCGCGATCTGGTCCGCAACTTCACCGACGCCGCTGGTTCCATTAAACGGACAGGGCAGCTGTTGATTCACATGGCCGTGCGCCGTGGCTACCCGATTGGCCCCTTCCCCCCGCGTTTGGTTCGCGGAGCCATGGACCGTCTGGGCGGACCGGGCTACGGCCTTATAGGCGAAGCCATCCTTGACAAGGTCGGGCTGCCGCTTCCCCGCAAGTCGGAGGGTCGGCTGGACAGCGGTATGCGTTTCTACTCAGGTGCCTACGAGCGCATCCGCTCTCGGATGCGAAAATTTATAGGCGACCGCATCGACCTTCGAACGATTACCGGAGAGACTACCGCCGCGTGAGCTGGCCCTTCTCGTTCGTTCCGCCTGGGATATGGCGTTGAGCGTTCTAACCTGTATGAGGGGAGCGCTTCTGTCGTTTGTCGCGCGTCGCGCTTTCCTCGGCGCGGTCAAGCGCATCAAGCTGGGCAAACTGACGGTAGAGTTCCCCGACGGCTCCACGAAACTGTTTGATTCCGGTAACCCGGGGCCGGACGCCGTGCTGCAGGTGCGGAACGACGACTTCTACCAAGGCGTAATCTTCCACGGCGAGGTCGGTTTCGGCGAGGCCTACCAGTCGGGGGCGTGCGACTCGCCGGGTCTCGTTGACTTGATAGCGCTGGCGCTCGTCAATCGACGCACGGTGGATCTCAACTCAGGCCCGATAAGGCTGCTCTCCCGCAAGCGGAACATCCGTATGCATCAGGGACGGGAGAACACGGTCGAGAAGAGCAAAGAAAACATCCACGAGCACTACGACCTGGGCAACGACTTCTTCCATCTCTTCTTGGACGAGACACTGACCTACTCCAGCGCGTTCTTCGAGAGCCCGGACCAGAATCTGGTCGACGCACAGCGCGCCAAGTACCGCCGTCTCTGCGAGATGGCTGGCATCGGTGTGGACCACCACGTGTTGGAGATCGGCACCGGATGGGGAGGCTTCGCGATACACGCGGCCTCTACCTACGGCTGCCACATCACGACAATCACGATCTCGCAAGAACAACACATCCTCGCCACGCAGCGCGTGAAGGACGCCGGGCTCGGTCATCTGATCGACGTCCGACTCGTCGACTATCGCGATGTGGAGGGCGAGTACGACAAGATCGTGTCCATCGAGATGTTCGAAGCGGTAGGTTCCGAATACTTCGAAGCGTTTTTCCAGAAGTGTGCCGGCGTCCTCAAGCCGGGAGGACGCTTGGTGATGCAGGTCATCACGGTGCCCGATCGGGACTACTCTGCCCAACGGGACGGGGTCAACTGGATTCAGAAGTACATCTTTCCTGGCGGGGTCCTGCCTTCGGTTGCGGAAATGGAACGCTGCAACGCGCGTACCGGGTTGGTGCTCGACAGCTCTGAGGACATAGGCGAGCACTACGCGACGACTTTGCACCAGTGGCGCGATCGTTTCTGGCAGCGCATCGATGAAGTTCGCAGCCAGGGCTACGACGAGCACTTTGTACGGACCTGGGATTACTACCTGGCGATCTGCGAGGCAGGCTTCCTCACGCGCAACACTGGCGATGCTCAGCTGGCCTTCAACAAGGTCGACTAGCCGCCGTCACAACTACGGACACTTGGGTATTGCCCCGGTCTGCCCATGATCGCGAACATACGCTTGGGTCTTTCTGTTCCCGAATGAGCTGCCCTATTTGGTGGCTTGGCGGATTCCGGCACAAGATATTGTGGAATTTTCTCCGAAACCCTATTGAAACGACCTCCGATGGCTGCCATACTCCGCCTTCGTCGCTTGGTTGGATGTCGCCTATAGGATGGCTCCCGGCCCTGGCGAGAAGAGTTGGCTAGGTCGCATGGAGGGCCCCGCAATGACGTACACACCGATCCGCAATGAACACGGCTCCGTGGAGCAGGAGGCACCGACTCCAGTTTCCACTTTCGGTGAGATGCCGTCACCGGATGCCGGGATCGCATCGACCACTGCCATGCAGGTTCGCAAGCGCAATGGTGGGCTCGAGACGGCAGACGTCATGAAGATCGTGCGGGCCATAGAGCGCTCTGCGGGGGGCCTCCCCGAGGTTGATCCTCTGCGGATCGCAACACGGACCATCAGCGGCCTGTATGACGGCGCCACGACCAGCGAGCTAGACGAGCTGTCCATCCGTACGGCGGCATCGCTGATAGCGGAGGAGCCGCAGTACTCCAAGCTTGCGGCCCGCCTGTTGGTGGTGTACTCCGACAAAGAAGTGCAGAACCAGGACATCCACTCCTTCTCCCAGTCGGTGAAGGCAGGGCATACCCTGGGATTGATCGACGACGGCGTGGCTAGCTTCGTCGCGGAGAACAGCCGCAAGCTGAATGATGCCATCGACGGGGCGCGCAGCTCATTGTTCGAATATTTCGGCGTTCGTACGCTGTACGATCGCTATCTGCTGAAGCATCCGGAGACACGCGAGTCTATCGAGACTCCGCAGCATTTCTTCCTCCGTGTCGCCTGCGGATTGGCACAGTCGCCCGGCGAGGCCATTGACCTCTATCGGCTCATGTCCAATCTCGACTACATGCCGAGCTCCCCTACCCTCTTCAACTCTGGCACCCGACATCCGCAGATGTCGTCGTGCTATCTGCTGGACTCCCCGCAGGACGACCTGGAGTCGATTTATAACCGGTACACGGACATCGCGAAGCTCTCGAAGTTCGCCGGCGGCATCGGTGTGTCGTTTTCGCGCGTTCGCTCGCGCGGCTCGTTGATCCGCGGGACGAACGGCAAGTCCAACGGTGTGGTTCCATGGCTGAAGACACTGGACTCCTCGGTAGCCGCGGTGAACCAGGGCGGCAAGCGCAAGGGAGCGGCGTGCGTGTACATCGAAGCATGGCATGCGGACATCGAGGACTTCCTCGAGCTGCGGGACAATACCGGGGACGAGATGCGCCGCGCACACAATCTGAATCTGGCCAACTGGGTGCCTGACCTATTTATGCGCCGCGTGGAAGAAGATGCGATGTGGTCGCTGTTCGACCCGAAGGAGTTGCCGGAGCTGGTCGACACCTACGGCGACGAGTTCGAGCGGATCTACACACAGGCAGAGGCCGACGAACGCTTCGACCGACAGCTACCCGCCCGCGAACTGTACGGACGGATGATGCGGACGCTCGCGCAGACGGGCAACGGATGGATGACGTTCAAGGACGCGGCGAACCGCAAGGCGAACCAGACGCTGCGCCCAGGCAACGTAGTGCACCTGTCAAACCTGTGCACCGAGATCCTCGAGGTCACGAACAACGAGGAGACCGCGGTGTGCAACCTCGGCTCGGTGAACCTCGGCCACTTCGTGGTGAATGGGGCGTTCGACTTCGAGCGCCTCGGCTCCGTGGTCCGCACGGCGGTCCGCTACCTCGACCGGGTAGTTGACATCAACTACTACCCGACCGACGCCTCCGCTTTCTCCAACAGCAAGTGGCGCCCGGTGGGACTCGGAGTCATGGGGTTGCAGGACGTGCTCTTCAAGATGCGCCTGCCCTTCGACGACCCCCGTGCCGTGGAGATAGCGGCTCGCATCCAAGAAGAGGTCTACTTCTGGGCGCTGAGCACGTCCAACGAGATGGCAGAGGCCCATGGCCCGCACGAGACATTCGCGGACACCCGAACGGCCGAGGGCAACCTGCAATTCGACCTATGGGGCGTAACACCGCCGGACACGAAGCGATGGGATGATCTGCGAGGCCGTATTAAACAATTCGGCCTCCGCAACTCGCTGCTGATCGCCATCGCCCCGACGGCAACGATAGCGTCGATTGCTGCCGCCTACGAGTGCATCGAGCCGCAGCTCTCGAACCTGTTTAAGCGCGAGACCCTTTCGGGCGAGTTCCTTCAGGTGAACAACTACTTGGTTGAGGACCTGAAGACCCACGGGCTCTGGACTGAAGAGATCCGGGCGCAGATTAAGCGTGGCGAGGGATCGATCCAGGAGATCGCCGCGATCCCCGAGGACCTGCGTGCGCTGTACCGCACGGCGTGGGAGCTGCCGCAGAAGGCGCTGATTGACATGGCGGCCGCACGTGGGCCGTACATCGACCAGAGCCAGTCGCTGAACCTATTCATGGCTGCGCCCACCATCGGGAAGCTATCGTCCATGTACCTGTACGCCTGGAAGACGGGACTGAAGACGACGTACTACCTGCGCTCACGACCAGCCACGCGAATCATCCAGACGACCACAGCGGTAGACAAAGCTGAGGCGTACACCGATGAAGAAGCGATCGCCTGTTCTCTGGAGAACCCGGAAGAGTGTGAGGCCTGCCAGTAGGCCTCGCCAAGCACAGGTCTAGCGCACCTGCGACGCCCACCTCGCGCAAACGCGGGATGATCCTGCTGAAAGCTGGCCCTTCGCCCTCTAGCTATTAGTACCGTTGGACCAGCTAGGCTCTCTGGAGAGGCGCCCGCTCTGCGCATACCCAAGTGAAGGAAACGGCATGTTACTCGAACCAGGAATGGACCTCACTCTCCGCCCCATGCGCTACCCGGACTTCTACGAGATGTACAAAAACGGGATCCGTAATACGTGGACGGTGGACGAGGTCGACTTCTCGGACGATCTGAAGGATCTGCACCAGAACATCAGCGAACCGGAGCGTCACCTGATCCATCGCCTCGTTGCCTTCTTCGCGACGGGCGATTCGATCGTCTCGAACAATCTGGTGCTGAACCTATACAAGCACATCAACTCGCCGGAGGCACGGCTGTTCCTGTCTCGACAACTGTACGAGGAAGCGCTGCACGTGCAGTTCTACCTCACTCTGCTCGACAGCTACATCCCAGACATCGAGGAGCGGCACGAGGCATTCAGGGCGATCGACACGATTCCGTCGATACGCCGCAAGGCCGAGTTCTGCTTCCGGTGGCTCGACTCGATCCATGACTTGAAAGAGACGGACACGGATGCGGCGAAGCGCCACTTCCTGCTGAATCTGATCTGCTTTGCCACGTGCGTGGAGGGTCTGTTCTTCTTCGGAGCCTTCGCCTACGTGTACTTCATGCGCTCCAAAGGCCTGCTGAACGGGTTGGCCTCGGGTACCAACTGGGTCTTCCGTGACGAAAGCTCGCACATGCGATTCGCCCTCACCGTCGTGGAGAAGGTGCGCGAAGAGTACCCACACCTGTGGGATGAACAGCTGGAACAACAGATCGTCGCGATGATTGAGGAGGCCGTCGACTGCGAGACGCAGTTCGCGGAGGACCTGCTCGAGGGCGGGGTCGCCGGGCTGACCGTGGCTGAGGTGCGCCAATACCTGGAGCACGTCGCGGACCAGCGCCTCGGGAACCTGGGTATGGCGCGGCATTTCGGCACGCGCAACCCGCTGACCTTCATGGAGCTTCAAGACGTGCAGGAACTGTCGAACTTCTTCGAACGTCGTGTCTCCGCCTACCAGGTGGCGGTCACGGGCCAGGTCTCCTTCGACGAGAGTTTCTAGCCCGCCACGATAGAATCCGTTTCGGCACGCGAGGGGCGAGCTTCGCGGTGCAACGGAGGAGTCATGCCGAATGCGATGCTGGATGGAGTGCGGATCGAGTACCAGGAAGTAGGCGCAGGGTTTCCCGTCGTTTTTTGCCACGAGTTCGCGGGCAGCATGGAGAGTTGGGCGCCACAGGTCAGCTTCTTCGCCCGGCGCTACCGCGTGATCACGTACAACGCACGTGGGTACCCGCCCTCGGGCGTGCCCCGCTCTCCCGATGATTATTCACAAGCACACCAGGTAGAGACCCTCTATCAGCTGCTCGGGCATCTGGGCATCGAGAGTGCGTTCATCTGCGGCCTTTCGATGGGGTCGCACACGGCCCTCAACTTCGGCCTCGCGCACCCCGAGCGCTGCCACGGCCTGGTTGCGGCTGGCGCCGGTACGGGGAGCGCCGACCCCGGTCTGTTCAGGGAGGAAGCTGACAAGCGCGCTGACTCGCTCGCGCAAGGCGGCATGGCTGGCCAGGAGGCGTACCTGGCAGGGACAACGCGCATCCGTTTCCAGGAGAAAGACCCGACCGGCTGGGAAGAGTTCGCACGGTTATTCCACGGCCATTCAGCCGAGGGGTCGGCTAACACGTTGAGGGGATTCCAGGGCAGGCGGCCGTCGCTATATTCATTGGAGGCTGAACTACGCAGTTTGCTCGTGCCCACGCTGATCATCGTGGGAGACGAAGATGACCCGTGTTTGGAACCGGCTTTGTACCTCAAGCGAACGATCCCTCGTAGCGGCATATTGATGCTGCCGCAGACGGGACATGCATGCAACATTGAGGAACCCGCACTGTTCAACCAGGCGCTCACCGACTTCTTCGCGCAAGTGGAGGCGGGCCGTTGGGGGCCGCGGCCGGCGGGAAGCGGTGATGCCTGGGCGACAATAGCGCCCGTGCCGGGCAGCTAGGAATCGAGGACGGCGAATCCCTCGATCTCTATCAGGTACTGCGGCTGTGCAAGTGCCTTCACCACAACCATGGAACTCACCGGCAGCGCGTGGTCGCCCCAGCATTCGTTCTGGGCGGTGCGGGCAGCATCCAGGTGTTCCTCCGAAGTGAGAAATATGGTGAGTTTCACGTAGCTGGAGAAGGTGCCTCCGACCGCCTCGATGGCGGTCAGCAGGTTCGCGTACACCTGTCGGGCTTGAATGAGCGGGTCATTCGGGCCCACAACCGCTCCGCTCACATCGCGCGCAGTTTGGCCCGCCACCCAAACGGTGTTCCCAGACCTGACGACGTGGGCGTAGCGCCCTCCTGGTGGCGAGGAGAGCCCCGGCGGGTTGTAGCGTTCGATGGGAGCCATCCACACCTCCTGATCATTCGGCGCCGGGAAGTATGGTGCAATGTCAGCAACATGTCCATGCGGGGCTCGTTGGCATTGCCAAGAGCATGCTGGCGACGAATCGCGGATGAAAGGAACGACGCGCCGTGGAGACCCCCCGCGTCCGCACCATGCACAAGCTGTGCCTCCAACGCATGGACATCTCATTGCGTTTGCCGTAAGGCACAACCTGCTCACTCAGCAATCGGCGAGCCAAAAGTAGCTAGGCCCGGTGGTAGACGGGTATGGCCGCGCCCCTAATCGAGCGGGCGCGGTCCGAGGCGAGGAACAGTATCACCTCAGCGAGATCGGCAGGCGGTACCCATGCGTCGAATGCGGTGTCAGGCATCGCTTCGCGGTTCGCGTCGGTATCGACCACGCTCGGCAGCACCGCGTTGATGGTGATGTCGAGGTCTTTCACCTCGTCCGCGGCCGCTTGTGTCAGCAGAATGACCCCACCCTTGCTGACGGCGTAGGGCGCAATCATGGCGCTTCCCTGCAGTCCGGCGCGGGCCGCCACGCTCACGATGCGCCCATAATTGGCGGCTTTCATCAGCGGCAGCGCATGCTTGATGCAGAGGAAAGCCGATCGCAGATTAAGATCGAGCATGGAGTCCCAGTCCACCACCGACGTGTCTTCCACCGCAGGCCCGAAGCGGAACCCTCCCGCCACGTTCAGCAGTATCTGGGGCCCTCCGGAGCGCGCGGCTGCGGCGAATAGGGATCGTACCGATGCTTCATCGGTCACGTCAGTCTGGTGGAACGTGAGCCGGGCAGCCCCATCGCCGAGCGCGTCGAGCAAGGCGGGTTCCGGCGGCACTCGGTCCGCTACGATCAGCGTCGCTCCTGCGGCGATCGCCCGGGCAGCGCCGGCCGAGCCAAC
>CAZQVD010000032.1:0-16926 GCA_964596665.1 uncultured Dehalococcoidia bacterium
GTTCCGGTGCGGCGTGAACGTGACGACGAACGTGTAGTGTCGCTCCGCCGCCCACTCGATCGTCTCGCCGCTCCCTTGCGAGGGCACCCAGCTCGGCGGGTGTGGCTGCTGCAGGGGGCGCGGCCACGGGTTCACGTGTTCCAGCGGGTAGTGGCGCCCCTCCCAACGGAACGGGCCCGGCTCGGTCCACGCCTTGATGATCAGGTCGTGCGCCTCCCGGAAACGCTCGAGGCCTACCGCCGGATTCATCGTGAAGTTGTGGTACTCGGGGCCGATGCCGCGCACGAAGCCACAGATCACCCGCCCACCCGAGATCACGTCCATCATCGCGATCTCCTCGGCGACCCGCATGGGATGGTCGCGCAGGGGGATGGCGTTGCCCAGGATTGCGATACGTGCACGCGACGTCTTGGCGATCAGCCACGACGCCATCACGTCGGGTGACGGCATCAAGCCGTATGCCGTCTGGTGGTGCTCGTTCACGCTGATCACGTCGAAGCCCAACTCCTCTGCGTGGAGTAGCTGCGACAGGTATTGGTGGTACAGCTCGTTGCCGAGAGCCGGGTCGTAGTGGCTGTTGGGGTAGGTGACCCAGGCCGAGCGTTCAGTGGTCTCGAAGTCGTCGGGCAGGTGCGGCCAGGGCATCAGGTGGAAGTAAGCGAATTGCATGCGCTCTCCTAACTCCCCACGAGGAAGCTCGTGAATGAATCGGCCAGCGCCTGCGGCTGCTCGATCGCGGGGAAGTGCCCAGAGTCGGACACAATGGTCAGCTCGGCGTCCGGCAGGCCCTCCACCAGCACCTCGCCGTGCGCTCGAGACAGGAAGCGATCATCGCGGCCCCACGCGACCAGTACCGGCGCCCGCAGCCGATGCAGCCTGCCGCCTAGCTTGGGCGAGACGTAGCGTGGCTGCCACACAAGGCGGGCCGTCATCTGCTCGTTGCGGATCATGTGATCCTCGTCGACCACCGGCGCTTTCGACGGGTCGTTGAAGAACAAAGCGGTGCGCTCCTCCGGCGTCAGGATGAAGTAATCGGCGGGCGGATCGTTCGCGATTGCGATGCCCGGACAGCCCGCCACGGCGACTCGGCTCACCACTGGCCCGGCGCGTAACGCCATCTCCAGCGCCAGCCATCCACCTAGGCTCGCCCCTGCGACCGAGATGCGCCCATCCTCGGCTAGCGCGTCCGCCACGTCCGCCAGCAGGAAGGCCGCGTCGTCGATCGACTCGATCCAATCGGGGCGCGCTGACTCCCCGAAGCCCGGAAGGTCGGGTGCGTAGACGTGGAAGCGCTCGCTGAGCAGGTCCAGGAACGGGCTCCACGCGCTGGACAGCTCATCGTGCAGGTACAGCAACGGAGGCCCGGAGCCAGCTTGGCGCATGTGTAGCTTGAAGCTGCTCACTGCCAGCTCGCCTGTGGCCACGGAGGATTGGGTCATGGTTGGCTCCTGAAGAGGATCGCAGGCGGCAAGCCGGCTGCCACGCCGACGTTAGCCCGTCGGCGTGTCGTATGCAACGAGGGCGCGCCCTGGACTCCCTTGCTGCCGCGCTGCGATAGCTCAGGACGGTATTGGTCCGAGCCGGAAAGTGCAGCGAGGAGAGCACGAGGCGGTCGCCCCTTCGATGTTGCCCGCCTGGCGAACCTCGGTTTCGACCTCGACCTGAGAGTTGGACGTGGACGCCCGCACGATGATCCTTCGGTCGAAGTTGTCGACGACGAGCCGACAGGTGTCCGGCATGGAAACGCGTCATTGCACGTCGTGGCCTCGGGCTCAACCCGCTCTTTGCTCGATACAGGTCGACGGCATCGCTGGCGGCCAGGGGGCCCATCAATTCCAGCCGTGCGGGCGCTGGCGAGCAGAAGTTTACGCAACGCGCCCACGCAGCGCTCGGTACACGCGCTCAGCCGTGATCGGCAGCTCGAACACGCGCACGCTGCATGCATCGGCGACTGCGTTGGCGATGGCCGCGGCGGCCGGCGTGCTCGCGTTTTCGGCGATACCCTTGACGCTTAGTGGCCCGATGCCCTGTGCGGGCTCCAGCAGCACCGTGTGAAGCTCCGGTATGTCGGCGAACGTGGGCATCTTGTAGTCGGCGAGCGACAGCGTGGTCACGCGCCCGTCGTCGACGAGGATTTCCTCCATGAGCCCATAGCCGGCGCCCTGGATCGCAGCGCCGTTGATCTGCCCCTGATGGCCGATGGGATTGATGATGACGCCCGTGTCGTGGGCCGTGGTGATCTTGCGCAGCGTCACCTTCCCGGTCTCCCGGTCCACCTGGACCTCGGCCACCTGCGTGGTGAACGCCGTGATGCCGGTGAACGAATCGTCCGAGAAGCTGCCTCGGCCCAGCACCGGCGCGCCAACGCGCTCGACGATCGCTGCCCAGGCAGTTCGCTCGCCGGTGTCCTCCCGGACGAGATCGTCCCCCGACACGCGCAATCGATCCTCGGGCCAACCGAGCAGCTCTGCCGTCAGCTTCGCCATCTCGCGCTGTGCCTCGCCCGCGGCGGCGTGGGCGGTCTGGCTGCCGATGCGCGTACCTCGCTGCGCCGATATGCCAGTGTCGAACTCTACGGCGTCCGTATCCCACACGCGCACTGTTACGCGCTCGGCCGGCAGATCGAAGCGCTCGGCGACCACCTGCGCCAGCATGGTGTACGTGCCCGTGCCCTGCTCGAAGATGGGCGTGAACAGGTGGATCGTGCCATCGGGGTTCAGCGCAACGGCCGCATGGCTCGATCCACCACCCGAGTCCTGATGGCTGACGGCCATGCCGCGGCCCACGTTGGCCGGCTTCGCGTCGCGGTAGCCCGAAGCGGCGATCGCCGCTTCCAGCGTGTCGATGCCGTGCACGTCGGTGAACCGCTCACCGATGGCCGTCTCCTCTCCCTCGCCGACTAGGTTCCTGCGCCGCAGCTCGCCGGGGTCCATGCTCAGCTCCCGCGCCACGCAGTCGATCTGACACTCGATCGCGAACGTCGATTGCTGCCGCCCCGGCCCGCGCATGTAGCCGCGAGGTCCGCTGTTGGTGTAGACCTGCTTCGAGACGATGTGCGTGTGGGGTATGCGATACGGTCCACCGGCCAGCGCCGCGCCCGGCAACGAGCCCTGCGGGATGAACCCGGCGTAGGCCCCGCTGTTGAACACCAGTTCCGCCTCGTGCGCGACCAGCGTCCCATCGCGCTTGGCTCCGGTCCGCATGCGAATCACGGATGGATGCCGAGGATTGCCGGCCGCGAGCTCCTCCGCGTACGCCAGCACCATGCGCACCGGGCGCCCCGCTGCCTTCGCCAGGTGGTAGCACAGCGGCACGTTTCGCGCCTGACCCTTGCCGCCGAAGTCGCCACCGATCGTGACCGGGTTGACCCGGATCTCGTCCGGCGAAATGCCCATGGCCGGCGCGGCCTGATTCTTGGTCGGATAGGGCGTCTTGTTGGACGCCCAAACCTGCGCGCGCCCCTCCTCGTCGACCCATACGATCCACGAGTTTGTCTCCATGTAGCCCTGATGCATCGGCGCCGTGGCGAACGTGTTCTCGACGATCACATCGGCTTCGGCGAAGCCCGAGACCACGTCGCCCTTGCTCCATTCGTTGCGAACGAACTCGTTGGTTGGGCCGTCCAGCGGGGTCGGTAGGCCGCCGTAGGTGTGCACGAGCGGATGCACCAGCACGGCCCTCGGCTCCATCGCCTCGAACGGGTCCAGTACGTACGGCAGTTCTTCGTACTCAACGTCGATCAGCTCTAGCGCCCGCTCGGCGGTCTCTATGTCATCGGCGGCCACGGCGGCCACCTGCTCGCCGATATGCCGCACCACGCCCTGCGCAAGCACCGGTAGATCCTTGATGCGCCGCCCGAACAGCGTCGCCGGCACGTCGTGGCCTGTGAGCACCGCATGTACGCCGGGCATCGCTTTGGCGCGCGAGACGTCGATGCGCACGATGCGTGCGTGACGGCGTGGGCTGCGCAGCGCCTTCGCCCACACCGCACCAGGTAGCAGTACGTCTGCTGTAAACGTCGAAGCCCCAGTCGCCTTGCCGAGCCCGTCCGCTCGCGGAGCGGCCTGGCCAATGGCGCGTGTGGCTTCGCTAGTCATGGTTACGACCAGGCCGTCTTGGGCTTGGGCTGCAGCTCGCCGTCCACATACAGCTCGTCGACCCGCTCGGTGAAAAAACAGAGCATGCCTGCGACCTTCGCCGTCTCCGGTGTGGGGTAGGGGTAGTACCAGGCGATGTCCTGCGCTAGCTTCGTGGGCGTCTCCACCGAGTAGTACAGCGCCTCGCCCTTGTACGGACAGCTGCTGCGGCGTTCGCTCGTGCGCAGCAGGTCCATGCGCACGTCGGCCTTCGGCAGGTAGTAACGGATTGGGTGGCCGGGCTCGAAGAGCACCACCGTCTCGCCAGTGTCAGCGACCGTCTCGCCTCCCACCACGACATTGATCTGGCGTGAGCTCTTCATCGAGTCGATCCGCTTGAAGGGGTCGCGCGCATGCACGAACACCTCCTCCTTCTCTTCGAACCACGCGTCCACCTTGCCCCAGGCGAAGGCGATCTGACCCCTCAGGAACGCTACCTCCGCCGTCGGCTCGGCGTAGCACCACGCCGCATCCTCGGCTATGCGATCGCCCACCCGAACGTTGTACATCGTCGCGTCCCCATAGCTCGCCGAATGATCGACGTTGCCCGATGGCGTCAGCTTGTCCATGGCCACGTCCGCTTGGTCGAAGTAGTACGTCGGCGGCCCACCGGGCCGGAACAGGTGCACTTGCTTGGAATCCGCCACCGCCTCGCCGGCCAGGAATACGCGAAGCCATTTGGGGCTCGCGTACCACAGCGGACTGGGCGCCGCTTCCAACTTGTAGCTCGGCTCGCTCTCATGCTTCTGCGTCATCTGTCCCTCCCGTTTGACTGTGCGCCTGCGCTTCGCTACGGCCCCGGACTGAAGCCGCCGAACGGCGTCTGACTTGCCTTTTGCTACGGTTCCAGCGCCCATGGTAGACCCGAAGGCGTGCGTGATGCTGTACGGCAGCAAGTGGGTGAAGGGCCGCGCCCTGCTACTCGGTGGCCGAACGCTCCTCGATCCGCATCAGCGCACGCCTGCGCCCAAGCGCGTTCGCAAAGATGCCCCCGCCGCTTATCGCGAGTACGATCGGCACGCCGATCAAACCGGCTCCCACGCCCATGACGAATCCTCCCAAGGCGGTGAACGAGATGGCCAGGCTATGCAGGCTCACCGCGCGACCGCGCATATTCGGGGGCGAGACCAACTGCATCAGCGCGCCGAGGGTCAGGTCGTAGGCGTTAAGGAACGCCATGACCGCCGCGGCCATCAGCATCGACAGCGGCAACGAGCGGGAGATCGCGAACCCGATCATCGCAAGCCCACCGGCGAGCGCGCAGACGAAGATGACGGTCGGCTTGTGTCTCGCATCGCCGTTGGCGGCCATGAAGAACGCGGAGAAGAGCATCCCCACGCCGACGCCTGCCTGCAGCAGGCCGAACCCGGTACCGCTCACGTGGAGCACCGTCTTCGCCACTACGGGAATCATCACCAGGAAAGCGAACCCCAGGCCCTCCATCACCACGCTGACCGTGAACAGCGTCCGCAGCGACCGGTTGGTCGAGATCAGCTTCAGGCCATCGAGCGTCTGTTTGAACAGCGTGATGCCTGTGCGCTCAACGTTGCCCCTCACGCGGATCAGCGACAGCGGAATGAGTCCCAGCAAGAGGCTGAACCCCATGAATGCGTATGCGGCCCAGATCCCGGCCAAGTCGATTAGCACCCCTGCGAGTACCGCACCGAAGATCATCATGGGCGTGGCCGATACTCGCCAAAGCGCTACACCATTCACCAAGTGCCGGGGCCCCACGATGTCGTAGACCATGCGGTTCGTCGCGGTGAAGCGCAGCGCCCGCTGGCATCCCATCAAGGACGCCGTCGCCATCACCACCGGCAATCCCGCAACGCCGTAATACACCGCCGCGGCCAGGCCCCAGGCGACCGCTGCGCTGAGCGTTCCCTCGGCCAGCAGCACGCTCCGCCTCTGGAAGCGGTCGACGATCGCCCCGGCCACCAGGGAGAAAAGCACCTGCCCCAGCCCGAGGATGAACGCGAAGATGCCCACCCAGAACGCCGAGTCGTCGGTCAGCTCCAGCACCAGCCATCCGTGGATGGCCATCCGGACGTTCATGTCAACTGCGGCGAAAGTCGTGCTGGTGAAGAAGAGCTTGAAGCCGGGCGCACGGAACGACCCAAGTAGGCGGGAGAGCCCCGAGGTTGACTGCGTAGGGACGGAGTCGCTCACGATAATCCATTCTATAGGCACGCCCCTTCCGACACCCGCCGAGTCAGGCTCGCGTTTGACACCCACCGCCACGAGTGATAATCGCTAACCACAGCCCAGACCCATCATGCGGAGTCGTCCATGGCCACGTTCCCCACGCCCACGTTTAAGGTGATCGGCCAGCCGATTCGCCGCATCGAAGGCCCGGACAAGACCACTGGCGCCGCACGCTATGCTGGCGACATCCTGCTGCCCGGCGTGCTCTGGGCCAAGGTACTGCGCAGTCCGCATCCCCATGCGCGGATACGTGGCATCGACACCTCGCGCGCCAAGGCGCTGCCGGGGGTGCATGCGGTGCTCACCGCGGCGGACGTGCCTTCGGAGCTCACCGGACGCATGCTTAAGGACATGCCACTGCTTGCCCAAGACCGTGTGCGGTTCGCCGGGGAGAAGGTGGCGGTCGTCGCCGCCGAGGACAAGGCAACCGCCGACGCGGCAACCGAGCTGATCGACGTTGACTACGAAGAGCTGCCCGCTGTCTACGACGCCTTGGAGGCGCTGGAGTCGGGCGCCCCGGTATTGCACGAGGGCGTCGACGGCTACACCCATGGCCCATGGCCCGCCCTGTGGCCTACCGACTTCCCCATGCCGGACCCCAAGCCAGCCAACCAGTACTGCCGAATCTCCGCCGGCAAGGGCGACCTGGAGGCGGGATTTGCGCAGGCCGACCGCATCTTCGAGCATCGCTTCAAGCTCCCCATGACCCACCAGGCCTACATGGAGCCGCATGCGTGCCTGGTCGATGTGAACACCAGTGGCCACGTCGACATCTGGGCGCACAACAAGCAACCCCACGGACTAAAGGCGCAGGTGGCCGCCATCGCGGGCATCGAGCCGGACAGCGTCCGGGTCAACGTCGCGTACATCGGCGGCGACTTCGGCGGCAAGAGCTCCTCTATGGACGTGCCCCTGATGTACTTCGTCTCCAAAGCGGCCGGTCGTCCCATCAAGATGGTCATGAGCTATACCGAGGAGTTCATGGCATCGAATCCCCGACACCCGGCCTACATCGATCTCAAGACCGGCGTCATGAACGACGGCACCATCGTCGCGCGCCACGCCCGCTCCACGCTCAACTGCGGAGCCTACGCCGCGTTCAAGCCGCAGGCGGCCATCGTCGGCGCGGGTGCGGGTGGCGGCTACAACATACCCAACACGCTGGTGGAGATCGACATGGTCTACACCAACACCGTCCCGCGCGGTCACTCACGCGCTCCCGGCACGCCGCAGGCGACCTTCTCAGTCGAGTCGCACACCGACATCATCGCCAAGGAGCTCGGCATCGACCCGCTGGAGTTCCGGCTGAAGAACGTTCTGCACGACGGCGACAAGACGCCGAGCGGGCGTGAATGGAAGGAGATCACCGCGGAGCAGACGCTGCGTGCCGCCGCCGAGGCGATCGGCTGGGGCAACGACAAGCCTGGCCCGAACGTTGGCCGGGGTCTCTCTCTTTTCGACCACCCCACGGGATTCGGCAATAGCACCGCCACGGTCAAGCTAGAGCAGGACGGCACCGTCCGCGTCCTGAGCCCCAGCTACGATCAGGGTGCCGGCGTCCACACGATCGTGCAGCAGATCGTCGCCGAGGAGTTGGGTCTCACGGTCGATCAGGTCGTCGTAGAAGTCGTGGGCACCGACGATAGTCCCACTGACTCCGGTGTGGGCAACAGCCGCACGACGTTCCTCGCCGGGCAGGCCGCGGTGCAAGCTGCAGCGAACGCTCGCAACGAGATCATCCGCGTCGCGTGCAACCTGTTGGAGTGTCCCGAGGACGACGTCGAGGTCGCCGACGGCCAGGCGACGGCGCGCGGGCGTGGTGGGCAGTCCATCTCCTATGCGGAGATCGCGGTGAAGGCTGCGGGCCAGGGTGAGCCGGTCTCCGGGTTCGCCGAGTTCAAGTCGGGCTCGCCAGACATCACCTCGTTCGTTAGCCAGGCTGCCGAGGTCGAGGTGGACCCGGACACGGGTCAGGTGAGCATCAGAAAGTTCGTCACCGTGGTCGACTCGGGCACCATCATCAATCCCATCGGCCACCGCGGTCAGATCAATGGCGGCTTCGTGACCGGCCTCGGCTACGCGCTCATGGAGGAGATGCCCGTTAGCGATGGCCACGTCGAGACGCTGAGCTTCGCCGACTACAAGATACCCACCATGATGGACGTACCTGAACTGACCGCCGTCTACCTACCGGAGGTGCCATCCGGCCCGACGCCGTACCAGGGCAAGTCGGTCGGTGAGACGCACAACCCCGCCGTGGGCGGCGCTATCGCCAACGCCATCGCCGATGCGGTGGGCGGTCGCCTGCACGACCTGCCAGCGGCGGCGGAGAAGATATACCGGGGCCTCAAAGGCCGGTAGCAATCCCTACCAGACCTTGTCGTCGTAGACCCAGCGGTCCACGTTGTCGAAGTACTGCCGGCGCAGTACCAGGCTCATCTCGACCACGCGTCGGACGGAATCTTGCTGCTCCGGTGTCTTCGCGTACTTGGCGAGCACCTCGGCGGGGTAGTTCCCGTGGGACTCCTCGTCCGCGTGGATGTCGCGGTAGGGTGCCGTCACCCAGTCCGGCACGGTTCCCGCCTCGATACTGCGCTTGATCATGTAGTTGGCGACGCCCTCGCCCGCCAAGGGGAACGCCGCCATCCGCTCGATCGTGCCCGTCAGCGACTCGAAGGCGTTGAACATGGCGACCTGGGCGGGCAAGGGCAGGTAGTCGAAGGCGTCCTCGCCGTTCGCTTGGAGGGCCGCTTCTAGCAGGACGGCGTGCTCGAACTCCTCGTGAGTTGCGGCGGCCAGCGCAGCCTTCACGTCCTGTTCCGGCGTACTCTTGAGCCACGACCCGAATATCTCCCCGGCGCGGATCTCGTTCCAGTGGCGATTCTTCATCACCTTGACGCGGGCCGCATCGTTGGTCAGCGGTATATAGCTGTAGGCGGGTAGCCGCTCGTCGATCGTCCCGCAGAAGCACTCCACGCGCGCCACCATGTCATCGGCGAACCGTTGGCTGTCCATGGTGGGGACTGTAGGCAGGCGAAGCGCTGCTGTCAAACGAGGCCCCCTTCCCGCACCCACACGCCGCCGAATAACATGCCCAGTGGCGCCCGTGCGGCGCGGGAGGGTCTGCGTGGGAATTCGTGGCTGGTCTCCGTCGAGGTGGGTGAGCCTCGTGCCCAACGGCATGGGCATGGTGAAGCCCAATCACTACAAGGACCTGCTCGTCCACGCATGGCAGAACCGTCGCCAGCTCCCCTTCGCCTGGCGCATCCTGCGCGACGGCGTCTGCGACGGCTGCGCGCTCGGCACCTCAGGCATGCGCGACCATACGCTAAAGGGCCCTCACCTATGCACGGTGCGCACCGGTCTGCTCACGCTGAACACCATGGGTGCCCTCGACCCTCGTGCTCTTGACGACGTCGCGGCGCTCGCGAGCCGGACCTCTGCCGGCCTGCGGGCCATGGGACGCCTGGCGTATCCCATGGTGCGTCGCAAGGGCGAGCGCGGCTTCATGCGGGTCGCCTGGGACGATGCGCTGGACCTGGTCGCAGGCCGCATCCGCGAGGCGGACCCGCGCCGGGTCTCGTTCTATCTGACCTCCAGGGGCATGACCAACGAGGCCTACTACACGGCGCAGAAGGCGGCTCGGTTCATCGGCACCAACAATGTCGACAACTCTTCCCGGGTCTGCCATGCACCCAGCACCACCGGGCTCAAGGAGCTGCTGGGCGTGGCTGCGTCGACCTGCTCGTACTCGGACTGGCTCGGCACCGACCTGCTCGTCTTCATAGGCTCCGACGTCCCCAACAACCAGCCCGTGACCACGAAATACATCTACTATGCCAAGCAGCAAGGCACCAAGGTCGTCACCATCAACCCCCACCGCGAGCCTGGGCTCGACCGCTACTGGGTGCCGTCGATCCTAGAGAGTGCGCTGTTCGGCACCAAGATCACTGACCGCTTCTTCCAGATCCACACCGGCGGCGATATCGCCTTTCTCAACGGCGTGTTGAAGCACCTGATTGAGAACGGCCTTTGCGACGATGCCTTCGTCGGTGAGCACACGGAGGATTTCGAAGAGCTCAAGCGCAGGCTCGCGAGCCAGGAGTGGGAGGTGCTCGAGCGCTACTCCGGCACCAGCCGCGGCGAGATGCTGGCCTTCGCCCGTATGTATGGCGAGGCGCGCTCCGCCGTGTTCGTGTGGAGCATGGGCATCACCCAGCATCGCTTCGGCGTCGACAACGTGAAGGCGCTGGTGAACCTGGCCCTTTCCCGCGGCATGGTCGGCCGCCCCCAGTGCGGCCTGATGCCGATCCGTGGCCACAGCGGCGTGCAGGGCTCTTCCGAGGTCGGCGCGACGCCATGGACCTTTCCCGGCGGCGCTGCGGTCGACGAGGCAAGCGCCAAGCGCATGGAGGAGTTATGGGGTTTTCCCGTGCCCGCCGAGCGCGGCCTGACCGCCGTCGAAAGCATCGATGCGGCGTACCGCGGCGAGCTCGATGTGCTCTACTCGGTCGGGGGCAACTTCCTGGAGACGCTGCCCGAGCCCACCTACGTGCAGGAGGCGCTGGAGCGCGTGCCGATGCGCGTCCATCAAGATGTCGTGCTCACGCACCAGATGCTGGTCGAGCCCGCTGACACGGTCGTCATCTTCCCCGCACGCACGCGTTATGAGCAGCGCGGCGGCGGCACGGAGACCTCCACTGAGCGCCGCATCCTGTTCAGCCCCGAGATCCGCGGGCGAAGGGTCGGCGAGAGCCGTGCGGAGTTCGACATATTCATGGCCGTTGCGCAGCGCGTGCGCCCGGAGATCGCCCACCTGATGCACTTCGAGGACGGCCAGGCGATCCGCGACGAGATCGCCAAGGCGGTGCCCGCCTACGACGGTATCCAAAACCTGCGGGCCAAGGGAGATTCGGTTCAATGGGGAGGCCCGCTGCTGTGCGAGGGTGGCTTGTTTCCCACTGCCGATGGCCGCGCCCGTTTCGCAGCGCTAGTGCCACCTGAGGTCGAGATCCCCGAAGGAGAATTCCTGCTGAGCTGCCGCCGTGGCAGGCAGTTCAACAGCATGGTGCAGGAGGATCGCGACCCACTCACCGGCGCTCGCCGCACCGACGTGCTCATGTCGGAGGAGGACGGCGCTGCTCTCGGCCTGCGCCGCGGCGACGAGGTGATCCTGCGCTCCAGTGCCGGCGAGCTTCGCGGACGCTATCGGGCCATGGCCATGAAGGGCAGGAACGTGCAGGTGCACTGGCCGGAGGGCAACGTGTTGCTCCGTCGAGGCGCCACCGACCCCGTGTGCGGCATACCGGACTACCACACGACGGTGACGATCACGCCCGCAGGAAGGACGTCCGGAGGTAACAAGGAGGCATCCGATGCGTAGCCAGGGCACGACCGCTCTCGAGGTACGGCGCTTCGACGCCGCCGGCAGCGTGGCGCACGCCGACCACGTGGCGACCGAGGAGCCGATGGAGATACGCATCGTATCGCCGTCGCCGGACGGCTTGCGAACCGACAGCGTGTCGGTGACCATGCGCACCCCCGGTCACGACTTCGAGCTCGCAGTTGGATTCCTGTTTGGAGAAGGGATCGTGCGCGACCCAGCCACGGTGCTCGACGTGTCCTACTGTCCCGAACCCGACGCGGAGCAGCTCTACAACGTCGTGAACGTCGTGCTGAGCGAAGAAGCCGCGTTCGACCCGGACCGCCTGCGCCGCAACTTCTACACCACGTCGAGCTGTGGCGTATGCGGCAAGGCATCACTCGAGATGCTGCAAACGGCGGGAGCCAGGAGCCCCGGTCCCGGGCCAGTGCTCGACGCGGACGTGGTGCGCTCGTTGCCGGGCCGGCTGCGGGAGGCACAGCCGCTGTTCGACGAAACGGGGGGCCTGCACGCCGCTGGCCTGTTCGACGCAGCAGGCTGCTTGCTCACGCTACGTGAGGACGTGGGCCGCCACAACGCGATGGACAAGCTGATCGGCCACCACCTCCTCGAAGGCATCGCGCCCTTCGGCTCGCTCGCCGTCTTGGTAAGCGGCCGGGCTAGTTGGGAGCTGATGCAGAAGGCCGTCATGGCCGGGATCCCCACTCTGGTGGCGGTGGGCGCGCCGTCGAGCCTGGCGGTGGAGCTCGCCCGCGAATTCGGCATGACGCTGGCTGGCTTCGCCAGGGACGACGGGTTCAACGTATACGCCGGCGCGGAGCGCATCGCTGGTGTCTGAGCGGCCACGTTGCGCGCGAGCCCCTGCAGGGGTTTAAGATGTGCGCGCCCCACCCTGCGCGCCCGCCCCGAGTCAGCTAGGAGCCCCATCAGGTGACCACGCCGCGAGAGCCGGAGCAGACCGCCACACCCGCAGAGACCGGGTCATCTCGGCAGCGCGCTCTGTTTCATCTGATCCTCACTCTCCACCTACCAGCTATCGCCATGGGACTGGGCCTGGGCATGACCCTCGTCGTGCTGCCCGAGATATCCAAGACGTTCGACGTTGGGCTCGGCACCGCGACCCTCGTGTTCATCGCCCAACTTGCAGGCACCGTTGCCGCGCCCATGCCCACCGGTTACCTGGTGGACCGCTTTGGCCGCCGTGGCGTGCTGCTTGGCGGCCCGATCTTGGTCGGCATCTCGGCTCTTGGCGTCGCGAGGGCGGCCCTGTACGGTTCTTTCGAAGAGATACTCGTATGGCGGTTCTTGGGCGGCTGGGGCGAGCAGATGTGGATGCTCAGCCGCATCACCGTGATTGCCGACACAGGAGCGCAGCGCAGCCGGGGCAAGCAGATCACCAGCATGTTCGGCGTGCAGCAGATAGGCAACCTCACTGGCCCGCTCATCGGCGGCGTGACCGCGTCCCTATGGGGCCTCTGGGTACCCTTCGTGCTGCAGGCCGTCGTTGCGTTCATCGCGGTCGTACCGAGCTTCTACATCCTCAAAGAGTCCGCTCCGCCGCACCGGGCGGGGGGCGTGCAAGACTCGTGGAGCACGCTGCTCAAGCCTCCGCTGCCCGCCGTATTCGTGACGCAGTTCCTCGCCAACGTAGCGCGCGGAGGCGTGTTTGGGGGTGGTGTCGTGGTGCTGTACGCCGCCTACGCCTACGACATGAGCCCCAATGAGCTTGGCGGGCTGCGTAGCGCGATGGCGTTCGTCGGCATACCGATCATGTTCACCGCCGGTTACGTGATGGACCGGTTCGGACGCAAGTTCACCATCGTGCCAGGGCTGTTCGTCTCCGGCCTTTCCCTGCTCTTCATGGGCTGGGTGGAGCTCACGGACGCGTCGAAGAGCGTGTTTGTGCTCTCGTTCATCCTGGTGCACGTCGCCGTCAACATCGTCTCTGGCAACATGCAGACGCTGGGCACCGACGTGGCGCCGCCCAACGCCCGTGGCCGCTTCTTCGGCGTCTCCAGGATGGTGGCCCAATCCGGTGCCTTCAGCAGTCCCGGCAGCTTCGCCGTCCTCGCCGCGTTCCCGGCGTTCATGCTGCTCGGCGGCTCGGCGGTTCTCGCTTCATTCATCGTGTTGATCTTCATCCGGGAAACGCTGCGTAAGACTTAACCAGTGCCCGCAATCAACTGACCAAAGGGGGTCGTCCCATGCTCTTCATCGATAACGATACTGTCTCCAAGGTGCTTTCCATGTCAGAGTGCATCGACGCACAGGACACCGCGTTCCGCGGCCTGCCGACCGGCGCTTCGGTGCACCGGCCCCGCATCGACGTCTACGTGCCCACGGAGCACGAGGACGACTACTACCGCTGGGGCACCATGGAGGGCGCGAGCAAGGAGCTCGGCGTCTTCGCCATCCGCATGAAGTCGGACATCCTCTACTGGCCGCAGGACGAGCACGGCTTCTGGAAAGAGGAGAAGTACTCCGTCCAGCCTGGCCTCTACTGCGGGCTTATCTTCCTGTTCAGTACGCGTAACGCCGAGCCGCTGGCGCTGATCAACGACGGCATCCTTCAACACATGCGTGTCGGCGGCGGGGCGGGCCTCGGCGCTAAGTACCTCTCCCGCGAGGACTCCCACACCGTCGGAATGATCGGCTCCGGCGGCATGGCGCGCACGTATCTCGAAGCGTTCGCCGCCATCCGCGACATTCGCAAGGTGCGCGTCGTTAGTCCCACCAAGGCCAACCGCGAGTCATATGCCAAGGAAATGGCGGAGAAGCTGGAGCTTGACATCGAGCCCGTTGACGCGCCTGAGCTCGCCGTCGAGGACGCCGACATTGTGGCCGCTGCCACCAATGCTATGCAGCCGGCGCTTTTCGGCCGCTGGCTGCGCACCGGCCAGCACGTTACCGACGTCCGTGGGGAGCTCGACGAGGAGGTCCACACGCGCGCCGACGTCGTCGTGCAGCAGGGCGTGTCGCACTCGCGTCCACGCAACGAGGATCCGGAGCACATGGGCGAGGGCTACAACCGGGGGGACTACATGGCGGGCAACGAGGAAGAGCTTGCGCGGCTGCCGGAGCGCCATCGTGGTGGCAACATCGGTGGGGGCGGTGGCGTCGTCGTCTCGACGTTCAATGACCTAGCCTCCGGGCGCATCCCAGGCCGCACTAGCCCAGATGACATCACCCTCTATCTGAACAGTGGCAACCAGGGCCTGCAGTTCGCGGCGGTGGGCTCGGTCGTTTACAACAAGTGCAAGGAGCTTGGCCTGGGCCGTGAGCTGCCCACAGAGTGGTTCCTACAGGACATCCGCGACTAGGGACGCGAGTGGATCATGCTGAGCACTGAAGAGAACGATCTTCTCACCAGGGTCGAGCAGGGCACCCCTATGGGAGACCTGATCCGCCAGTACTGGATCCCGGCTGTGCGCTCCGAGGAGCTCCCCGAGCCCGACTGCGCTCCGCTCCGCATACGCCTCCTCTGCGAGAACCTGATCGCCTTCAGGGTCACCTCGGGCCGCGTCGGCATCATCCAGAGCGTCTGCGCCCACCGAGGCGCATCCCTCTTCTTCGCCCGCAACGAAGAGGAGGGCTTGCGCTGCGTCTATCACGGCTGGAAGTTCGACGTGGGTGGCAACTGCGTCGATATGCCGGCCGAGCGCCCCGAGAACGCGGGGTACAAGGACAAGGTCAAGGCGAAAACCTACCCGTGCGTCGAGCGCGGGGGCATCGTCTGGACCTACATGGGCCCGCGCGAGACGCCCCCGCCGCTTCCCGACATCGAGCCGAACATCCTCGCCGGCTCCATCGCCACACTTCAGATGGATTGCAACTGGGTGCAGGCCATCGAGAACAACATGGACACCACCCACATCGGCTTCTTGCACTTCGGCTCCGTCGACCCTGACGCCTCCGCCGAGTGGGTCGACCGGCGCCACGGCTTCCGCTACCTGCTTGAGGACCGCGCCCCCCGATTCCTGGTCAAGGAAACGCCCTCCGGCGCCGCCTACGCCGCCTACCGGGAGGCCGAGGAAGACTCCTATTATTACCGCATAATGATGTACCACTTCCCCTTCTTCACCCAAAGTCCCGCCGCGAACATCCAGACCTCGTGCAGCTATGTCGTCCTCGTCCCGCTCGACAACACCCACACGATGCAGTGGTGGCTCTCCACTGACCCGGCCAGGGCAGGCAGGCCCGAGAACGAGATGGCCCTGCTCCCTAACACCTCCGGCTGGCTGGGCCGTTATCGCGCCGCCGTCTGCATGGAGGACGACATGGGGATCGACCGCGACGCCCAGAAATACGACCCCACGTGGAAAGGATTCACCGGCATCGCCACCATTCCTGACCAGGACCGTGGCATTGCCGAGAGCCAGGGCCCCATCCAGGACCGCAGCATCGAGCATCTCGCTGGCTCCGATGCCATGATCATCCAGGTCCGTAAGCTCCTGACTACCGCCGCCGTCGCATTGCGCGACCACGGGGCGGTTCCACCCGGCGTCGACGCCCCGGACCTCTACCGCCAACGCTCTGGCTCCATCACACTCCCGCGTGAGGTCGATGTGTGGGATGCCACTGCCGGTCTGCGCGAAGCGTTCAAAGCGCCGGTGTAGAGAAGCTGCGCGCCCATCGCGCGACATCCGCCGACCAATCGACTTAAAACTCGTTGCCCCTTAAGGGGCATGCGAGTTCGAGCCTCGCCCTCGGCACCACTTCGATCAGGTAACGGCCTGCTTAACGGCAGGTCGTTGCTATGCCCACAAGGCCTTCTGAACAGCTGACTGGTCGCCTCCGAGGTTTTCAAAAGTGTTTACAAGGTCCCGGTAGTGGTGCCTGATTGAAACCGCCCGCCTCAAACGTTCCTTACGACCGAGGCGCGTGCCAGGTAGAGCCACAACGCAGGTTATTCTCTGAGGCTTCTTGAGAGTCATTTGCGTTTGAGTCCCAAGGCGTTTAACATCGCTCGCGCGAGACAGGTCTTTACCTTGATTAACAAGCAGAAAAAGAAGGCGGGATAGCCATGGCGATATTCCATGTAGTCGGCAAGGTTCCAACATTGCTGGCGGCTGCGCTAGCGTTCGTACTGCTGGCGGTTGCCTGTGGGGGTGAAACCGTAGCCCCACCACCCATTGACACCGAGGCAATCGTCCAACAGGCGGTTCAGGAAGCCTTGAGTCAAGCGGAGAAGCAACTCGAGGA
>CAZQVD010000033.1:0-16566 GCA_964596665.1 uncultured Dehalococcoidia bacterium
CACCGAATTGCCTAGCTTCTACGTCAACCGGCAGGTGTACACGACTTTCATTGACGACTTGCCCGGGGGCTACAGCATCCCGGTCTGGGGTGAGAACAATTGCATGTGGTCGAATGACTATCCTCATGGGGCCTCCACGTGGCCCAATTCCGATGAGGTCATCCGCCGTGATCTGGGGCATTTGGATCCCGATACCTTCCGCAAGGTTGTGAGAGGCACCGTCACGAAGCTGTACAAGCTCCCCGCCGTGGCTCGCATCTAGGGTCGGAGGTCGGAATCCGCTTGCCAAGGAGGGAACCTGGATGAGCACCAGATCAAATCCTGCGGATGTGGCTGACCACGATATGTTTCCCGGACTCATCATCTCTGCTGACTCTCACGTCGTGGAGGCGGCAGATTTGATGGAGTCCCGGGTGCCTGCCAGCCTACGCGGCCGGGCACCTCGTTTCCCAGAGCTCCGCATCGGAGAACGCCACCAAGCGCATGCCGGGGGCAGGGAATCTGGCCAGCGTGTCAGTGAGATGGAGATGGATGGGGTAGGCGCCGAGGTGATCTACCCTAGCTACCCGATGAAACTGTATAGCCTAGGCCGTGAGGATGCCGACCTCCAGGAGGCCTGTTTCCGCGCCTACAACGACTGGTTAGCTGAGTACTGCTCAATTGCCCCGGACCGACTTCTTGGCATCGGCATGATCTCCACGTACGACATCGACTCAGCCATCGTTGAGATGATGCGCTGCAAGAGTCTGGGCATGGGTGGGGTCATGGTCTGGCAATGCCCGCCTGAAGACCTTTCTTTCGCATCGGGCCATTACGATCTTTTTTGGAAGGCCGCTCAGGACCTGAACATGCCGGTCAGCATCCACTCCTTGACCGGTGTAGGCGAAAGTGCACGTCGATACCCTGATCGGCCCGCGCGCAGCGTGGACCGATCAGGCCTTGATAGATACAGAGGCTCAGGGCAGACCGATGTTACGACTGCTCTGTTCGATATCATCTTTTCAGGTGTGTTGCATAGGTTTCCTGAGTTGAAGATCGTCCTTGTTGAGAACGAGATCGGATGGATACCCTTCACCCTCCAGGGCTGGGACAGGTCCGTTGCGAAGTTCGCAGGTAACACAACTCTCGAAATAGATAAACTACCAAGCGAATACTTCATGCGCCAGGTGCACGCCACCTTTTTCAACGACACTGTCGGTGGCAAGATGCTTACTTGGTGGGGTCAAGATAACTGCATGTGGTCCAACGACTTCCCACACCCGAACTCCACTTGGCCCCATTCCCATGAGGCAATTGGTAGGACCTTGGGGCACTTGCCTGTCGAGACCATGACCAAAGTTCTCCGTACCAACGTGGCCAGGCTATACGACCTGAACAGCCTGCAGTTGGCTTGATAATGTCTTACGTTCTTCCTGTAAGCGCCGAAAAATCGATCGGGTCGAACTAGTGCTCCCAAGATGTGGCCGCGAATACGGTCTTGGTCAGCGCGCCCCTCATGCTTGGCCGCCGGACAGTGCTCGACGCTGGACCTGTTCGACAGCGGCCTCACACTGCTGATGCTCGGAGCCAGCGCGGGGGACACAGCGTCACTCGAGCATGCTGCCCTCCTGCCCCTCCGGAGAACTCCAAGTATCGTTGGACCGGTTCGCGGGGAGCAGGTCAGTCGCAGGTTCGATCCATGCTTCGCCCACCACTTGTCTGCGGTGCCTGAGTCATGCAGAATCACGGGACCGCGACCGCTGAGAGGCCAACCATGAGTGACCTGCGCTACGACGTTTTCAAAACGTCCTGGGGATGGATGGGCGCCATCGGTTCCGGCAGGGGCATTCGCTATGCCTCCCTGCCCGAAGCCGGCCCCATCGATGTCGTTGAGTACCTTGAATCATGCTCAAAGAAACTGCTGCCAGAACACGTGCCGGGTGCTTTCGAAGCCTACCGACAGCAGCTCGAGGCATACTTCGCTGACGGGCTGATCGCGTGGGACGTTGCCTTGGACCTGGAGGGCGCGACGGAGTTCTACGCTCGGGCTTGGGAGGCATGCCAAGCCATCCCGCCAGGCGAAACGCGCACGTACGCGTGGCTCGCGGCGCAGGCAGGCCGGCCCGCCGCCGCGAGGGGGGCCGGACAGGCGATGGCCCGAAACAGGGTACCCATCATCATCCCATGCCATCGCGTGATCGGGAGCGACGGAGGTCTCCATGGATTCGCCGGCCCGGGGTTGCCCATGAAGGCGCGGCTCTTGCAACATGAAGCCCGCTAGGCGACCGGGATGGGGACCTCGAGCGTTACGGCGTCTCCGCGTCCGAGCATCTCGGCCAACTGCGCGGATAGCTCATCACAGTAGCTTGTGGTGATGATCGGCATCTCCAACCGCCACTTCTTGCCCTCGCTCGATATCAACAGATCCACGCGGTCCTTGCCGGGATAGTTCAGCAGCGTCTGGAGCACCGAGCGGAGCATGAACGCATCCTCGTCCGGCTCGTCGGTCTCCGTCAGGTTGATCAGTAGGCGCCGCTCCGCCGGGTGTGGCTCAGCGAACGTGAATGCGTCGGTGGGGGGAATCGGGCGCTCCGGAGCGCGACCGCCGGAGGCCGACGGGCGGATGCCAAGGGGCTCGTCCGGCTCACGTACGGGTCCGCTGCTTCCGAACTCATCCTGTGCGACGCCCGAGGCCGTCGCAGAGGCAACTGGCTCCTTCCACTCTTCCATCCGAGGTCCGGGAATCTCTTCCGCCGCCTCTGGAGCCTCCGTAGGAGGAAGATAGGGAACTGCTTCGTCGCAGTGGACCGACACCTCGTCGTTGCGCCGGCGGGCGGGGCCCTTGATTTCTACCAGCGCCCCTTCCTGCCACAGCTGCTTCGTCGTTTCGTAGGCGCGGCTCCACACTGCGACGTCCACGGACGAGCCGTCGAATATCTCCAGCGTGACGAACGCGATCCGGCGCTCCTGCTTGTCGTACTGGAGCCGGGTGTTGAGCACCTGTCCTGCCAGTAACACCTTGCTGTTTTCCGGAACGGCCTCGAGGTCATCTCGCGAGAGGATCGCGCCGGGCGGCGCAAGCTTCGGGTCCAGCACCTTCGTGCTGAGGGCCACGCCCAGCAGCTCTCGCTCCCACAGCGCCATGTCACGGGCGGTCGGCTCCACCGCATAGAGCAGCTCAACCGATGCCATCGGCGTCGGCATCGACTGGCCGAACAGGTCGAACATCGTCGACTGACCGGAATCCTTGAGCTGCGCTTCGCGCTGGATCACGTGCACCAACGAGTCGACGCTGGCCAGCATCTGGCCGCGAGGACCGATCGAATCGAGCGCCCCAACCTTGGCCAGAGCCTCCAGCACACGGCGGTTCGCCACTTCGGATCCCCCGCGGCGCACGAAATCGTCTAGCGACGCGAATGCGCCGTTCTGCATCCGCTCCCCTACCAACGCTTCCACTGCCGCACCGCCGACATTCTTGATCGAGGCCAGCCCGTAGCGGATGGACCGCTTGTTCTCGTTCCCATCATCGATGGAGAAGGCCACGCGACTCCGGCTGATGTCGGGGGGCAGCACGGGGATATCGAGCCGCGCGCACTCGGCGATCACGCCGGCAGCCTTCTCGGCGTTGCCCTCATAGGCGTTCAGCACACACGTCATGAACTCGACCGGGTAGTTGGCCTTGAAGTATGCCGTCCAGTAGGCGACCACCGCGTAGCTCACACTGTGAGCCTTGTTGAAGGCGTAGCCGGCGAACGGCTCGATCAGGTCGAAGATCTGCGCTGCCATTGCGTTGTCGTAGCCAAGCCTGCCGGCCCCCGCGATGAATTTCTCTCGCTCCTGCTGCATCAGCGAAGCGATCTTCTTGCCCATCGCCTTGCGAACGATGTCCGCCTCGCCGAGCGTGTACCCCGCGAACGTGCGGAGGATATGCAGTACTTGATCCTGGTAGACGATGATCCCGTACGTTTCCTTGAGGATCTCCTGCAACGCGGGGTGCGGATACTCGATCGGCACGCGGCCGAACTTCGAATCGATGTACGTGCCGATGTGCTCCATCGGACCGGGCCGGTAGAGCGCGACCATGGCTGCAAGCTCCGCCAGGCTGCCGGGCCGCAGGTCCTTCACGTACCGGCGCATTCCAGGGCTTTCCAGCTGGAAGATGGCCGTGGTTTCGCCCGAGGCCAGCAGATCGTAGGTCGGCTGGTCGTCGAACGTGATGTCCCGCAGCGGCAGGTCGATGCCGTGGTACTCCTTGATCAGACGCTGTGCGTTGCTCAGGATCGAGTAGTTGATCAAGCCCAGGAAGTCCATCTTGAGCAGACCGAGCTTGGCTACGGGCTCCATGGCGTACTGAGTCATGGCCACGCTGTACTCGCCGCCCTTCGTGGGGCGCTGAAGTGGGACGTGGTCGGTCAGCGGATCCTGCGAGATCACGACCCCGGCGGCATGGGTCGAGGCGTGGCGCACCACGCCCTCGAGTCCCCGCGCCGTGTCGATCAGGCGCTGGAAGCTGGCATCCCCGTCGTACGCCTCACGCATCTCGGGGACGAGCTCCATCGCCGTGTCCAGCGTTATGCCGAGCCGGGTCGGCACCAGCCGCGCGATGCGGTCCACGTCGGTGAGCGGCATGCCCAACGCACGGCCCGAGTCTCGGATGGACGCCTTGGCTCCCAGGGTTCCGAACGTGATGATCTGTGCCACGTGGTCCGTGCCATATTTGTCCGTCACGTACTGGATCGCCTCGTCGCGCCGGTCGTCCTGGAAGTCCATGTCGATGTCCGGCATCTCTTTGCGCTCGATGTTCAGGAAACGCTCGAACACCAACCGGTACTCCAGCGGGTCGATCTCGGTCACACCGAGGCAGTACAGCGCGAGTGAGGAGGCGGCGCTGCCACGCACCCCAAATACGATCTCGGACCTGCGGGCGAAGTCCGCGATGTCCCACACGACCAGGAAGTAGTTGGGGTATTGCGTCTCCGTGATGACGTCGAGCTCATACTCGAGCCGTTTGGTCGCCTCGCTCGTGCCTCCTTCCGGGTAACGCTCCTGGAACCCCTGCCAGCACAGCCTGCGCAGGTAGCCGTCCGCCGTCTCATCTGTGGGGACGCTGTATTCAGGGAGGTGGAGGGTCGAGAAGTCCAGCGTCGTTTCGCTCTCCGCTGCGATCCGCTCGGTGTTGGCGATGGCCTCCGGGAGGTCCGCGAACAGCTCTGCCATCTCCTCGGGACCCTTCAGGTAGTACGAGTCGTCCGACATCTTCAAGCGTGACTCGTCGTTGATCGTCGTGTTGGTCTGGATGCACACCATCACATCTTGGAGTGGCGCGTCCTCCTGCCGCACGTAGTGCAGGTCGTTGGTGGCAACCAGCGGCACGTCCAGCCGTTCAGCCAGGTTGATCAGGCCGGCGTTCAAGCCGTCGAGGAATGGCAGATTCTCGTGCCGCTGGAGCTCGAGGTAGAACGACGGGACCGAGCCCCGGAACCAGCGCACCAGCTCCTCGGCACCCGCCATATCGCCGTCCATGATCAGACGCGCAAGCTCCGCGCTCGGGCACCCCGACAGCACCACCAGCCCCTCGGCATGCTCGGCAAGCAGATCCTTGTCGATCCGGGGCTTGTAGTAGAACCCCTCCAGATTCGCCTTCGACACCAGCTTCAGCAGATTGAGGTACCCCGCATTCGACTGCGCCACCACTGTCAGGTGGTAGGGGTTCTTGTCGGCGGCACGCTTGTCGAACCGGCTCTCCGGGGCCACGTACAGCTCGCAGCCGATAATCGGCTTGATGCCTGCCGACTTGCAGGCTGAGTAGAAATCCACCACGCCGTACATGCCGCCGTGGTCGGTGATGCCCAGCGCGTCCATGCCCAGCCCCTTGGCCCTGTCCACCAGCGCGGTGATGCGGCTCAGGCCGTCCAACATGCTGTACTCGGTATGAACGTGGAGGTGGGTGAAAGACACGGTAGCTCGCGGTTGCCGAGAAGGTCGGCCCATTATAGCCAGGGGGTGAGACGGCACCAAGAGAAAATCCGCAAGATTTTGATCGCCCGGCGCTCTTGACTACACGATGCTGTAGCCATCGCCTATAACAACTGAGTGTTGATTGACCCCCTTCGCGTCGGGACATACGATGCAGGGACCCTATCCTTTGCATCAGGCGTCCCGATGAACACGATCCTCCGCACGTTCGCCATCACAAGCGCCAACCGCCTCGTACTGTGGCCGGCTGTCCTCGCTGCCTTGGCACTGCTCGCCGCGGCGTGCGGCAGCGACCCGGAGCCCACCGCCACGCCCACCGTACCCCCGTCCAGCGCGGACCCCGGCATGGAAGTGCTGATCGCCACCGGCTGCGGCGGGTGCCACAGTATCGACGGCCTCTCCCAAGCCTCGGGCCAGACCGGCCCCAACCTCTCCCATGTGGGCAGCAAAAGCGCAGACTACATCCGCGAGTCCATCCTGGACCCCAACGCGGTGATCGCGCAGCCGTGTCCGTCGGGCCAGTGCGCTGAGAACGTCATGCCGCAGAGCTTCGGCGACGTGCTGTCCATGGGGGAGCTCGACGACCTGGTCGCCTATCTGTCCGGCCTGCAGTAAAGGCCCGTTGGCTACCCGTCGAGCTCCGCCACCGCAGCGACGACCCGTTCAACGTCCTCCTCACTGTTGAACGCGGCCGTCGAGAACCGCACACCGGGAGGGAAGGGCACCGCTCGCGGCGCGATCCGGTGGCGATCCCAGAGCGTTTCGACGGCTGTCTGTGGCTCTACGCCGTCCACGCTGATTGCCGTGATGCCGCTGGCTGTCGGTCCGTTCGGCGGTCCGTTCAGCTGCACGCCGGGGATTTCCGCGAGGCTCGTCCGGAGCTCACCGGCGAGCCCGGTTACGTGGGCTTCCACCGCATTCGACCCCAGCTCGAGATGCAATGCGACTGCCTCGGCGAACCCGGCATTGAGCGCCGCATTCTGCGACGTCAGCGTATGAGCGGCCAGCCCCGTACGCGAATCCAGGCCTGACCGTGTGAACAGTGGCTGCAGCTCGCCCTGGCGCTCTCGCTTGATGAACAGCGTGCCCGTGGCCGCAGGCCCCATGAGCCACTTCTGGCCCGAGATAGTATAAAAATCGGCCCCGATCGCGGGCAGGTCCAGCGCGATATGCCCGCCGGTCTGCGCGCCGTCGAACAACACCAAGGCGCCGGCTGCATGCGCCGTTTCGACGATCTCTTCCGCCGGGAGCCTGAGCCCGCACGTGTAGATGATGTGGCTCAGCGCCACCAGCTTGGTTTTCGGACCAAGAGTGTTCGCAAGCGTGCTCAGTACCTCATCCGCGGACGCATTGGGCGCAAGGCTCATACCCCGCACCGTCACGCCACGACGCTCCGAGAGCACCGTAGCGGGCGAGGTGAGCCCAGGATGCTCCATGTTCGTGGTCACGAGCTCATCCCCGGGCTGCCAATCCAGGCCCCCCAGAGCGATGTTGATGCCCTCGGTGGTGCCGTGGGTCAGAACCAACTCCTCAGTGGACACGGAGAGCATCGTAGCTGCTGCTGCACGTGCCTCGTCGGCGGTGCGCCGTGCCAGCGCGAGGCCTTCCGGTCCCGCGGGGCCCACGTCACTCTCCTCGCGCACGATCGCAGCGATCCGGTCCGTCACGCGCCGGGGCGACGGACCTGCCCAACCGGCGTTCACGTAGGTCATCGCTTCAAGGGCCGTGATGGAGCCACGTAGCTCGTTGAGATCCATGTGGGGGAGTCTATCAGCCTGTTCGTGTGAGTGGCGCGGGCAGCCCGCTCGGACAGCTCCGTGGTCGTTGACCCGCTCTCCCGGCCTCTGCTACGCTCGTTTCGATGGTCATGCCCACGAACCCGTCTTTCCTTGACTCCCCGTCCACCTACGCCGATGCGCTCCATCGGCTGCTCAGTCTGGCTGATTTCGAGCGCACCGCAGGGGTCGCCGCACCCATACCCAAAACCGACTTGAGCCGGATGCGTGAGCTGGCTCGCCTCATGGCCCACCCTGAGCGATGTGCCCCAGTGATTCACGTGGCCGGCACCAAAGGCAAGGGTAGCGTGTCGGCCATGGTCTCTAGCATCCTGACCGCCGCCGGGCTTCGCGTCGGACTCTTCACTTCGCCTCACCTGCACACCTTTCGCGAGCGGATCAGGATCGATGGCGACCCGATCGACGAGGAGCTGTTCGCTTGCGCGGTGAACTCCGTGTGGCCTCATGTCGAAGAGATGGCCGCGACGGGCCCCGATCAGCGCCCGACCACCTTCGAAGCGCTCACGGCCATGGCCCTCTCCGTCTTTCGGGCCGAAGCGGTCGACGTGCAGGTCATCGAGGTTGGCCTAGGCGGACGGCTCGACTCCACCAACGTCGTGGACTCCGCGGTGGCCGTCGTCACATCGCTCAGCCTCGACCACACGGCCATCTTGGGGAATACGCTCGCCGAGGTGGCTGCCGAGAAGGCGGGGATTGTGAAACGTGCTGCCCCGGTGGTGCTCGCGCCGCAACTGTCCGAGGCGAAGGCGGTGCTCGAAGCAACCGCTGCGCGCGTCGGTGCCTCGCTCATCCGAGTGGGCACCGACGTCACGTATGAGGCATCGGGTGGCGACCTTCTCGGTCAGAATCTGCGCGTAGCCACGGCGGCGCGGGTCTATGACGTGCGGTTGCCCCTGCTGGGGGCGCATCAACGCGAGAACGCCGCCGCCGCCATCGCCGCCGTCGAAGCCGCGGGTTTCGACCTACCAGCGGGCTCGGTCGAACGCGGCCTCGGAAGCGTGCGCTGGGATGGCCGTTTCCAGGTGCTCACGCCGGGGTCTCGCGGGGATGGCACCGAGGGGCCCACCGTCATCGTGGACGGTGCGCACAACCCCTACTCGGCGGCATGTCTGGCCGGGACCGTTCGCGAGTGCGTGGCCCCCACGGACACCATCCTGGTTTTCGGTTGCTCCGGCGACAAGGAGCTCGACGGCATGGTGAGCGAGTTGGCGCCACTGGCGGGCCTTGCCATCGTTTGCAGCTCGCGCCATCCGCGTGCGCTCCCGCCCTCGCGGGTCGCGGCAGCCTTCGAGACGGCGGGTGTGAACGTCATCGTCGCGCCTTCCGTTGCTGCGGCCCTCGAGCAAGCGCGCCACGAGGCATCGCCCAGCGGCCTGGTGCTCGCGACCGGGTCGTTGTTCGTGGCGGCAGAGGCGCTCCAGGCCTGGTACGGAATCCAGGGCGAGGAATACCCGGAATTCGCGCCGTACGAGACGGCTCCGGGCGGAGGCAGGCCGTGACCTCCGATTCGCGTTCGTACGGGCCGCGTCTGGATCGGAAACGCGTCGTCATCACCGGCATGGGCGCCATGACGCCCCTCGGCGAATCCGTGGACGCGTTCTGGGATGGACTCGTCACTGGCAGGTCTGGTGTGGGGCCCATGCGGCAGGCCGATTCGGCCGACTACCCCTGCCAGATCTCCGGCGAGGTCAGCGATTTCGATCCGGAGCGCTATATCGACAAGCGCGAGTCCCGCAGGATGGCCCGCTTCTCGCAGCTCGCCGTGGCTGCCGCGGGGCAAGCGATGGAGGACGCGAGACTCACCCCCGATTTGCTGAACGGGGAACGTACCGGCGTGGTCCTGGGCAACGGCAACGGTGGCTTTCCCACCATCGATGCAAGCATGCGAGTCCTCGTCGACCGGGGCGGCATGCGTATGTCCCCCTTCTTCTTTCCCATGGTGCTGCCGAACATGGCCTCCGGGAACGTGAGCCGATTGTTCGGCGCGCTGGGCCCCAGCAGCACTATCGTCACGGCCTGCGCAGCCTCGACGCAATCCATCGGAGAGGCGACCGAGATGATCAGGCGCGGCTCTGCTGACGTCATGATCACGGGCGGCAGCGAGGCCGGCATCAGCCAGCTTGGGCTCGCCGGATTCGCCGTCATGCGCGCGCTCACGAGCCGCAACGACAGCCCGGAGCTTGCGAGCCGCCCCTTCGATGCCGACCGCGACGGGTTCGTGCCGTCGGAGGGCGCGGGCATCCTGATCGTGGAGTCGTTGGAGCATGCCCAGGGCAGAGGCGCAACGATCCACGCGGAGATCGTCGGCTACGGCACATCGTCGGATGGTCACCACCAGTTCCAGCCCGACGACGACGGTGCGGGTGCAGCGCGCGCCATCCGATGGGCACTGGCGGATGCCGGCCTCGGCCCCCATCAGGCCGACTACACCAACGCGCACGGCACGTCGACCCCGCTGAACGACTCCTCCGAGACCATGGCGATCAAGCGGGCTTTCGGCGACTTCGCCTACACCGTACCAATCAGCGCCACCAAGTCCATGATCGGACACGCGCTCGGTGGCGCGGGGGCCATGGAGGCAATCGCCTGCGTGCGAACGATCCGTGACTGCATCCTGCATCCGACCATCAACTACGCTACGCCGGATGCTGCATGCGACCTCGACTACGTGCCCAACGACGCGCGCAAGAAGGACGTCCGCGTCGTGCTCTCCAACAGCTTCGGCTTCGGCGGGCAGAACGCATGCCTCGTCTTCGCCCGCTACGACGGATAGCTCGCTTTGCGCCTCCGGCGCGGCTGCTGCTATCATGGACGCGATGACTACGTCGGCGCCCACGCTCATCGTCTACACCCGTCCCGACTGCTCCTACTCCGACGCGCTGCTCCACGACTTGGACAAGGACGGCGTCGAGTACAAGCAGATCGACCTGGAAGACCACCCCGAGTTCATCGCTGAGGTCGAGCGCGTCACCGGCGGTGAGCGCATCACCCCGGTGCAGGTCGAGGGCGAGCTGGTCATCGTGGGTTACCACGGCATAGGCTGAGCGTTCTAGCATCGGCGGGCCGGGCGCCCGCCAACCACCGCGGCCCGGTGGTGTAGTCTGGTTTAACACGCCGCCCTGTCAAGGCGGAGATCACGAGTTCAAATCTCGTCCGGGTCGCCAGTTCTCCTTGATAGCAAAGAGGCTCCATGTAGGGCCTCTTCTCTTTTGACTCTTTAGGGCCAACACCATCAAACCGCCGCCATCACCTCGCGCGAGAACGTGACCACCAGGTCGCGGCGGCCTGCCGGGTCGGGCGTGTGCGGGATGATGGCAATCTGGTGGAGCCCCGTGTCCTCCAGCGCGCGTACCTGCTCCTGGCAATCGGCAACGGTGCCCGCGATTGCGAACTTGCTCACGATGCGCTCCGGCACGATCTCGCTGTGCCCGGCCCCAACCACCATGTGCTGGTAATACTCGTAACGCTGGTACACTTCGTCGACCACCGCCTGGTCCTCCGCGTTCAGTGCGAAGGGCAGCGGGCGCTTCAGCACGCGCGCCACGTGCGACTTCACGACATCACGTGCCGCCGTGCCGTCCTCGCTGATCGAGCAAGGTGCCCACAGCACGAACTTGAAGCCGTCCGCGTCTAAGTCGCGCCCGACCCCCTTCGCCGCCTCGCGGATGCAGGTGATCGCTGCCCGCACTTGCTCTGGCGCCGTGCCCACCAGGATGATCGCGCCGTCCGCGATCTCGCCTGCGAGCCCGAGGATCCGCGGGCCACTGCCCGCAATGAACAGTGGGATGCGCAGAGGCTCTGCCCAATCCAGCCTGGCTTCGCCCGTGCCAACGTCCACGCGCTCGCCCGCCAGCAGACCGCGTATCGTGCCCACCGCGTCGCGGAGGCGGGATAGCCGCGCCGGGCGCTCGCCGAAGGTTTCTACCGAGCTGTCCCCCGCGCCGATCCCCAGCGCGACACGCCCGCCCGTGAGCTCTGACAGCGTTGCGAGCGCGCTCGCGGTCACCGTCGCGTGGCGCGTTACGGGGTTCGTCACCCCCTGCGCCAGTGTGATGTGGCGCGTGGCCAGGCCTGCGGCGCCCAGGTTCACGTACGCTTCCCGCCAGATGAGCTGGGAGTCTCCGATCCACGCGTGGGTGTAACCCAGCTCCTCGGCGAGCTGCACGGTCTCGACGATCCGGCGCGGCGGCTCCGTCGGGAACAGGCCAAGGCCCATCTCCAGCGCGCTCATGACGCGCCTCCCTTCAGCACCACCGCCTGTGTCTCCGGTGGCGGCGTCTGCTCGCTGCGGGTGGGGATCAGCAGCCTTCCCCCCACCACCACCGACGAGATGCCCGGTATGTCGCCGACGCTCAGGCAATCGAGCGCATCGGATCCCACCGAGCCGCGGATCCGCCCCATGAGCACCAGGTCCGCAGGCTTACCCTCCGCGATGAATCCGCCGTCGAGCCGGTGCGCCTTGGCCGCGTTGCCCGTGGCCATGCACAGCGCCTGCTCCGGGCTGAGGCCGCTCATGGAGGCCAGTAGCGCGACGTTGCGCAGCATCGCGCGGGGCGTGACGCCGGTGCCCGAGGGGGTGTCCGTGCCGAGGATCACGCGATCCTCCGCATGCTCCTCGCGCACCGTCTCCGCCAGCTCCACCGCGCGGCGGAAGCTACCGCCAGTTGCTATCTCGAGGTAGGCGTCCAAATCGCGGACGATTGCCGTCATCTCGTCTGGTGGCATGGGGATGGGTCCGCCCGCGATGTGCCCGACCACGTCCGGCTTGAGTTGGCGCATCACCTCTAGTCCCGCTGGCCGGCTGACCCCAGAGCGGGAGACCCCGCCTGAATGGATCTTGACCACGATCTCCCGCTCCTTGCACCACCGCACATAGTTTTCAGCTTCCTGGTCGTCGTCGCCATAGGGGTAGAAGATAAATTTGGCGCAGCCAATGCCCTCCGCGGCGGCCTCGTCGAAGTCTCCTTCCTCCAGTCCCGGCACCAGAAGCAGCGCGCCTGCGTACAGGCGCGGAAGCTCCCCAGTGAGATTGTCGCCGCAGCGTTTGGCCAGCACCGCGAGATACTTAAACAGCTTCGCGTCGGGTGCTTCAAGCGGCAGGCCCGGCACGTGGAGCTCTCCCGCGGAGACCAGGCTCGTGACGCCGCCGTGGAGGTACGCCCGCATCCAGCCGATCGAGTTCTGCGTGGGGGTGAAGTCGCCGAAGGTTGGATGCACGTGCGTGTCGATCAGCCCCGGCGTCACCAGCAATCCCCTTGCATCGACGATCGTGTCTGCGTCCGACCGGCGCGAGTCCAGCTCCGCGATCAGGCCGTCCTCCACGTAGATGGAGGTCACGCTGCGGCGGGGGGTGTCGAGATCGCCGGTCACGATACCGCCGGTGTTGACGATCAGCAGTGATGTCACGAGCGTCCTCTGAGCGTTCAGGGTAGTGCCGTTCGAGGCCGTGGCTATTGTTGGCTGGCTCCGCCGCCAATGCAAGCTCCGCGTGCCGCCAGGCCGCGCTCTGGTACCATCGCCGCCCATGGCTGTTTCACCGGATCACCTGGCACCGGGCGGGAGCGCACAGCTCCGCGCCACCTTGGTGCTCTACGCCCAGACCGTCCTCTTCAGCCTCACGCTGGGCATGATCATGATGCTAACGCCGCTCTACGTATTGGAGCTTGGCTACAGCGTCGCCTGGCTCGGCATCATCATCTCAGCGCAGGGTGTGTTCCAGCTTGGCCTGCGCCTCTTCGGTGGCGTGTTGTCAGACCGGGTGGGGGAGCGATGGGTGATCGCCGCCAACTTCCTTGCGCTGCTCAGCGCCGCCTTGATCCTGGCGCTATTCGAAGCCCTCTGGCTGCTGATCGTGGCCCAACTGCTCACTGGCGCGTCGCGGTCGGTCTACTGGACCGCGTCTCAGTCCTACGCGAGCCGTATCGACGAAGCCAGGACAAGCTCCATCATCGGCCGATTCTTCGGGATAGGCGCGGCGGGTGGGATCGTCGGCACATTCGTGGGAGGCGTGCTCGCGGGCACGGTGGGCTACACCATCGGCTTCCTGCTGGCGACCGTCATGGGCGCGATATCGCTGCTCACCGTCGCGGTTCAGCCGTCGCTGCCCCGCAAGGCCGCCAAGTCGATCCGTGAGATCCTCGCTCCAGTGCCTGCCATGTTCGTTAGGCGCACAACGCAGTTGCCGGCCGTCATATCGTTCGGCACCTCGCTCATCGTTGCATTGGTCGGCTCGCTCATGTCGGCCTATCTAGTGGACGAGGGGTACTCGGAGACGGGCATCGGGTTCCTGCGCGCGGTGCATGGTGGTGGAGCCGTCGTCGCGGGATTCGCTTACGGACTGCTCATCAGCAGGCTGGGCGCCCGCTGGCTGTACGTGTTCGTCATGCTGGGCAGCGGCGGTTTCCTGGCGCTGTCCGTGATCGCCAGTGGTGCCTTCTGGCCCATGTTGGTGCTCATGTTCGCCCTGGGAGTCGCTTTCAACGCGGGCCGGGTGCTCTACGCATCGATGACCGCCGAGCTGAGCGCGCCCGAGGACCGGGGTGTGGCCATGGCCGTGTTTGGACTCTACTGGGCCGCCGCGCAACTCATTGGCCCCGTGACGTTCGGGTTGCTCGCGAGCCTCATCGGCGTGGCGCAATCGCTGCTGGTTGCCGGCGCGATCATCATGGTGCCGGGCATCCTCACACCGTGGATATTCTCATTCTTCACGACGCAGCCCTCAAGTGCGGCCCCCAGCGACCGCAGCTGATGGGCGGCGAGAAGGCATGAAAAAAGCAACCCGGTGGGTCGCACCAGGGCCGCTTCCGCGCGCAGCGCCTCGCCACATGGGCGAAAGCCCATGACTATGCAGCGATCTGGGCGGACTGCTCGGCCCGCTCGCCCGCGTCCCGCACCGGCGTGACCGGGTAGTGGGAGCTGATCGCCTTCGTCAGCGCCTCTCGCATCTCGGCGGGTTGGCCTTGATAGGCGTCGGCAATGCGCATGTAATAGAGCGCCTCGCCGGTGGACATAAACAGGGTCTTGAAAGCATCGAACATAGTTGATCCTCCAGGGATTCGTATTGACCACTTGACGGGACCCCGATGTGGGATCTAAGGGCGCATGGTGAATCAGCCACCTGTTTGACGAATCATCGGTAATTACCAACGGTTTCAGCAATCAGTGCTGCGCGCGGGGTTCGAGGCTCCGAGGACGGAGCGCAGACGGGCTATTCGGGCGGAGATGTCTGCGGCGTCGATTCAGGCGGGCCGGTTGCCTTGCGCCTTTCGACTCTCAGAGACCGGTGCTGGGGCGGGTTCCGGGTCCTGTCGGCTGGGGTGCTCGGTGCACCCGGCAGTGGTGGGGACTAGCGGGATCTCGTAGGACCTGCTGGTCTCGCCAAGAGGGTCTGCATAGATAGTACCACGTAACGAAAATCGACGCAATATAGCGATTACCCTCAATCCTTTGCCAGGAATCCCTGGTGGATACCTCCACCGTTGGCTCGGGTCTCGGCATGGGAGAGACTAGATGGGCACCCATTTCGCGAGATATGGACGAGGCGAGCATGAGCGACGAGATTCGGCAGGTGTTGCTGCGGGGCGGCGTGATCGACATCACCACCACAGCCAGGCGGAACGGGGAAGTTCGGCGTATCGAGGTGCGGCTGCACGAGATCGACGGTCAGCTCTACCTCTCGGGCCAGCCTGAGAAACGCAACTGGTACGCGAACCTGCTCGCGAAGCTCGAATTCCAGGTGCATCTGAAGCGTGAGCTGGTCTGTCGATCTCGACGTCTACGCCATACCCGTCCTCGAAGATACGGAACGCCGCCGCGTATTCTGAAAGATACTCGGTGCCGCCGGCAGGTCCGAGCAGGTGGAGGAGCGCATGAAGGGCAGTCCCCTAGTACATGGCTCCGCGGAGATACCCGCGTAGCAGGGTGCAACCCCGCACCAGGGTGCGACCCTGGACCCACTCGCTGCCGCTCAGCAACAGGAAGGCAAGCCAGACTGCTGCCTCCCCGCTTCAGTCCAGAGCCGTCGCGAAGCGCAGGCGCACAGTTAGACCGGCTCGCACCGCCTACTCAGTGACGGGCCTGCCCGCCGCCGGCACGCGTTCCTTCGCTGCGCGCTCGAGCTTGCGGCGTGGCGTGAGCAAGTAGTGGCCGCACGTGAGACAGCGTACGCCGATGTCTGCGCCGAGGCGCTCGACACGCCAAGAGGTGCCGCCACAGGGATGTTCCTTACGGAGCGTAAGTGTATCCCCGAGCTCGAAGGCTACGACCATGCGAACCCCATCTCGCTGCGCACCACGTTGATATCGTCGCGGAGCTTGGTGGCGGCGGTGCGTGCGGCCTCGGCGTAGTCGGCGCCCTTCGATGCGTAGATCACGCTTCGCGACGCGTTCACGATCGCACGTAGCCCGCGGGCGTCGGCGCCGTTGCGGATCGAAGATTCCAGAGTACCCCCCTGCGTCCCGATCCCTGGGATCAGGATCGGCATCTCGGGCGCGATCGCTCGCACGCGTGCCAACTCCTCGGGTGCTGTCGCCCCGACCACCAGCCCCGCGTTGCGGTGCGTGTTCATCTCCCGCACACGCTCCGTTACCCGTTCGTAGAGAGGCTGTCCGTCCAGGACGAGCTCCTCGAAAGCCCTCGCTCCGGGATTGGACGTGCGCGTCAGCACGAATACGCCGCGATCCTCGTAGGCCAGGAATGGCTCCAGCGTGTCGCCGCCCATGTACGGGTTCACCGTGACGGCATCCGCCCCCCACACTTCGAACGCCGCCTTGGCGTAGGCCTCCTTGAGGGAACCCGAGTAGGCCAGCCGGAAGAG
>CAZQVD010000034.1:0-16540 GCA_964596665.1 uncultured Dehalococcoidia bacterium
GTGGTAGCCGACGTCAGCAAGGGAGCGGTGGCCCGCGCTTCGGTGCTCGATGGAGTGACGATGGTGGAGCCCGCTGCTATCTTCGACGTGGATTGCGACGTGTTCGCTCCGTGTGCGCTCGGTGGGGCGATGAGCGCTGGCACGATCCCCCGGCTCACGTGCGCGGTGGTGTGTGGGCCCGCGAACAACCAGCTCGCGGAGCCGGAGGACGCGGACCGGCTGGAGGACCGCGGGATCCTCTATGCGCCTGACTACATCGTGAACGCCGGCGGGGTGATCAACGTGTTCTTCGAGCTCGGCCGTGCGTATAACGCGGATGCTGCGGTTGCCAAGGCGGGCGAGATCCACGACACGGTTGCTGGGGTCATCCGCTCGGCCAAGCACGAGCACATCTCGACGGCGGCCGCGGCTGACCGGTTGGCCGAGCGACGGCTGGATTCGGTCAGGCGCGCGCGTCTAAGCTAAGCGCGGCGTATGCGCTCCTGGAGGCGCGGGCGTGCCGGGCCTAGGCCACGCCCCACTCCTCAAGCTCCGCGTCGGAGATGCCGAAGTAATGCGCGACCTCGTGTACGACCGTGTGACGCACCTCCTCGACGACCTCCTCCCGCGAGCCTGCCATCTCCTCGATCGGCGCCTGGAAGATCGTGATAATGTCCGGCAGGACCATGTTGTAGTCGCCGCGATCCGTGATTGGCACTCCCTCGTACAGCCCGAGCAGCGTTTCGTTGGCGTCGAGGTCCGTGGACCGGAGCTGCCGCGCGGTGGGCCGACGGCGCACCTGCACGTCGACGTTCTCCATGATGGCGAGGAACTCTGGAGGGATGCGTCCGACGGCTTCGCGTACGAGCTCTTCGAAGTCCCGCTTCCGCATGGCAATCGCTACGACGCCACGCCGGCCTTCTGGCGTATCGCTTTCATGGTGTCCACGTTGCGCACATCGGGGCCCTTGCCCTCGTACCCGGGGACCTCGAGATAGAAGGGCACGCCGCTGAAAGCGGGGTGCGCGACAATCGCCTCGAAGGCGGCGAGCCCCATGGCCCCCTCGCCGATGTTCTCGTGACGGTCGACTGCGCCGCCGAACGGTGGTTTCGAGTCGTTGCAGTGCACGGCTGCCAGATGCTGCAAGCCGATCTCGCGGTCGAATTCGTCCATGGTGGCGGCGATGCCTTCGGGCGTGGTGACATTGTAGCCCGCTGCGAAGCTGTGCTGCGTGTCCAGGCAGATGCGGACCCGTGGGTCGTCTAGTGCCTTGTGCACGCGGCCGAGCTCTGCGAATTTCGATCCGATGTGGCTCCCCATCCCGGCGCTGTTCTCCAGCATCAGGAAAACGTCCGGCGATTCAGCCAGTACGTCGTGGATGCTACCCACGAGCTGGTCGAACACAGTGTCGAAGCCTCGTCCCTTGTGGCTGCCGAGGTGGAAGATGACGCCCATGGCGCCGAGGTCATTTGCGGCGTCCATGTAGCGGATCAACGATTGCTTCCCCCGGCCCACGAGCGCAGGGTCATCGCTGCCCAGGCTCACGAGGAAGATGCCGTGCAGCACGGTCGGCCCGACGTCGTTCTCGCGAGCCTTTGCCTTGAAGTCGGCCGCGATCTTCTCGTCGATGCCCTTGAAGGCCCAGCCCTGGGGCGGCGAAACGAAGATTTGCACCGCCTCCGCGCCGATGTCGACTGCGCGGTCGATGGCGAGGTCTGCGCTGTTGGCGGTGGATACGTGTGCTCCGATCCGCATGGCTTCTCCTGGAGGCTGGGGTTAGGCTGGGTGTGGGTGTGGGTGTGGGTGCTGGGGTGTGCCAGGCACGCGACAATTATGCTACACCTGCCGGGCCGCGTAGGTTGCGAGCCTGCGATGGTTGCTGAACGATGACGTTGTTAGGAGTCCCTGTGCGAACCGTGGTGCTGAGATCGACGGGCGAAACGCCCATCCTGGATGATGAGGAACGAGATGCTCTTCGTCCGGCTGCGGGTCAGGCGCTCGTTCACATCGCCGCGGCTGGGTTCTGCCACCACGACGCGCTGATCATCGCCGGAGCGCTACGCCGCGGCGTGCACCTGCCGCTGGTGCTCGGGCACGAGGCTGCTGGCGTGGTGGCGGAAATCGGCGCGGAGGTCGCGGCGGACTGGCTCGGAGCACGGGTGGTCCTGCTGCCCGGACGGTACGGGCACGCCGAGGACGGTTGTTTTGCCGAGTCGATGGTCGTTCCCACGGGCGATCTCGTCCGCGTGCCCGGTGGCGTTGCGCTGGAGCACGGGGCGTTGGCGGCGTGCCCGGTCGGCGTGGCGCTGAAGGGGGTCGAGGACGTTGGCGGCCTCCTGGCGGGCGACACGGTTGTGGTCACGGGCGTCTCCGGTGGACTTGGCGTGCATGCGGCACAGGTGGCTTGTGCGGCCGGCGCTCGGGTGCTCGGTGTGACGTCGTCGCCGGGGAAAACCGCGCGGCTGGAGGCGATGCCCTGGCTCGATGCCGTGATCGTCGACGGTGACCTGCCGTTCCCGGACCAGGTGCGCGCGCTGACCGACGACAGAGGCGCAGCGATAGTGGTCGATACGGTCGGTGGTCGGCTCATGGATGCGGGCGTCCGCGCGCTGGGACCGGGCGGCCGGCTTGTGCTGCTGGGTCAGGTGTCGGGAGACGCAGCCCCGCTGTTGGGTGCGGAGGTGCTGTTTCGCCAGGCGCACATCGTCGGGAGCTTGGGCGCGGGGCGAGCGCAGGTGGAGCGTGCGCTGGAGCTGATGGCAGGCGGCGACGTGGATGCGGTTGCTGACCGCGAACTGCCGCTGACCGCTGCGAGTGTGCGCGAGGCCTACGGCCTCGCCCGAGGCTCGCAGCTAATCGGGCGCGTAGTGCTGCGGACCTAGGCCTCCGCGCGACGACCGAAGGGGCGGAGGCGCCGGAAGAATCTCCCGATCTCGCCGGATTCCCAAGCGACGAGCGTGAGGCTCGCGATGAAGATGGAGCTGTACGTCCCCACGACGACCCCGGTGCCCAGGACGTACAGCAGCGGGCGGATCGACGTGCCTGCGAACAGCAACAGCGAGAGCACTACGACGAGCAACGTGATGGACGTGTTGAGCGAGCGGCCGACTGTCTCGCGGACGCTGAGGTTCACGATCTCCGAGATCGATACTCCGTTGTAACGTCCGATGTTCTCGCGCACGCGGTCGAACACCACGATGGTGTCGTTGACGCTATAGCCGATCGTCGTGAGCACGCCGGTGATGAACATGGCGTTGACTTCGAGATCTATCGTCTTTCCCAGGACGGAGAACAGACCCAGCACGATGACCACGTCGTGCACGAGGGCGATGATGGCACTGACGCCGTACCGGAAGGGGCTCGGTACCCGGCGGAAGGCCCAGGTGATGTAGAACAGGATCAGTACCGAGGCGCTGACCACGGCGATGAGCGCGTTGCGCACGTTCTCGGCCCCGATCACGCCGGAGACGATGTCGGACCCGCGTATCTCCATCAGCCCAAGGACGCCGAGTGCGTCCTCCACGGCCACGCGATCGCTTTCGACGATCTTGCCTTCCCTGTCGAGGACGTCCGGCTCGATGCCGCCGACCCGGATGAAGAAGGAGCCTTCGCCGGTCTCCTGCACCACGACCTCCCGGTGGCCGAGCGCGGAGATAGCCGAGTGGATGCGACTGCTGGCGACGTCGCCGTTGTATTGCACCGTGACGGCGAGTCCGCCGCTGAAGTCGATGCCCGGCTTGAGCGCAGGTGGGATGAACAACGCCACGATCGAGGCGATCACGAGCACACCAGAGAGGAGGAAGAACCAGCGGCGCAGTGCGACGACGTTCATCTAAACATCTCGCTCTGCCGTTGATCCGGCGCTGGTATGGCGGCCCTCGGGACTGAACGAGTTCGGGAAGCGCCGAAGTCCGGTGCCACCCACTATCGTCAGCAGGTTCTTGCTGATGAAGATGGCGGTGAACATGCTCGTGAGCACGCCGACGAGCAGTGCCACGGCGAAGCCGGTTACCGCCGAGTTGGCCGTGCCGCTGCCAAAGAAGAAGAGTACCAGCGCGATGATGACCGTGGAGATGTTGCCGTCCCGGATGGACGTCCACGCACGGTTGAAGCCGATCTGCATGGCGAATTGAAGGTTACGCCCGATGCGCAGCTCCTCTTTCATGCGTTCGAAGATCAGGATGTTCGCATCCACCGCCATGCCGAGGGAGAGAACGAACCCCGCTAGCCCCGCCAGGGTGAGGGTGATGGGGAACAGCTTGAATATGGCGAGCACGATGGAGATGTAGCAGACCAGGGCAACCGCTGCGACCACACCGGACAGCCGGTAGTAGGCGGCCATGAAGAACACGACGAGCACCAGGCCGATGAGCCCAGCCAACAGCGCGTTCTCGAAGGATTCGGCGCCGAGCGAAGCGTTCACGAACGTGGACGAGAGCTCGCGGATCTCGATGGGGAGGCGTCCGGACTCCACTTGGATGGCAAGGCGCCGCACGCTCTCTGGCGTGAACTCCCTGCCGCGGATCTGGCCGTTGCCGGCGAGGATGGGAGAGCTGACGCCCGCCGAGACGAGCACCCGGCCGTCGAGGACGAACGCCATCTGGTCGGGTGTGAGCCCGCCGTTCTCGTCGGGCACGCTGTTGGTCTCGAAGATGCGCTGTGTGAGTATGGCGAATGCGCGCGCGTCCCCAGATTTCAGCTCGAACAGAAGAACGGGCTCGTTGGTGAGTTGATCCTGGCCTGCGAAGGCCCTCGCCATGTTGGCGCCGGTGAGTCCGGTCTTCACGTCCCGGTAGCTCTCGGCGACGTTCTCGGCACAGGCGGCGTCGAAGCAGAGGCGCTCGATGATCTCGAGCTGTGCGGTCGCGCCGATGAGCTCCTTGGCCTCTTCCACGTCCTCGATGCCGGGGAGCTGAATCACGAGGCGGTCGTCGCCAAGCTTCTGGATGCTGGGCTCGGCCACGCCGAGGCTGTCCACGCGCCTCGTGATGTTGTCGATGAGTCCCTCCATCTGGGCCGATGTGGGCTCGAAGGTCTCGTCGCCGGCCTGATAGACCAGGTGAGTGCCGCCGGCCAGATCCAGGCCTAGCTCGAGGCCGAGGGCGTGGTCGGTGCCGCGCTGGAAGTTGATACCCGGGGTGTCAATCTTCTGGATCGCGATGGCCGTGATGGCCAGCCCCACGACGACGATGATCGTCGTGAGCGATTTCCATCGGAGTCTTCGTAACACGTGGGGTCCTTCGAGCGCGGTGCACGTCGGCGGCCGCGGGAGTGTATCTGTGGGTCGAGCGGTAGGGCCAGGCGAGGAGGAATTGTATCACGCGGTCCGGTCTATCGGAACGAGCACGGGCTGCTAACGCAGCCTAGCTTTCGGGCGCTATGTCGAGCGATGGCAATAGGCGCGCCGCGATGGCACCGGCATAGTGGCCCTGCTCGCGGCACGGTGTGGTGCCGGTGCCTGGCGGGTAGACCTCGCCGCAGTCGTACCACTCGTAGCCGAAGGGGACGCTCTGCTCCGGGGTCGGGTCGGTCATGATTCTTGGTGCGCACCCGCGCCCTGATGCGCTCCCGCGGGAGCGGCCTCCTCCTCTGGGACAGCGCTCCCGGTGTCCGGCTCTTCCTCTTCCTTGCCCTCTTCGACCTCGTACAGGTCGTCCTTGTCGCGGATGTAGTCGATGAAGAGCTTACCGTCGAGGTGGTCCGCTTCGTGCTCAATCGCCTGCGCGAGCAGGTCCTCGACGCCCTTGTAGCGAATCGGTTTGCCGTCGAGATTGACGCCTCGCGCCCAGACCTTTTCGGCGCGAAGGATCCGCCCCTGCCAGCCGGGCAGGCTGAGGCAGCCCTCGGTGACTTCGCGCTCGCCCTCCTTGCGAGTGATTTCGAGGTTGACGAGCACCGTCGGCTCTTCGTCCTCGGGCATCTGGATGACACAGATGCGCCGAAGCGACCCGACCTGGTTGGCGGCAAGTCCCACGCCCCTGTAGTAGTCCATCGACTCGATCAGGTCGGTGGCAAGCTGGTAGAGCGCCGGATCCGCGAGGTTACGCACTTTGCGCGCCCTCTCGCGAAGCACGGGATTTGGAATGTAGTGCATGGGGAGGATGGCCATGACGGGATTATACGCGGGGGCTGGTTTGACTGTGCGCCCTGCGCTTCGCTCCGGCTCCGGACTAAAGGTCGCAGCTATGGCGGCTCTAGGCTTGCGAGCCCTCGGGTGCAGAACGCGACCCTGCCTAGCTGACTTGGGCGGGGTCGATGTCGACGGCCCACGCTGGCGGGATGCTGATTTTGTCGAGCAGCGTCGCGGGGTCCGGGGCGCGGATGACCAAGTGCCATCGCCAGGCGCCACGGAGCCGCGGAGGGTAGGCGGGCACGGGGCCCACGATCTCCACCCGCGGCATGTCCCATTCGCGGATCGCATGGCGCAGGAGGCTCGCCAGCCGCTGTGCCTCGTGGCGGGCCCCCTCCTCTTGGGAGTGGCCGAGCATGAGACGGGCGAGGCGCCGGGCGGGCGGGTTGCCGTGGGCGATACGATGGCGCATCTCCTGCTCGTAGAACGCGTCGTAGTCCTGCATGGCGGCAGCCTGCACCGCGTAGTGTGACGGATCATAGGTCTGGATTAACGCTTCGCCCGGCGTAGCGCCACGCCCTGCTCGTCCGGCGACCTGGGTCAGTAGCTGGAACGTGCGCTCCGGCGCGCGGAAGTCCGGGACGTAGAGAGCAAGGTCCGCCAACACGACGCCGACGAGCGTCACCGACGGTATGTCGAGTCCCTTAGCGATCATCTGCGTTCCGATGAGCACGTCGGCCACGCCGCTTTCGAAATGCCGGAGCAACTCCGCGTGGGCCGCCGCGGTCGACGCGGAGTCGCGGTCCCATCGCAGCACACGGGCATTCGGCAGCAGGGCGTGGACCTCGTCCACCAGCCGCTGTGTGCCGAGGCCGAGGTAGCGGATGCGGTCGCTGCGGCAGTTGGGGCAGTGTTGGGGCATGCGGCGGCGGCGATTGCAGTGGTGGCAGACGAGCGTGCCCCCCGTGTTTCTTGCAATGCCGCCATGGAACGTGTAGGGCGTGGTGCAGCTCCAGCAGCGCATGACGTGGCCGCAGTTGCGGCAGGCCACGATGCCCCCGGCGCCCCTGCGATTGAGGAACAACAGCGCCTGCTCGCCCGCCGCCGCGCAGCGTCGCAGCCCTTCCTGCAATCGGCGGCTGAACACGCTGCGGTTGCCGTTCTTGAGCTCCTGCCGCATGTCCACAACGTACACGTCGGCGCGGTCGGCGGTCGCGCCCGAGCGCTCGATACGCTCCGGCAGCCGCAGGTGGCCGTACGCGCCCGTCCTTGCGGCGTGGCCGGTGGCTAGGTCGGGCGTGGCGCTTCCTAGGACGACCACGGCGCCCTCGATCCAGGCGCGATGGATGGCGACGTCGCGGGCGTGGTAGCGGGGGGAGGCGTCGATCTGCTTGTAGGTCCACTCGTGCTCTTCGTCAAGGATCACCAGCCCAACGTCCGGCAGGGGTGCGAACACGGCACTGCGCGAGCCGACCACGATATCGACCTCGCCGGCGTGGGCGGCCCACCACTCGCTCCAGTGGCGCGAGGGGGTTAGTCCGCTGTGGAGCTCGGCTACGCGTCCGGGGAATCGAGCATTGAAGCGGGCCATCGTCTGCGGGGTCAGCGCTAGCTCCGGTACGAGCACAATGGCGCGCTTGGCGAGGCCGATGCAGTGGGCGATGGCCTGAAGGTAGACCTCGGTCTTGCCGCTGCCGGTCACGCCCTCGAGGAGCCAGGTTCGGGGCGCCTTCGAGGCATCGTCGAGGGCGGCGCGGATGGCAGCGAGGGCGTCTACCTGCGGGCCGGTGGGCAGCAGCGGCGGAACGGGAGGCGCCGCTTGCCGCTGCTCGTAGTCGGCGCGCGGCTCGGCTGCGATGCGGGCGAGGCCTTTTGTAACGAGTGCCGCGACGGCTGAGGCGCCGAACTCGGCACGCGCCTCAGCCGCGGTCATGGGCGCCCCGCGGCCGACGAGGGAGGCGGCCAGCGCGGCCTGCCGTGGTGAGCGAGTGGCTTCCCTGGCGAATGCCGCGAGCTCGACCGGGCCAAGCGCGGGGCGCAGGACGTCCACGTCGGCCCGTTCGGCGCGCGGCGCCGGCTCTTGGGTCTCCTCGTTGACCAGGCCCGCCTCGACGAGAGCACGGACCGCATTGGGAACCCACGGGCCGAGCGTGCGCGCCAGCGTTCGCGCCTGCAGCGGCCTGCCGTACGATCGCAGGTGCGCCAGCAGCCTCGTGGCGCCCCGCGGGAGGTGGGAGGGCACCAGCACACCCTCACGGAGCGCGATGATTTGCTGAGCGCGCGCCCGGAATCCCGGTGGGAGCATGGCGGCAACGGTGTCGAAGAGCGGTGCTCGGTAGTAGGCGCTGACCCATCGGGCGAGCTCGAGTTGGGCAGGCGTGACGAGCGGCTGTGAGTGGACCAAGCCGCTGACGGGCTTGGTGTAGTCGACGTTGGCTTCTTGGATGAGCCGCACGACGAGGCCATGGATGATTCTCGGCCCGAAGGGCACGCGCACGAGATGGCCCGGCCGCAAGCGTAGTTCCGGCGGTGCGGAGTATGTGAACGTGTCGGATGGAACGGTGGTTGGCGCGTCCACCACGACCTGTGCGTATGGTGCAGTGTCGTGAGCTGCACTGTCTCGCGTTGGGGGATGCAAGAAAAAACCCTCCGCACCGAGTATAGAGCGCGGAGGCTTTTGGATCAGGTATTGGCTGTCGCTAAGCGGGTTTAAGTGTGCGCCGCGCTTCGCTATGGCTCCGGACTAAAGCCGCCGGGGGCGATATTGCTAAGCGGCCGCTAGTGGGTGCAGGTTCGCACCCTGCCTAGCGTTTGCCGGACTGGGTGCGCTCCTTGATGCGGGCGGCGCGGCCGGAGAGGCCGCGGAGGTAGTAGAGCTTGGCGCGGCGGACGATACCGCGGCGGACCACTTCGACGCTCTCGACGTTGGGCGAGTGGGTGAAGAAGCTGCGCTCGACGCCGATGCCCGAGGCTACCCTGCGGATCGTGAATGAAGCGGACGGGCCGCCCTGGCGGCGGCGGATGCAGACGCCCTGGAAATTTTGTTGGCGCTGGCGATCGCCTTCCCGGATCCAGACGCTTACCTTCACGGTGTCGCCTGGCTGGAACGCGGCGATCTTGAGGTTCTCTTCGAGTGCGACGACGTCTCGGGCTTCCATGCTGCTACTCCGGTTACCGCTTGGCGGACAACCCGTTGATTATAAGGGAAGCACGGTGCTGGGGCAACGCGCCCGCCCCCTAGGGGGCGAGGTGAAGGTGATGCGGTGGACGTGGCCAAGCGTCTCGCCCCAGGGGTCCGCCGGCGGATCAAGCTGGGCCGCGTCGGCGACCTGGACGCGATTGTGACGCCAAACCACCAGCACATCCGAGGCACCTTCCAGCAATGCACCGGCGGCGGCGATGCCCATGCGTGTGGCGAGGATTCGGTCGAAGCGGCTCGGCGTCCCGCCGCGCTGGATGTAGCCAAGCACAGACGGACGGGTGAGGTACGTTTCGCCATCGACCAAGGTACCACGAGCCGCGTTGATGTGGCGGCTCAGCCCCTCGGCCGACCACTTCGCGCCCTCGGCGAGGATCGCGATTTTGCGCATGGAGGAATCTCAACGGACCGGAGTGCGCGGAATTCACCGGGGCCAGGCCGTGATGACCTTGGCGGGAAATCGGGCGGTTGACCATGGCGGACGCGGTTGCTATACTCGTAGCGCTTGCTTTTGGTGGTTAGAGCGGAGTGGAACCACCCGTACCCATCCCGAACACGGAAGTGAAACGCTCCAGCGCCGACGATACTGGTGGAGCAATCCGCTGGGAAAATAGGCCACCGCCAGGGGCTAAGTAAAGAAAGCCTGGGTCTTGTACCCGGGCTTTTTGTTGTCTCCAGCAAGGTCATATCGGAATCCGATGCGCGTGCATCTGAACAAGCGGGGAATATGGCGACTAAAGTGTCAACAGTCCTCATATTTTCATTACATCTTTTTTGGTGATAGGCGAGTGACTGGTGATAACCCGTCCGGCTCATCATGAGCTAGAAAACGCCACATTCGCAGGGTTTACAGTGAAACGGCCACCCAGCTACAATTGTGGCTAGGTCTCGAAGACCGTTAGAGCGGAGTCACCGTGGCTGAAAAGCCGGACGCCGGCAGTACAGGCCAGCCCTCCATGGCCGAGCTCCTTGAGGAGTCAACTCCTTTCCGCGAGCTTAGGCGTGGTGAGGTTGTCGAGGGCCAGGTGATGCGCGTGGACCATGATGGGATCCTGGTTTCCGTGGGCCACAAATCGGAGGGTGTCGTCCCCCTCAGGGAGATGCGTACCCTGACGCCAGAGGCCGCTGCCCGTTACCAAGTTGGCGATATGATCCTCGTCCTCGTCGTCGACGCGGCGAGCGGAGACGGGCAGCTGATCCTCTCCGTGGACAAGGCCCGGGACGAGGAATCCTGGATCGTGCTTGAGCAGCTCGCCGAGGAAGGCGGGACGGTTCAAGGCAAGATCACGGGGTACAACCGTGGCGGTGCCGTGGTTGACGTGGACGGTGTCCAAGGGTTCGTGCCACTCTCGCAGTCCGTGCTTCCTCCAGGAGCGGACCACGAAGAGGCTCTGGCTAAGCGAGTCGGCGAAGAAGTCACGCTTAAGGTGCTGGAAGTGAACCGGCGCCGTAACCGCGCGGTGCTCTCGGAGCGCTCGGCTTTGCGCGACCAGCGCGAGGATGCCAAGGATCAGCTGCTGGACTCGTTGCAAGAAGGAGAGACGCGTCACGGTATGGTAACTGGGGTTTCGAGCTTCGGTGCCTTCGTGGACATCGGCGGGGCGGACGGCCTCGTGCACATCTCGGAGTTGTCGTGGGCACCGGTGGCCTCGGTCGAGGACGTGCTCCAGGTGGGGCAAGAGACGGATGTGTTCGTGCTCCGAGTAGATCGAGAGACCCGGCGCATCGCATTGAGCTTGCGGCGGCTGCAACAGACTCCGTGGGCGCACGCGGCGGACACATATCAGATTAACCAGCTGGTCAATGGCACAATCACCAAGCTAACTGACTTTGGGGCGTTCGCCCGGATAGACGATACTTTAGAGGGATTGATTCACATTTCCGAACTAACGGAATCCCAAATACGACACCCCAGGGAAGTGGTGAATATTGGGGATACAATGGAGTTGCGGATCGTCAGCATGGACGTTGAGCGGCACCGGCTGGGGCTGAGCATTCGGCAGGTCGAAGACTCCCCGACCGAGTATCGCGACCCTGATCCCGTCGTCCCGTTCGATGAGGATTCATCGGCTGATGCGATGGGAACGTAGACCTTTCGGTCAAAGATCGACTTTGGGAGCCGTACAACATGGCAAGCAGATTCGAAAAATTCTCAGAACGCGCCCGGAGAGTGCTGTCGCTCGCCCAAGAGGAAGCGCAGCACTTCAACCACAACTACATAGGCACCGAGCACATCCTGCTGGGTCTCGTCCGAGAGACCGACGGGGTCGCCGCCCGCGTTCTGGGCAGCCTTGGCGTCGAGCTATCCAAGGTGCGCTCGGCAGTCGAGTTCATCATCGGCCGCGGAGAGCGTCCGTCGCCAGGTGACATCGGCCTGACGCCGCGTGCCAAGAAGGTGATCGAGCTTGCTGTGGACGAGGCTCGCCGTCTAAGCCACCACTACATCGGAACGGAGCACCTGCTGATCGGCATCATGCGCGAGGGCGAAGGCGTTGCCGCCGGCGTGCTCGAGAGCCTTGGCGTGTCGCTTGACAAGGTCCGGGCGGAGACCACACGTATCCTCAACCAGAGCGTCTCGCAGGGCCACGGCCAGAGCCGCACGGCGACCCGCACAACACCCACGCTGGATCAGCTGGGAATCGACCTCACTGAAGCATCGCGAGCCGGCAAGCTAGACCCGGTGATCGGGCGCACCAAGGAGATCGCACGCGTTGTGCAGATCCTGAGCCGCCGCACGAAGAACAACCCGGTACTGATTGGTCCCCCGGGCGTCGGCAAGACCGCGATCGTGGAAGCGCTGGCACAGCAGGTGGTGTCCGGCGACGTGCCGGAGAGCCTGAGCAACCGCCGCGTGGTCACGTTGGACATGGGCGCGCTTGTCGCCGGCACCAAGTACCGGGGTGAGTTTGAAGAGCGCTTAAAGAAGGTGATCGGAGAGATCAAGACGGCCGGGAACTGCATCCTATTCATCGACGAGATGCACACGATGGTCGGGGCCGGAGCGGCCGAGGGCGCGGTGGACGCGGCGAACATCCTGAAGCCGTCGCTGGCACGGGGCGAGCTCCAGTGCATCGGCGCGACCACGCTGGACGACTACAAGAAATACGTGGAGCGGGATCCGGCGCTGGAACGCCGCTTCCAACCCGTGAACGTGGAGGAGCCGACCACCGAAGAGACGGTGGAGATCCTGCGCGGCATCAAGAGCAAGTTCGAGGAGCACCACGGTGTGGTGATCGAGGACGAGGCGCTGCAGGCGGCCTCTACGCTGGCGTCTCGGTTCATCTCGGACCGTTTCCTACCGGACAAGGCGATCGACCTGATGGACGAGGCGGGCTCACGGGTGCGCATCCGCACCAGCGGCATGCCGCTGTCGGTGAAGGAGTCGCAGAAGGTGCTGGAGACGGTACGCCGCGAGAAGGATGAGGCCATTGCCCAGCAGCAGTACGAATACGCCGCCGAGCTGCGCGACCGCGAGCTGAAGCTTGCGGAAAAGCTGCAGGCGGTGCAGTCGGAGTGGCAGACCACCAACAGCGATGAGCAGCCGGTGGTGTCTGCCGAGGAGATCGCCGAGGTGGTGAACATGTGGACCGGCGTGCCGGTCACGCGGATGGCGGTTGAGGAGACCGAGCGTCTGCTGCACATGGAGGAGAACTTGCACCGGCGGATTGTCGGTCAGGAAGAGGCAATCATCAGCATATCCAAGGCGGTGCGTCGGGCACGTGCCGGGTTGAAGGATCCGCGCAGGCCCATCGGCAGCTTCCTGTTCCTAGGCCCGACGGGTGTGGGCAAGACGGAGCTGGTGCGGGCACTCGCCGAATTCATGTTCGGCTCCGACGACGCAATGATCCGCCTTGACATGTCGGAGTTCATGGAGCGGCACACCGTCGCCCGTCTGGTTGGAGCACCTCCGGGGTACGTTGGCTACGACGAGGGTGGGCAGTTGACCGATGCGATACGCCGACGCGGCTACTCCTGCATCCTGCTGGACGAGATCGAGAAGGCGCATCCTGACGTGTTCAACATCCTGCTGCAGATCTTCGACGACGGTCACCTGACCGACGCGAAGGGCCGCAAGGTGGACTTCCGGAACACCATCATCGTCATGACGTCGAACATCGGGTCGGACCTGATCAAGCGCGACTCGAACCTCGGTTTCACCCTGGCGGACAAGGCGCACCTCGCCGAAGACGCCTACGACAAGATGAAGGTCAAGGTGGAGGACGAGGTCAAGCGGTTCTTCCGACCCGAGTTCATGAACCGCATCGATGGCCAGATCGTGTTCCACTCGCTCACCCGCGAGCACATCGTCGACATCGTCGACCTGATGCTCAACGAAGTGCGGAAGCAGCTGTTGGAGAAGGGTCTTAGCATCGAAGTGACCGAGGCCGCCAAGGCGTGGCTCGGAGAGAAGGGCTACGATCCGACATTCGGAGCCCGGCCATTGCGCCGGGTCATCGAGCAGAAGATTGAGGACCCGCTGTCGGACGAGGTGTTGGCAGGAAATTACAACCCGGGCGACACGATCTTCGTCGACGTCAACACCGACGACGATGAGCTGGTCATCAGCCAGCAGGTCGAGGCCACGGCCAGCAGTTAGCGGCAAGCCGCAACACGAGGTTCGAGAGGGGGAGGCCATCCAGCCTCCCCCTCTCTCTTTGCCTCGGCAACCCGCGTGAAATCGGCCTCTCTCCCCTTGCGGGCTTGCGCCCCGGTGCGCGACGATTCGACCCGTGCCAACCGCTCCGCGTTCCAAGATCCATTTCCTGTGTGACCAGTGCGGCCACACGAGCCCCAAGTGGGAGGGCCGGTGCTCTGCGTGCGGCTCGTGGGGGACGTACGTCGAGTTCAGCGAGCCCAAGGCCGCGCCCGCGGGCCTACGGCGCCGTACGGCGCCCAGCGCCCCACCCAGCGCGACGCCGCTGTCAGAGCAGCCGCTGGCCGAAGGCCACAGGCTCAGCCTGGGCATGGCCGAAGTAGACCGCCTGCTGGGCGGAGGCGTGGTTTCGGGCTCCGTGATGCTGATCGCGGGCGACCCGGGGGTCGGCAAGTCGACGCTGCTGCTGCAAGCGGCCGGCCGGCTCGCGGCGTCGGGCACCAGCGTGCTGTATGTCTCAGGCGAGGAATCCGGCGCGCAGGTGCGGCTGCGGGCGCAGCGACTGGGCATGGAGGCGAGCGGTGTGCTGTTCGCCGGTGAGACGAGCGCCGAGGCGGTGCTAGGACTCTTGGAGCGCACCGAGCCGGGCCTGCTGATCGTGGATTCGATCCAGACGCTGGCGGCCGAAGGCGTGGCATCAACCGCGGGCAGCGTCGCGCAGGTCCGCGAATGCGCTCAGCTGCTGCTGGCGTGGGCGAAGTCGGTAGGCACGCCGGTGTTCCTGGCGGGCCATGTGACGAAGGATGGAAACGTCGCGGGGCCTCGCGTCCTCGAGCATATGGTGGACGTGGTGCTGTACCTGGAAGGCGAGGAGCTTGGCAGCTACCGGGTGCTGCGGTCGACGAAGAACCGGTACGGATCGACGAACGACGTAGCCCTGCTGGAGATGGCGCAGGATGGCCTGCATGAGGTGAGCGACCCATCCGCCGCGCTGATCGGCGAGCGGCGGGGCGGCGTGCCAGGCTCGGCGGTGATCGTGACGCTGGAAGGGAGCCGCCCGTTACTGCTGGAGGTGCAGGCGCTGACGACCACCAGCGCATTCACGCCGCCTCGGCGAACGGCCAACGGCGTCGATTTCAACCGCATGATCATGCTCTCCGCTGTGCTCACCCGGCGCGGTGGCACGCCCCTGAGCAACCAGGACATCATGGTCAATGTGCCTGGCGGCTTGCGTGTGAGCGAGCCGGCGGCCGACCTAGGCGCTGCCCTGGCGATCGCGTCGAGCCTCCGTGACGTTCCGCTGGACCCAGCCTCGGTGTACCTGGGCGAGGTTGGGTTGAACGGCGAGGTGCGTCGCGTGCCTCAGGTGGAGCGGCGGCTTGCAGAGGCTGCGAGGCATGGCTTCAGGAGGGCGCTGGTGCCAAAGGGCGACATGGCGGGCCTGCTCGTGCCGGAGGGTATCGAGACCACCCCAGTGGAGCACCTTCGGGAGGCGATCCATGAGGCGCTGAGCGCCGTCGCGTCCGCCTGACATCGTGCGACCGCCGGTCAACCCGGCACGATAAGGAGCAACGATGAGCTGGCTCAGCGCCTGATCTCGCGAATGCTGTCATGGTCCTTGCGCCAGAGGGGCGCCGGCGCGCACATGGCAGAGGCCTCAGCCCAGACGGCCGATGCATACGAGTGCGCCGAGTGCGTGAAGGCAGGCGACGAGAGTGGGTGCGTCTGCGCGTGTGCATAGTGTGCGGCGAGGTGGGCTTCGGCGACAACCGGCCGACTAAGCACGCGCGCAAGCACTTCGGGGCGACGGGCCATCTCGTGGCGCGATTGATCGAGCCGGGCGAGCGTTGGGTGTGGTGCTGGGAGGACAAAATGGAGGTCGGCCAAGTGGCGGTTATCGAGCGTGAACGACGACCTGCATGTATGGCCATGTAGCTAAGCAGTTATCTACCGAGCATGATTTGGCCTCTGCCCACTGGCCTGCTACCATCGAGCCTCCTCATTCCCGCACCTAACCCGGAGCGCCCATGCCCGATCCTCTGCAATTCCTTGAACGGGCCCCGCGGGGGCGCCTTCCCGAGTGGCTGAAGGTCCGCATGCCCGGCAGTCCGGCCTATCTGGACGTTCGCAGCCGCCTGCACACGGCGGAGTTGCACACGGTTTGCGAAGAGGCGCACTGCCCCAACATCGGAGAGTGTTGGGATCGCAAGAGCGCCACGTTCATGATCCTGGGCGACGTATGCACACGCGCTTGCCGCTACTGCGCGGTGACCAGCGGCAAGCCGCAGGCGCTGGTCACCGAGGAGCCGGCTCGGCTCGCCCGCACGGTGGAGCACCTTGGTCTGCGCTACGTAGTAATCACGTCCGTTGATCGCGATGACCTTCCCGACGGTGGCGCGTCTGTATTCGCCGAGTGCATCGGGCTGATTCACGAGCACATTCCGGGCTGCGAGGTGGAGGTTCTGATCCCGGACTTTCAGGGTAACGAGGCAGCGCTTGCCACGGTGCTGGAGGCGGGACCGGCGGTGCTGAACCACAACATCGAGACGGTGCCGCGCGTGTTCAAGAGCGTTCGCGCAAAGGGTGGCTACGATCTGTCCATTGAGCTGCTCCGGCGCTCGGGCGAGGTGCATCCAGAGATTCCCACGAAGAGCGGCATCATGGTCGGCCTGGGCGAGACGCCAGACGAGGTCGTCGA
>CAZQVD010000035.1:0-2469 GCA_964596665.1 uncultured Dehalococcoidia bacterium
GCCGTCGATGATCTCCTCGAATAGCCGTAGCGGTATGTCGTAGGCCTCCGCTGTATCGGCAAGCGCCGTCATCACGGGCCCAAGTGGGGAGCCCGCCAGAGCGGCTCGCAGCTCAGAACGCAACTCACCCAGACACCGGGCCTTCGCCTCGGCTAGGTCGCTCCCGTCCGCGATATCGTCCGCCATCCGGCTGAACGCATACACCGCATAGATGGACCGTCGGCGCATAACGGGAAGCGTCACAAACGCGTAGTAGAAGTTGCGCGCATCGCGCTTCGTGACCATGCGGCAATGATCGTATGCCGCGGCCATGTCGAGCTCTGTTGCTGGCGACGTCATGCTGGCCTTCCCACGCCGGGCAGAAACGCCGTGCGCACCCCGGGCCAGAGCTTGCGCGTGCCACTCACCGTCGGCCGGCGCGACAGGACGTCGTAGTTCTGCTCGCGGATGGCCTCGAGCACGCGCAGTCCACCCTTGGTGAAGAGGGCGAGGTCTAGCCGGGCGCGGCCTCTGACCCGGTTCGCCAGCGGTGCTCCCTGCTCCAGCAGCTCTTGGGCGCGCCCCACCTCGAACCGCATCAGGTCCCGGAAGGCCTCACTCACGACACCCTCAGCAAGCTCGGCCTCGGTGTAGCCGAAGCTCGCCATGTCCTCCAGCGGCAGGTAGATCCGACCCTCGGCGTGGTCTCGCCGGACGTCCTGCCAAAAATTCACGAGCTGCAACCCCGTGCACGTCGCATCGGAGAGCGCCACGCTCTCGGGGGAAGTCTCACCGATGAGGTGCAACACCATGCGGCCCACCGGCAGCGCGGAGTGCTCGCAATAGTGCTGCAGCTCCGAGTAGGTGACGAATCGGTCGGTCCCTTGCTCCATGCGATTCGCCTGGATCAGCTTCCGGAACGGCTCGTCGGGGATCTCGAAGCGCCGGATCACGTCTTGGAGTGCCACCACGATGAGGTGACTCGGCGTTCCATCGTACGCTTGGGCGAACTCCGCCTCCCAGGCATCGAGCTGCGCCAGGCGATCTCCGTCCGCCTCGTCCCCGATGTCGTCGGTATGGCGGCAGAAGGCATAGACGGCGTGGAAAGCGGGGCGCAGATCACGGGGGAGGAGGAACGAGGCGACGGTGAAGTTCTCGTAGTGCCCGTGCGTAAGCGACGCGCAGTAGCGATATGCTTCGTCCAAGGACGGGGAGGGGCCGGTGGCGCGGAGCCTCGCAGCCACGGTGGCTCTCAGGCGCTGATCACGGAAACGAGAATCTCACGCTCCCGCGGCCGGTCGAGCTCGACTACGAAGATGCTCTGGTACTGCCCGAGCTGGAGCTCTCCATCGATGATGGGGATCGTCTCGCTCGTGCCGAGCGTAAGGTGGGCGCAATGCGAGTGGCCGTTGGGGCACTCGTCCTCCGACATGTTCACCGTACGAATCGTGAAGTCGTTGTGCGCGTAGTAGTGGTCCACTGGAGCCATTTGCTGGAGGAAGCGCACCATGTCCGTGAGCAACAACGGCTCGTTCTCGTTGATCTTGATAGCGGCCGTGGTGTGCTTCGAATAGATGCACGCTAAGCCGTCTCGTACACCGGAGTCGAGCACGTGGCCCTTCACCTGCGCGGTGATATCGATGAACTCGGGCGCCCGAGTCGTCTCCACCGCGATCCTGGCAACCAGTGCGTTCATCCTAACCAACATCCTCCACCGGCTTGGGACCGGATAGTTGAATCTGACAGCGGACGGCACAGTAGCATACCCCTGAGGGGCGCTTCAACCGGGTTTCACATTAGATTTGCGCAGCCGCTTGTCCCTGCCGTCGCCATATGTTACCGCCGCATTCGCATCCGCCGCTACCGCTATTCACCTGCGGCCCGGCAACATCTGTTTTTACGTAAACTCAGCCATTCTCCGCGTCGTCGTGGCGCGGCAACTTACCTGGGGCCTGCGAGTGCAGGTAACGGCCCAGGGCCCACAGCGGGAAATAGTTTCGGTACAGGTGATAGTTAATCATGAACCCGGCGCCGAGCTCCATCCCCTGCCAGGTGGGGTCGCCAACGGCACGGTATTCACCCGCCTGATTACCTACCCCGTAACCTGGAAAGCCACATCCGGTGAATTGCGGTTCTTTCCATGTCCCGTCTGCCCTTTGGCTGGTGACGAGGAAATCGATTCCCTGGCGGACCTCCCGGCTGTCGCCTTCACCGGCCGCGAGCAGGCCGACCAACGCCCATGCAGTCTGGGACGCGGTGCTGTCGCCCTGGCCGCGCAACGACGGGTCGACATAGCTGGCACAAGACTCGCCCCAGCCGCCGTCCGGGTTCTGGTGCTCCGTGAGCCACCGCACGGCGCGGCGCACGCGGGGCTGTAGCATGTCCTCGCCGACGGCCGCCAACGCTGGCAGTACGGCGCCGGTTCCCCAGAGGTGATTCACGCCCCATCGCCCGAACCACGATCCATCCTGGTCCTGAGCCGCCCAGATG
>CAZQVD010000035.1:2479-16318 GCA_964596665.1 uncultured Dehalococcoidia bacterium
AGTCGAGGCCCTGCTGCACCGGTTCGCTCTCCCGGCTGTAGCCGAGCCTGCCGAACATCTCGACCACGTGGGCGGTGACGTCGGCGCTCGGTGGGTCCAGCACCTCGCCGAAGTCGCTGAATGGTAGCTTGGCCAGGTAGCTGGACGTGTTGTCCTTGTCGAACGCCGCCCAACCGCCGCTGGACGATTGCATGCCAATCATCCAGCGGGTGGCGCGCTCCACCGAAGCTTTCCGGCGCGCTTCCTCCGCCTCCGTGGACATCCGGGCCGCATCCAGATCCATGATGACGATGGAGCTGTCATCGATGTCTGGGTAGGTGTCGTTCTCGAACTCGAAGGCCCACCCGCTGGGCTGCACGCCGGGAGCACGAATTGCCCAGTCTCCGGCGGTACCGATTTCCTCGCGAAGCAGCCAACGCGCCGCGCGCTGCATCGACGGGTGTGATGCTGGCACGCCCGAATCCAGCATACCCAGCATCGCGAGCGCGGTGCCCCAGACCGGCGACAGGCAGGCCTGGACGCGCAAAGCCGCGCCGTCGTCGCTAAGCTTGCTCCACGCTTGCCGGAACCCATCGAGCCCCTTTGCCATGACGGGATGATCGAGCCCGTAGCCCAGGTTGCTGAGTGCCATTAGCGAATACACCCACGGTGGCTGAATCCCGCCCCACGAGCCGTCCGCCTCCTGGTGATCGACGATCCATCGCTCGATGCGCCGCATCGCTTTTGCGCGCATGGGCTTGGCTGGCAACCGCTCGTACCAACGCAGCAGGCGGTCACCAGCGAGGAACAGGCCCTGGTAGCTGACCGGGCCCCCACCGCGCCTGGGCAGGCCGATGTCTGCGTTGGCCCGGCCATCGGGGAATAGCTCGTCCAGTGCGTGCTCGGGGGCTACGGGCCGCGTCGGCCGCAGTGTCACGATGATGAGTAGCGGTGCGATGGTCGCCCGGGCCCAGCTCGCGAATCGGTAGATGTTGAATGGCGCCTTCTCGGGCAGCAACATCAGCTCCGGGGGCATCGCCGGCGTACCGGCCCAGACCCACTGGCCGAACAGCGCCAGCCATATCTTGGTGAATACTCTCGCCTTGGACGGGCCACCCTTGAGCAGGATGAACGCCCTCGCGCGGCGCATCATCGGCTCGTCGGGCGAGCCACCCGCGAGCTTGAGCGCGAAGTAGCACTCGATCGTGGTGCTCAGGTCCCCCGGCGCGCCGTGGTACATGTTCCACGATCCGTCCTCGGCCTGGCGGCGCCGGATGTCGTTGGCCACTCGGGCGATCCGGTCCCCCTCTGGCGATCGGAGATAGTGCGTAAGCATGACGTATTCGGCTTCCATGGTGGGATTGGATTCCAGCTCACCCCACCAATAGCCGTCGGCATGCTGCGTGGACAAGAAATAATCCTGGGTGCGGCGCAAGGCCTGAGCGACCCGTCCGATGAACGCCGACCCCATGCCTGCACCGGTGCGCTTGCCGGTGGTCATGCGTCCGGCTTGCTGTGCGCGGTGGTGGGCCTCGGTGCGTAGGCGCGCTCGCCGAACCAGTTGATCGCCCTGCGGAGCGCGTTGTCGATCGAGCTCTGCGGCATGCCGAGCTCGTGCACTGCCTTGGAAGCATCGACCCACATCCGCGTTCGTGCCATGCGAGCGCCCTCCAGCGGGATGTGGGGCTCGCGCCTCAGCACCCCGCCTTCCAGGACGCGATCGGCGTAGGCGGCCGCGATCGCCACGCCGTGCGGGATCCGGCGGCGCGGAGATGGCCGGCCCGTCAGCGCCGACAATCGTTCGAGGAGCTCACGGAGCGTCAAGTTGCCTTCCACGTTTCCAAGCAAGTAGCGCTCGCCATCCACTCCACGCTCTAGGGCCAGCACATGGCCGTCCGCCACGTCTGCCACGTCCACGAAGTTGAGGCCGGTGTCCACGTAGGCAGGCAGCTTTCCCTTGAGGAAATCGATGATCACGCTCCCCGTGGGGGTAGGCTTCGCATCTCCGGGACCGACCGGCGTCGTTGGACAGACGATAACGATTGGTGCCCCGCCCGATGCCATCCGGCGCGCGACGCGCTCCGCTTCCCATTTCGACCGCTTGTAGTCGCCCGCCATAGCCGCGGGGCCCGCGATGTCGGCCTCGGTTGCCGACCCGTCAAGCCGGAACGCCGTATTGCCGACGCTGCTTGTGAATACCACCCGGCGGGCCCCCGCTGCCACGGCCGCCTCCAGCACGTTCCGCGTGCCGGCCACGTTCACGTCGAAGATCACGCTCGGATCCGTCTGCCAGAAGCTGTACACCCCCGCGATATGGATCACCGTGTCGCAATCCCGTAGCGCTGCGACGACGGATGCCCGGTCGCGCACATCGCCCTCGATCGTCCGCAGCGAGTCGTGCCGCACGTCAAGCAAGCTGCCGGGCCGCACCAGCGCCTGGACCTCGTAGCCACGCAGCAGCAGTGACCGGGCGACGTGACCGCCGATGAACCCGGTCGCGCCGGTGAGGAGAACGCGACTCATGCTCTTGCTGCTCCGGGCTCCGGTTCGCTCGGCACCAGCATCGGGACGATTGTCCGCGCCACCTGGCCGAGGACGTGGCGCGCGGCTCGCGATCGTGAAGCAAGCCCGATCAGGTCGCGGACCGCCAACGGTCGCCGCAGCAAGAAGCCAATCGCGTGGAGCCATTCATTGGCCCCCCCGTCGTCCACGATCGTCTGCGCCAATGCGGGCAGGCTCAGGCCGACCTCGTCGAGCACAACCCGGATGAGCACCAGGCTCACTCGGGCCCGCTCAGCCTCGGCGGCGATCCATCCACCCTCGAGGTCGAGAACACTAGCGCCTGATTCCTCGCCGCACCGCCTCTTCTCGGCGGCACTCAGCAGTGGGGAGGCTGTCGTGAGCAGATCGCACGGTGCGGATGCGGTGGACCCCGCCGGCATCTGCGCCCGCAGAGCTTCGGCGGCGGGCGACCCGTAGCTCCTGGCCGAGCCGTCTCCCATGGAAACCCGGTCCGCAATTACCACGTCGCCGGTGCGCAATCCGTCACGCAACGCTCCCGCGAAGCCGAGCGAGAGCACGACGCGAGGGTTGGTCTCGCCGAGCAACGCGCGCATATTCGGCCCGGCGGCCTCGCCGAGGCCGACGACGCCCGTGCGTACGTTCGCAGGCAACCTCCAGTCGGAGCCCAACTCCCGGGCGGTCGGGGCGATGACCAGGAGCTGCGTCATCCGCCTCGGCTTTTGGTGCTTTCGGCCCACTCCTCCCGGCTCCGTTTCCAGGCCTCGTACGATTGACCTGCCGCCGCGTCGCGGCCCGTGAATCTGATGTTGGCGATCGCCGTGTAGGGCAGGGTCAGCGATGCACCGGACTTGGTCTCGAAGAGCTGCACGAACGGCTCGCTCGCCGATGCGTCCCGGTTGTACAGATAGCCAACCACCCTCGTGCCATCCATCCGATCCACGGTGACGTCACCGCGGTAGTCGAACGCGTGCTCTACAACGTCGACCAGCGTGAGCTCGCCCCCGAGAGTGGGCTCCCAACCGCGGAGGCTAGCGTCGCCCTCCATCACTACAACCTCCCCGTGCGCTTCGGCACCGCGGTGTCGCGCAGCCCCTCGAGCGAGCCGAACGTGGCGTTTACCGCGGTCGGCTCGTGGCCTGAGTGCACCATGCAGTCCTGGCAGTGCACGTTGCCGGAGGCTCTGCCGTACTCCTCCCACGGCGTCTCGTCCATGAGCTGCCGGAACGTTGGCGCGTAACCTTCCTGAAGCAGATAACAGGGCCTCTGCCAGCCGAACATGTTGTATAGCGGATTCCCCCACGGGGTGCATTCGTAGTCCTGCTTGCCCATCAGGAATTGCAGGAACAATGGGGATTGGTTGAACCGCCAACGCCGCTTCTTGGCCCCAAGCACCTGTGCGAACAGCTTGGTGGTACGGGAACGGCCGAGGAAATGCTCCTGGTCGGGCGCCTTCTGGTAGCCGTATCCGGGCGAGAGAGTCATCCCTTCGACCCCCAGGTTCATCATGGCATCGAAGAATTCGCGGACGCGCAACGGCTCGGCGTTATCAAACAGCGTCGTATTCGTGGTAACACGGAACCCCTGCGCCACGGCGTAGCGGATCCCCTCGGCCGCCTGCGCGTACACGCCGTCCCGGCACACCGCTTCGTCGTGCTCCGGCTCCAGGCCGTCCATGTGCACGCTGAAGCTGAGGTAGCGCGAAGGTGCGAACGCGCCCGCTTCCAGCTTCTCCTTCAGCACTATGGCGTTGGTGCACACGTAGACGTACTTGCGGCGTGCCACCAACTCGCGGACGAGCTCCTCGATATGCGGATAGAGCAGCGGCTCGCCACCCGGGATGCTCACGATCGGCGCACCGCACTCCTCGACCGCCGCGAGGCAATCCGCGACGGGTAAGTTCCGCTTCAGGATGTGTGCGGGATACTGGATCTTGCCGCACCCAGCGCAGGCGAGATTACAGCGCAGCAGCGGCTCCAGCATGAGCACAAGTGGGTAGCGCTTCCTGCCCATCAGCCGCTGCTTCAACACGTAGGTCGCGACCGTCCACGCCTGGGCTGCTGGCACTGACATCGCCTGGACTCCTACCGTGCTTGCATCGCGGCACGGGCGCGTTATCCATTCGCTACGTGTCGCTACTTGTCCCGGCCCACGAAGAACTCCGCCATCGAATTGAACAGCGCCCGCGCCTCGGTGCTGAGTCCCAGGCCGGCAGCAGTAGCGAGTGCACCCTGCGCGTGCAGCTCTGCTTGTTGCTGCACGTATGCGCTCGCGCCCAGGTCGCCCAGCAGGCCAAGAACCCGTTCCACGTTGAGCTCGCTGACCTCCGCCTCGGCGTACGCCTCGTCCAGCCAGACGCGGTCGTCTTGGGTGGCATGCTCGAACAGATACACGACCGGAAGTGATTTCTTCTTTCGCTGTATGTCCGACCCCACCGGCTTCCCGGTCGACCCTGGATCTCCCCAGACACCGAGATAATCGTCACGGATCTGGAAGGCCACGCCGAGCGCACGGCCAACTCCTCCGAAGGCCTGGGCCTTGGCCTGCTCACCGGTTGCCAGCAACGCCCCCAGGTACATCGCGTTCTCGATCAACGCGCCGGTCTTGCGGCCGATCATGTCCACGTATTGCTCGGTGGTGATGTCGTCCGCCTGCTCGAAGGACACGTCCAGGTATTGGCCCTCGATCATCTCCAGGTAGCGCAGTGTGAGCTCGTTGCAGGCCTGCACGACGAGCTCGGCTGTGAAGCCACCGCTGGTGAGAGAGGCCGCCATCTGATCGGCGATCACCCGCATCGCGTTGCCGGCGGCCACCGCAGGAGCCACACCCGTGATGCTCCACAGCGTTGGCCGCCCCCTCCTCGTGACGTCCTGGTCCTGTATGTCGTCGTGGATCAGCGAGAAATTATGGACCAGCTCCGGCGCCGCGGCCGCGGGCAGCGCCTTCTGCCAATCCCCTCCCGCGAGATCGCATGCGGCCAGACACAGGACGGGGCGTAGCGCCTTCCCGGTCGACTCGGAGACGGGCTTGCCGTCGGTGTCCTCCCAGCCGAGGTGATAACGCAGCAGGCCGAAGAACCCAGAGCCCGAGTCTGCGACCGCGTCGCGCAGGTGAAGCTGGACGTCAGCCAGATAGCGCCGTTGCAGCACGGCGACCTCTCGTTCCGCCGTCGCTAGCAAACCCGCCCTCCGTAGGTGACTCTTGGGCAGCGCCACTTGCCCGCTTCCAAGGCGCCGTGGCCAGGTGGAAAGGGCCACTGGGGCGAGCCTACCGTCGCCTCTGTGGAGTGTCAAGAACATCCGCGAGGCCGTCGGAGCATGATGGGCGACGCCGGCACTGCCGGGTGCTAATCTAACGGCCATGTTCGAGATTCAACATCTGGTGGATTCCTGCCGTGCGGCGCTTGGTGAGCACAGCCCCGCGACGGCCGTGCGAGATGTGGTTCGCGAGGCGATCTCCGACCCGGTGGCCGTGCACGCCGTATTCGGAGAGCCGGCCAGGGCCGAGGTCGCAACGCTGCATCAGGCTCCGGATCTCACCGTGTTGCACATCGTCTGGGGGCCGGGCATGGCGATCTACCCCCACGACCATCGGATGTGGGCGGTGATCGGCGTCTTCGGCGGGCAGGAGGACAACACGTTCTTCAAGCGATCTGCCTCCGGGCTCGACCGCGCAGGAACGAAGGAGCTCGGCGAGCGTGACGCGGTCGTCCTAGGTGCCGAGGTGATCCATGCCGTGGCGAACCCCAGCACGCGCCAGTTCACCTCAGCCATCCACGTCTACGGCGGGGATTTCTTCGCTCAGCCCCGTAGCGAGTGGGACCCGCAGACCCTTACCGAGAGGCCATACCAAGTGGAGCAGCTGCGTGCGCTCTTCGCCGAGGTCAACGAGCGGATCGAGGCCGAGCGAGGCGGGTAGACCGCGTGCTCAGCCGGTGCTACGGCCGATCTCCTCGATCAGCTCCGCTGTGTGCATGATCCCCAGCCGGAAGTAGTCCCTCCGTATGTTCTCGTTCGGCGCGTGGATCCGATTGCCGGGATAGTCGATACCGCACGAGGCCACGGGAACCCCCAGGATGTCCTGCACTGGATGCTGCGGACCCGTGCCTGGCATGCTCGGCATAATGTAGGGCTCGCTCCCGTACACCGTGCGCGCCGAGTCGGTGACCAGCTTCACGAACGGGTCGTCGATCGAGGTCCGCGCCGGATGCTCGGAGCTGTGCACGCTCACCTTCACGTCGCTGAACCCGTGCTCGTCCAGGTGCGCCCGCAGGCTCGCTAGTATCTCGTCGGGATCCTGGTTCGGCACCAGACGGAAATCGAGCTTCACCCGCGCGGACGCCGGGAGGATGGTCTTGGCGCCCACCCCGGTATACCCGCCGCCGAAGCCTGCGATGTTGCACGTCGGGTCCATGACGAGCCTGCGTCGGAACTCGTAGCCTGTGGCTTCCCCGAGGGCCATCTCTACGCCCAGGTTGTGCAGGAATTCCCGGGAAGTGTCCGGCAGCGCCTCGATGGCGGACGCCTCCTGCTCCAGTGCCGGGCGTACGCGGTCATAGAAGCCGCGGAGTTTCACGTGCTCGGAGGAGTCCTTCAGCGTGTTGAGCGCCCACACGAGCCGCCACGCGGGGTTGGGAACCACGGGCGCGTAGGACGAGTGTGAGTCCGTGGTCGCGGACGCGCATTCGAGCTCCACGTAGAGCAACCCCTTCACACCCAGCATCACCATGGGACGGCCGTCCCAGTTGACGCCGCCGCCCTCCCAGATGCACGCATCGGCGCGCAGCCTGTCGGCATTGGCGCGAACGAAATCCTCGAAGCCAAGAGAGCCGATCTCCTCGGCTCCCTCCAGGCACCACTTGATGCGTAGGGGCAGATCGCCCCTGGTCGCTCGCAGCGCCTTGATCGCGGCGAGGCGGGCTACGATCGGCCCCTTGTCGTCGGAGATCCCCCTACCGTAGATGTATCCGTCGCGCTCGCTCGGCTCGAAGGGCGGCGTCTCCCACTCGTCCAGGGGGTCGGGCGGCTGCACATCGTAGTGGTTGTAGAAAAGCAGCGTGCGGTCGGACTTGCCGCCCGCCTCGGCGATGATCCCGGGGTAGTCGGGATCGCCCGTGGGCACGATGTCCGCATCGAAGCCGGCGTCAGTGAGCAGCCCGGCCACCATGTCCGCGCACTCGCGCACGCCCGCGCGGTGGGCACTCACGCTGGGCTGCGCGGCGAGCCGCTTCAGGTCGTCGATTGCCTCTTCCAGGTGGGCGTCGATGTAGGCCTGCGTCGCATCGTCCAAAGAATCGTCTCCCATGCAGTGGTGTGAGTTTGCCTCGGCGGCTCGAGCCTATTCTGAGGGGCCACGACCCCGACGGAAGGGGGTCTAGCCGCCGGCCCTGTCCTTGCGCCGCCGTTCGGCTCGCGTGGGTGGCACCTCGACCGGCCACACCGACTCCGCCTCGCACTCGTCGTCGGGGCCCAGGGTACGCAAGTCCGTCAGGAAGAGCTCACGTGCTGGCTGCTCGGTGGCCTTCACCTCGTGATCGTGCATCCAGCCGTGTACCGCTCGGTGGGCCTCCGGCATGTTGTTGTGTGGGCCCTTATAGATCGTGGTGGCGGCCTTCACCTCTGGGAGCACACCCGCGTGCACTCGGTCGTTGCCCTCCACATCCACGTCCACCGGGTAGCCAACCTCCACGTCCACGACGACGCTGCCCACCTCGTAGTAGATACCGAAGCCAGGACCCGTCGGCCTGATGCCCTGCGACTCCAGATAATCGGACGTTTCGCCTAGGAGCTGGGTGACCTTCTCGGTCACTTTATTGAGGGTCGTTTTCGCGCGCACCGCAGCCATCTTCTGCTCTCTGAACTCTTTGATAGTGATGTCGTAGGCCATGGGTGCTCTCCTCTGATAAGACTCCCTGTTCTGCGCAGCCGCTGTTAACCCCCGCCCGAGGGCCCTTCGACGACGCCGGGCGCCGTCATGCGTGCCGGGTCGAGCAGCACGTCGAGCTCCGCGTCGCTCAGGCCCGCCTCGGTCTTGGCCAGCTCGCGAATGGTGACACCCTTTGCGGCGGCTGCCTTAGCGATGGCCGTGGCCTTGTCGTAGCCGATTGCCGGCGTCAGGCCGGTGGCCATCATCAGGCCCTGCTCCACCATTTTTGGGCCGCGCGAGGTCGCCGTGATGCCGCGCAGGCATTGCTCCTCGAAGTTCTTGGCCGCAGATGCCAGCAGCGTGATCGACTGGTGCAGGTTGTAGGCCGCAACCGGCCAGTAGGTGTTGAGCTCCAGGTAGCCGCCCTGCGCTGCCGCGGCGACCGCGGCGTCGTTCCCGATTACCTGGCACACCACCTGCACGACGGATTCGGGGATGACGGGGTTCATCTTGCCAGGCATGATCGACGATCCTGGTTGCACCGTCGGCAGGTCGAGCTCGCCCAGGCCGGCGCGCGGCCCGGAGGCGAGCCAGCGTAGGTCATTCGCTATTTTCTGGAACGAGACGGCGGCGGCGCGGACCGCGCCGCTCGCGGCGAGCATCGCATCCTGGGTGTTCTGCGCCTGGAAGTGATGCTCAGTCTCTCGCACGGGCAGGCCGAGCTCGCTGGCGAGAATCGTGCACACTCTGGCGGCGAATTCCTCGTGGGCGTTGATACCGGTGCCGACTGCCGTACCGCCAAGCGCCACTTCGGAAAGGGCGGCGACCTGCGGCTCCAGGCGCTTCTTGGCTAGTTCCATCTGGCTCGCATAACCCTGGAACTCCTGACCGAGCCTAATCGGGGTGGCGTCTTGGAGGTGGGTCCTACCGGTTTTGATGATGCCCCAGAACTCCGTGGCCTTGGTCTGGAGCGTCGCACGTGCCTGTTCGATGGCTGGAAGCAGCTGGATTTGGATTGCGTGCGCCGCGGTGAGCTGGCTGGCGCTGGGAATCACGTCGTTGGACGACTGGGCCATGTTCACGTGGTCGTTGGGGTGTACGCCAGAGCCCTCCGCGATCTCTCGTGCCCGGCGGGCGATCACTTCGTTGGCGTTGGTGTTCGTCGACGTGCCCGAGCCGGTCTGGAACAGATCCACGACGAATTGCTCATCCCACTTGCCGTCCACCACCTCGGTGGCCGCCTGGCCGATAGCGTCGGCGATGGCGCCGTCGAGCAGGCTGAGGTCCGCGTTGGCGCGGGCGGCAGCGCGCTTGATCATCCCAAGCATATGCAAGAAATCGGCGGGATACCGCAGGGGACTGATGGGGAAGTTGAGTACCGCACGCTGCGTCGAAGCGCCCCAATAGGCCCCGGCGGGAACCTCCATCTCCCCCATGGTGTCCTTCTCGATGCGTGTTCCCTGCTCCGTCATTGCGCGTGTCTCCAAATTCTGTTTTGACCACCCACCGCAAGGGCAGGCAGCCATGTTATCGCCAGGTCATGGGAAGTACTAGAGCGCCTGCCGATGGGACGGGTCAGGCACTAGGACCAAGTCTCGCAAGGCCGTAGGTGAAGCCGATTCAGGGCCACGAGAGCCCTATGCTAGAATCGCGTCCATTCTACGTGGCGCCGACGCCATGACTATGAGTTATGCCTGACCGAAGCCCGCTCTTGCAGGCCGTCAACGCGCTACTGATCTCCGCCGCTGTCCTGGCGGTGACCCTTCTCGCCTCCTGGCTGGCAAACCGGGTCGACGACGTCCTTGGGCACGGACCACTGCCCAGTGGGATCCCGCCGGTCAACGCTTTCCTGCTCACCCTCATTTCAGGAGGACTGGCGTTCCTCGCAGGTGGAGTGATGCTCTTGGGTGTGAGGCAAGCCAAGTACGTCAGCCGGCAGTTCGCCTGGATCGTGTACGTGATCGTCGCCTTGCCGCTACTCGCGCTGATGTTCGTGCCCCTGCAACGATTCGGCGCCGACCCCTTCATGTCGTTCCCTGCATTCCTCGTCGGGGTCCCGGGGCGCATGGTCATGGCGGCCTCGCTGGGGGCGCTGTTCGTCGGCTCGCTGAACCTCCGGCGCGCGGAGCCGGCCATCGCCTCAGAGTCGTCTCGATTGAGCCTCCGCGTTTCCTCGACCGGCGTGCGCGGCCTCCCTGGGCGGTTCACCCCGAACGGATGGCGGGCCATATCGTTCATGCAGGAGGAGGCGCAGCGCTTCGAGCACGGTTATATGGGAACCGAGCACCTGCTGCTCGGTTTGCTCAGGGACGGCCGATCGCAAGCCTCGCGCGTGCTAGTGAACCTGGGCGCGGAGCCAACCGGCTTGAAGTCGCAGCTTGAGGGCATCGTCGGCCGGCGCGGCTCGCTCTACACCGGCGGTACCGGCATGACCCGCCGATGCCAGCGCGTGATCGAGTCCGCGGCGCGCATCGCCCGCGCGTCGGGTCAACGCACCGTCGGCACCGGCCATCTGCTGCACTCGCTGGTTGAGCAGCCTGAGGACGTAGCGGGTCAGTTGCTCGAGGGCTCCGGGATCACGGCCGACCGAGTCTTGGCGGAGCTGCGGCACATGGGTCCCGAGGGCGAATAGCGGAGCGCCGGCCCTGCTATTGTATAGGCGAGGGCCCGTAGCTCAGTGGTTAGAGCGGACGGCTCATAACCGTTTGGTCGCAGGTTCAATTCCTGCCGGGCCCACCATCCAGATCATCCGCGGGTGACTTCCTCGTCCGGCGGATAGACCGTGGAGACCTGCCGGCTGATCTCTTTGTCGAACAGATTCAGCTTCGGGCAAAGCGCCGCTCGCAGCACGTCACCACGAGAGATGATGCTTACCAGCTCGCCGTTGGAAACGATGGGGACGCGGATGATTCGCTCTCTTTACAGCACACTCGGAACCTGGTCGACTAGCGGGGCCGCGTCGACGGCGATGACCTTTTGGGGTCATCAGCGTCTCGATGAGCATGGTCTCTAGGTCGGCTCAGTCGTGGAGTCCCTGGACTAGCAGGTAACCTGCGGATACGGAGCGAGCATCGGCATGAGTCAGATTCCCGTGGCAGCGGCTGCGGTTAACGAGCAGACCAGCACGAACGTGGCCGCGATCGAGTTCGCGGGCCTCACCAAGCGCTACACCGGTGGGCACCTCGCTCTGGATTCCCTCACGCTGAGCGTGCCGCAGGGATCCGTGTTCGGCTATCTCGGTCCGAACGGAGCCGGCAAGACCACCACCATCAGACTCATGCTCGACCTGCTCCGGCCCACTTCGGGCAGCGTTAGCATGTTCGGCGTCGACTGCAACGCCGCCGGCCCCGCCATCCGCGGTCGCATCGGCTACCTGCCGGGCGACCTGAGCCTCTACCCGTCGTTCACCGGCGAGCGCATGCTGCGCTTCTTCGGCGCGTTGCGGGAGAACCACATCCGGTGGGACTACGTTCGCGACCTCTGCGGCCGGCTCGATGTCGAGCTCGACCGCCCCACTCGCGAGCTCTCGCATGGGAACAAGCAGAAGGTGGGCATCGTGCTCGCGCTCATGGCCGAACCCGACCTCATGATCCTCGACGAGCCCACCAACGGCCTCGATCCGCTGGCCCAGTACCACGTCATGGAGATACTCCGCGAAGTCAGCGCACGGGGCTCGACCATTTTCTTCTCCTCCCACAACCTGTCCGAGGTCGAGAACATCTGCGACCAGGTCGCCATCATTCGGCGCGGCAGACTCGTTGCCGTCGAGCGGGTCGAGGATCTCACCTCGCGCACTGTAACCAGGGTGCGCATGACCTTCGCCGCCGCACCCGCCGCCGATGCGTTCGCCGGAGTGGGCGAAGCGCGGGAGATCGGTCGCAGCGACGGCGGCAGGCTCATCGAGCTCGAGATCGCGGGCGAAGTGGACGGCGCGATCAAGGCGGCGGCGCGCCACCACATGGTTTCGATCGAGACGGAGCGCCCGTCTCTTGAAGACGCGTTCTTGGCCATGTACGAGGAGGGCCTATCAGCTGAAGAGGATGAAGATGCTTGACCCGCTGTTCAAGAAGTCATTCACCGACCTGCGTGGACAGGTGCTCGGCTGGGGCATCGGCATGGGCTTCATGCTTGCGCTCACCGTAGCGTTGTATCCGAGCATCTCGGTGGCGTACTCCGACGTGCTGAATCAGATGCCGGAAGGCCTGATGGCGTTCCTCGGTGACGACATCTCAATGGATCGGCTCGAGGGGTACATCAGCGTTGAGTTCTTCAGCTATGCACCTGTGGTCGTCGCCATCTTCGCCATCCTCGCCGGCACGTCGTCCCTGACCGGCGAGATGACCGAGGGCACCATGGACCTGCTGCTCGCGCAGCCGTTGAGCCGCGTCCGCGCTGCCACGATGAAACTCGCGGCGCTGGTCGCTGCCAACGTCGCTATGGTGGCGATCATGGCGGCTGGCCTGTGGGTGTCGCTCGCGTTCATGGACGTGGACGCCGCGCACCTGCGCATCGTCAACACGTTCGTGCTGCTGATCCCGTTCACGGTCGGGGTGGCGTTCGCTTCGTCACTACTGGCACAGCTCCTGGGCAGCCGCACGTTCGCGGGCACCATGGTCGCCGTCGTGCTGGTCGCCTCCTACATCCTCGAGGCGCTGGGGAACCTCAATAGTACGATCGACGCGGGGCGCCCGTTGTACATCACGGCCTATTACCAGGGCCGCCAGGCGCTGGTGTCGGAGATCGAATGGAGCTACCTGATGCCCCTGGTGCTGGCGGTGCCCGTGCTGGCGGCAATCACCGTCGCCGTGTTCGATCGCAGGGACATCGGCGCCAACGGCCTGGTGCGGCTGCCCCGCCTGTGGCCGAATCGCTCCAAGAGCGCCCTCTCCTGACCCAGGGCTGTTTCACTTGACACGTTACCTGTGGTGGTGACAATGCCCCTACGCAACTCGGCGAGAACGAGAAGAGGGGGCAAACGATGACCGACGTTTCCGTTTACACACAGGACCGCTTTCCCGTGCTTCGGGGTGGCGCTTACGCATACGACCAGTGGCTTGAAACGTTGGACGTGCCCGTGCACCGTGGTTACTTCATCGAGGATCTGCGCGAGGTCGAGGTGGCGCCGTGGCCCGAGTTCAACTGCAACGCCGCCTTCGTGCAGCTCGAGGGTATGCAGGGGATCACCGAAGCTCGCATCACCGAGATTCCGCCCGGTGGCAGCACGCCGCCGGTGAAGTTTGCCCTCGACGAGGCCGTCTACGTTGTCAGTGGCCACGGCATGACCACCGTATGGACCGAGGGCGGCGAGAAGCGGAGCTTCGAGTGGGGACCGCGAAGCCTCTTCCTCATCCCCCAGGGTAGCTACCGTCAGTTCAGCAACGCGCGAGGCGACCAGCCCGCCAGGATCGTCCACAACGACTACTTGCCCATGGCCATGTCGCTGGTGCCCGACCCGAAATTCTTCTTCAACAACGC
>CAZQVD010000036.1:0-7126 GCA_964596665.1 uncultured Dehalococcoidia bacterium
GGACGCCCCGCGCGCGCGGGCCAGCGCGGCGTGGTCGCTCCGCTCGTCCAACCCGCGCCGGGCAGGGACGGGGGCCAGATCCCGCGCTTGGCCGGTCCCAGCGAGGCGATCACCGCCCCTGACGTCGGGGCCCTGCGGTCGCTGACCACCGCACCGGTGCGGCGTATCGCACCGGCCAAGCCGGTCGATCCGGAGGCGCGCAAGATGCCGGGAGCCAACGGGAGCCAGGGTGGTAGCAACGGCGGTGCCAACCCGAACGTTCGCAGGGCACGTACGCGGTTCAGGAGCCGCCAGAACGGGGGCCCAGCGGGCCGCGGCAACGGTTCCGGAGCGCAGGGCGCGCCTAAACATCACGTACGCTGGACGCCCTAAGTGGATCGACCAGCGTAACGCGTCGGCCCGACTTCCCGCGCCAGAAGGCGCTTCCCAGCGACAGGTTCTACCATGTCGGCGTTCGCCCTGCGGACCTGACTGCGCGCCGTCACGCCGTCGGCCGGCGACACGAGCGAGATGCTGAGCAGCGCGTGCCCTATGGTTGGGAGCGGGACGGTGTGGCGGTTGGCTTCCTTCGCTACGTGCTGTTCTCGCGAAAAGATCAGCCCCCGGCATCAATCAGCCCGCCGTTATCGGCGGGCTGATTGATGCCGGGGGCTGAGGTCGGAGTCGGTCAGCAGTAGCGCCACGCGATGCTAGTTGCCGTTCGGGCTCCACGCGTACAGGCGCTGGGCGTTGCCGTGGAGGATGGCGGACTTGTCGGAGTCGGTGATTTGGGTGTTCTCCACGACCTCGGAGATCTCGTGCTTGCACATCTCGGCGTTCACCTCGTGTGGGAAGTCCGTCGAGAAGATCAGGCACCCATCCCCAACCGCCTCAATCACTTGAGCGATGTTCGGCTCCGTTCCCTCGCAGCCGACGTAGATCCTGCCCTCCTGCGTGTGGCGGACGATGTAGTCGCTGACGCGCTCGCCGTCGCGCAGCTTGATCAGCTCGTCGCGCGGGTCGAGATGCATATGGGTCTCGTAGGATCGGTTGAAGCGTTCGAGGCATAGCAGTAACCATCCGACGCCGCCCTCCAGGAACCCCCAACGGGCGTTGGGGTACTTGTCGAGCACGCCGTTGAATATCACGCCGCCGAAGGCCGCCATGAGGCTGAACGGGTGCCCTAGCGCATGCACCGGCGCGTACACGTTCATGTTGTCGAGGCCCATGCCGCTGTGCGAGCCGCCGTGCACGGCGAGGGTGGCCCCCAGCCGGTCGGCCTCCTCGTAGATGGGCCAGTACTCCTTGGCCCCGAGATGGTTCGTCAGCCCGCGGGACGGGAGCATGGCGCCCGCCATGCCCAGGTCGACGACGATCCGCCGAAGTTCTTCCACCGCGGCTGAAGGCTCTTGCATCGGGATGAAGCCAATGCCGATGAACCGGTTGCTCGCCTTCATGTACGTCTCGTATACCCAGTCGTTGTAGGCCCGGCAAACGGCGATGGCCCAATCCCGATTGACGATGCGCCCGTAGGAAAGCCCGCCGGTTGGGAACAACGCTGCCGCGTCGATGCCGACCTCCTCCATGAACTCCATCCATCCCTCGACGCCGATCTGGGCGAACGAGTCCTTAGGAAGGGCCACTGGATTGGCAGAGTGCAGGTGGTCGATGGGCGGGAAAAGGCTGCCGAGGCTGCTGCCCCCGGCCATTCCCATCCACCCCTCAGGCATGAAGTTCGCCACGCCCTTCATGTCGGTGACCAGGTGACCGTCGCCGTCGATAACCGCTCCGAGTCCGGGTACTGCCATGACAAATCTCCTTCGCTGGTGCCGAAAGCTGCGTTCGTTGCTAGAAAGGGAACTGGAAGTCGAAGGCGTCCAGGATGACGCCCACCCCTACTCACGAACTCAAGTGGTAAATGCGCGCGAGCCCCAGGATATTCCTGATTGAACTGTCCAACGACCAGTGAACGATATAAGCGCGTGATAGTCATAGTCAATGTCGGCGACATTCGCCGTGGGGTTGCGCGTCGCTGATAGCGGCGTCGCTGTTCTCGAAGCTACGTCGGCTCTTGGTATGCGCGTTGCGTGTGGATGGGATTGGCGTACCCTATCTGAGGTCGCAAACCTGATCTCGACTCGAATGAGCTTTCTGCGAGGAGGCATCTGTATGCCGCACAACGCGGTCGACCCCAAGAAGACGGCTTTGCTGTTCTTCGACATGCTGAACGCCTATTTCAGAGGATCATCGGAGGAGAACCAGCGAAAGATGGAGCCCATCGTGGCCAATGCCGCAAAGGTGCGGGCGGCTGCGAAGGAGGTTGGTATCCCGGTGTTCTACGCCAAGGCAGACCACCGCGCCGACGGCCTGGACTCGACCCATCTCTACTCCGACACCGACTACACGCTCACACGCTGGCCGGACCCGGACCAGGGTTTCACGACCGCGTATCGGACCGTGCCCGGCTCCGACTGGCGTTCGGAGGTGATCGAAGAGATCGCACCTGAGCCAGGCGACTACCTGATCAACAAGCACCGATGGAACGCGTTCCACCAGACGCACCTTGAGCTAAGCATGCGTTCGCGCGGCATCGATACCATCGTCATCAGCGGCGGCGCCACGCACATCGGCGTCGCGAGCACCGCGTATGGCGCTCGCGACCTGGACTTCAACCTGGTCATCGTTCGGGATGCCTGCTCGGGCCTCGAGGACAACATGCACCAGTTCATGGACCGCATCTTCCCGATCTTCGCCCGCGTCCGCTCTGCCGACGAGGTGCTGGCCATGATGCGTTTGGGAGCAGCAGCCGGGGGATAGCGAGCAGCGTTATGAGATTGCGGCGTGCGGATCGCGATCTTGCGGATTATCATGTACGTCGCGCGCCCACGTGCAAGAGGAGATGCAACATGGCAAAGGATGGCTTCAAGATCTTTGACAGCGACATGCACGTTATGGAGCCACCAGATTTGTGGCAGCGGTATATCGACGATGAGTTCAAGAGCCAAGCTCCGATCGGGATAACCTCCGAGAACGTCCGCGAGCTCCGTGTTCGATGGCCGGAGGACGGCGACGCCAGGCAGGGCGGCATCAACCATATCGGGCACACCTTCGAGCGCCTCCAGAAGATCTACCGGTCGGACTCGGAGAAGGGCTGGACGTCCGAGGTGCAGCTCGCGGCGATGGACACCGAAGGCTTGGATCTGGCCGTCATGTTCCCGAGCCGGGGCCTGAGTGTGCTGACGCGGCCCGGCATGGACCCGCGCTTCGCCGCCGCCGTCGCGCGCGCCTACAACGATTGGATGTACGACTTCTGCCAGCTCGACCCCGTGCGGATGCTCGGCGCCGGCATGATCTCCGTCTACGACATCGCCGATGCAGTCGCCGAAACGCGACGAGTGGTGCGCGAGCTCGGTTTCAAGTCCGTGTTCGTCCGCTCGAACATGGTGGTCGGCAAGCCATGGCACGACCCGTACTTCGAGCCCCTGTGGGCCGTGCTCGAGGAGCTGGACATCCCGATTGGGTTCCACGAGGCATCCGGATCATTGTCGCCGCAGGCGGGGCAGCAGTTCTCGCCGAATTTCTTGATGCGCCGCATCTATGCACAGCCCTTCGAGCAGATGATGGGGTTCGGCAGCCTCGTCGGTGCCGGCATCCTGGAGAACCACCCCAACCTGCGGGTGGCGTTCCTCGAAGCGAACTGCTCCTGGATCCCCTGGCTCCTGTGGCGGATCGACGAGGCTCACGAGCGTGAGCTGGACGCTTACATGCCGGAGCTGACGATGAAGCCGAGCGATCTGTTCAAGCGTCAGTGCTGGGTGTCCATCGAGCCCGACGAGGAGCCGGCGAAGTACACGATCGACTACATCGGGAGCAACCAGATAGTGTTCTCGACCGATTACCCGCACGGGGACTCCCGGTATCCGGAGGCCGTGCCCGCGTTTTTGGAGATGGGTATCTCCGAAACCGACAAGCGCCACATCCTTTGGGACAACTGCGTGCGCTTGTACAAGGTTGGCGTCCCAGTAACGGCATAAATCAGCAGCTACTCACAAGCAAGGAGGCTGTCATGACCACGGTGGGCACCGAGACTGCATTGGACCGCTTCATCGCCGAGACCCGTGAGTTGTTTGACCAGGAGCCGGACCCCGAGAAGCGATGGGAGGCGATGCCGTCTGTCCTGGGCCGGCTTCTCGCCGACCCCGGCGTGCTTGAGGCGTCGAAGCATTGGCCAGAGTGCATCATGAAGGACCGCGCGGAGAACCTGCTTTTCTACGTGGACCCCGAATACGGCTTCGCCATCAACTGCACGAAGACGCGCCCGAACTACGGCGAGCGGCGCCCACATTCGGTTCATCCTGATTGGCGGGGCATCCACGACCATGCCCACATCTACACGTGCTACGGCATGCTGACGGGTCAGCAAACGCTGGAGCGCTACGAGCGCGTCGGCGAGGCGACGCCGGACCACGTGGAGATCAAGCTGTCCGGCACCTCCGACGTGGGGGCCGGCACGATAGACCTTGTGAAGCCCTACGAGATCCACGCGGAGCGCAGCCTGGGCGAGGAGTGCATCGCCGTCATCATCCGCAGCGAGAAGTCCGGCGAGTTCCTCCAGGGACGCTACACCGTCGGGACCGGCGAGTACTGGGAGGGCCAGGGCCCCCGCCAGACGCCGGTTGAGATGTTCGGCCACCTGAAGTAGCACAGACCGAGCAGGGGAGCAATCGATGGCACAGTGGACCAAGACCGACATGATGGCAGAGCTCGTGGAGATGGCCGAGTACTTCTGGGCTGGAGAGGCGGAGATTGCCGCGAACTTCTTCGCAGTCCCCCACGATCCGAAGGATCACGTACTGTGGCTCCAGCACCAATGCCTCCGTGAGCTTCGTGGCCCCGGCTTGCTGCCTCGATTGAACAGCAGCACAGATTGGCTCATCAACAACGTTCGGGCCGGCCTGCCCGACGCCGAAACGGCCGGGGGACGCAGCGAGATCGAGTATGTGCTGGAGCAGCTCTTGGAGGAGTTCCAGCACTACGGCTTCTACGCGGACATCCTGACCGAGATCACGGGTGAGCCGGTCAGGATGAAGGACCTCGAAGGACTGCGCCTGCCCAGCGACTCACGCCTTGAGGAGATGCGGGCGCGTTTCATGGCCGAAAGCACGAAGCTCGCACAGATGGCCTTCGGGTTCACCGAAGGCGGCGGCGCTGGGATCTTCCACGCTGCCGCTGTGCTCGAGACGGACGACCCGCTACTGAGCAAGATTAGGGACGCGGGCAAGGCAATCTACAACGACGAGGTTGGTCACTACGAGCACAACGCCGACGGTGTGGAGCTCGGCATCGAAGACGAAGCGGAGTTCGAGCGGCTGCGCGAGATGGTCATTGAGGTGTGCCAGGAGCGGCTTCGCATGCGCTCCGAGATGCACGGCATGACCATGTCGGAGGACCGCATCCGTGAGATTACCGATGGTGAGATCGCGCCGCTGAAGCCGGTGGTCATACCCTAGAGCCTTCGAGTGTCAACCCTAAGCACGGCGGTCTGGTAGGGATCTCTGCTTTATTAAGCTGCTAGCAGAACTGAGTTCTCATCCAGGAACAATCTCGGCGCATGGAAAGGGGGCGCCCCACTTGTGAAGTGGGGCGCCCCCTTTTTTATACACCGACTAGTGCGGCGAAGGTTACTTCGCCGCGAACAGGTCCTTCACGATAGCCAATGAAGCTGGCGGAAGATTGTTGAGGCTTTCGATGCTGGTCTGGAGAGCGCTGCCGGTCAACAGCCCAACGTCGTACCTACGCTTCTTCATGTCGGCAACGAATGCCTCGCTCTCTATCACGTCGCTGAACGCAGCGCGTAGGGCATTCACAACGTTGTCAGGCGTACTCGCCGGCATGGCAAACACGCGAGTCGACTGCGAGGTGTCGATAATCGCTTGAATCGCCGCCAACTCGTCGGAGCTCGCGTTGAACTGCGCTTTCGCGAAGTCGGCGAAGGTAGTAGCCCATGGCCACTTGCCAGCAGCTTTGCCTTCTGTGACCCAAGCGGGCTCCTTCGACACGTAGAACAATGGGGTGGCAAAGCCCTGGTTCCACTCAGGGTTATTCTCTACCTCGGACTGCCGACAGGTTGGTGTGATTTCGACCTCTTTGCGATTGAACGCCGCGTTCATGTCCGAAGTGCCGCTGTAGTTGTACACCAACGTAAACGGCATACCCCGGTCCTTCAACCATTGGGAGTGAAGGCCGTATCCGTCAATGTGACCGATCTGCGCTAGGGTGAAGTCCGTCCCCCTCGTTAGCACACCGTCCATGCTGTCGGTCACGCTGGTGCGAACGCACCAGGTATTGTCGCTTGGAGCGAAGTCGGGCGAACCTAGATACGTCAAGTCGGTCGGGCTGAATCCCTCCACCCCTCCGAGCACGGTATTGATGAGCAGCGTGTTAATCACAAGCACGATATCAACCTGGTTGTCTCGTACGGGGCGATTGACCGCTGACTTGGCCGCGATGAGTGTCGAGGCACCCGGCAGGTTACTAATGATGACGTTTGGCTTGCCCTTCAGGGCGTCCTTGAGGTGCACCGCGAAGACGCGTGCGTAGGTGTCGAATCCACCCCCTGGCGCATAGCCGACCGTGATTCGCACAGTCTTGCCTTTGAAATCCATTACGGATGGCGCCGGTGGTGGCTTGGGCACTGCCGTTGGTGCGGGCTTCGGTGCCGCCTTCGGCTTGGGTGTGGGTGTTGCCTTGGCCTTGGGCACTGGGGTTGCGGCCGGCGCAGCCTCCGGTACCGGTGTCGCCGTTGCTGCTGGCGGGACCGGGGTTGGGGTCGGGTCGTCACCTCCGCAAGCGGCGACGATGAGGGCGAAAATCATCAACAAACTAGTTAGCGTGAGCAGCTTAGCCACTCCCCTCTTCATTCGCTGTATGTAGTGCATGTGACCCCCAATTCGTGTTCGTTCTCACTCGCGACGACGAAGAGCAATCTTCAGATGAAGCGGGATGGTACCACCGCGTTCCGCTAGCCGTCCATGTTGCGCTGGTCAAAGCCCTTGGAGAATGTCAGGTAGAAGGAACCCAAGCTTCGGGATCGGCCATGACACGTGGATGACGTTTTCGAAGAATCCGTAGATGAGCCCAACGAACA
>CAZQVD010000036.1:7136-16166 GCA_964596665.1 uncultured Dehalococcoidia bacterium
AGCGCTCCGATGGCTGCCTGCCACAGCCGGACATGGCCGAAGAAATACAGGTAGAGGAAGATGTAGGCAGGTACGCTGATCTGGAAACCCAGCAACCAGATCGCCAGGACGAAACCGACCGTGGAGCCCACTGCCTTGACGGTTCTGAGTGCCACTACCCTGCGGCCCGCGTCGGTCTCTGATCTACCGATATCCATGATCTGTTGCTTGGCCCGTGAGCCCGGCTTGACCAGGTGTGACACCGCGTACAGTACTACGAGTGCCAGTCCTACCGTGCTCACCAAGCGTGGGATTCGCTCTGATGTGATGCCCCAGTCATTGCCTGGGCAGAAAGCCACGGAGCCACACCATTGGGAGATGATGAAGAAATATGCAAAGAAGACGCCCAACGCGAGCACAAAAGCGCCGCTGGGCGTTGGCCGCAACCGATCGGCAATCTGAAGTTTCGCGTCTGTGGTGCCCCCGCTCGCGTTGCTGCCCGAATCATTGGTCCCGGATGATTCGTCCGAGGCCTCCTGCTCCGCGTTGATGCCGACGTTCGCCATTTGCCGGTCCTGCTCTGCCTTCGTCCTGTTCACGCTCCGCTGGATCCAAACTGTGTAGCCGGCGGTCAGGATCGCAATGAGGATGATTGCTAGGACGGGTATCCGTGAGAACATGCCCCAGCCGTATGTCAGGACCGTGATGCCGTAGTATTTTTCGACTATTTTGCCAAGCACTACAGCAATAATGATCGGCGGGCGTGGCCAACCGTAGGTCTTCATGAAGAAGCCAATGCCCCCGAAGACAAGCATGACGACTAAGTCTGCGACTTGGAAGTTCGCCTGAAAGGCGGCCAGCGAGAGTACTGCGAACACCAGGGGAACCAGGATGTTGGGCGGGACGAAGGCGACCCGGGCAAGGAGAGGAGTGAACCCCAACACGAGGCCGGTCGCGAACACGTTCGCCAATGCAAGGCTGAACACTATCGTGAGTGTCAGGTCCAGATTCTCGCCAAGCATCTCAGGCCCTGGTTGTAACCCCAGAACGATCAGGAAGCCGAGGAAGATCGCCATGCCCACACTGCCCGGCACACCGAAGAACAGAGTGGGCACCAGTTGGCCGCCATCCACGGCGTTGTTGGCCGACTCCGGCGCAATGACTCCCCGTACGTCGCCTGTGCCGAACGCCGCAGTGCCTCCGCGAACGGTTTGTCTGGCCGAGGCGTAGGAGAGCCATTGGGCTAGCGACCCGCCGATGCCCGGCAGCAATCCTACGAACACCCCTAGCCCTGCAGACCGAAGCACCAGCGGCCAGTTGTGCAGCGTCGCCAACATGCCCTCACGCCGTCCGCTGCTAGCCTGCTTCATCACGTCCGAGGACGCTTTGCGAGCAATAGGCATGTCACCGATGACCATATCGATGAACTCGGGTAGCGCGAAGACTCCAATCACCAACGGCACGATGTGTATGCCATTAAATAGGTAGTCGAGTTGAAGGGTCGATCGATACGTCCCTGCAGTATCGAAGCCAATGCTGGAAATCAATATCCCCATGGCGCCGATCATGAGACCCCTCAACAGGGCTCCGCTACTTACCACACCGACCACTGCGATAGCGACCAGTCCCAGCATGAAGAACTCTGCCGCGCCGAATGAATTTACGATGGGACGCGCGATGGGGATGGTAGCGAAGAGGAACACTGCTCCGATGAGGCCACCGATAAGCGAAGCGAGATACGCGGCTGACAGGGCTACCCCCGCCCGCCCTTGCTTCGCCATCTGATTACCATCGAGGATGGTAGCTTGGCCCGACGTGGAGCCGGGCATGCCAAGCAGCACCGCAGGCAGCGTATCGCCGGTGGGCACGGTAGAGACCATGCCGATGGCTAGGGGTAGGGCGATGAAAGGGTCCATCCCATAGGCGAAGCCCAGCAACACGACCAAGGTGGGCACGGCGCCGCCGGGGAGCGCCCCGCTCAGCACGCCGATGGCTACGCCGGCGAGAAGCGCCAGCATCGCCGGCGGGGTGAAGATTTGCGTAGCTGCGGCGGTAGCTGCTTCAAACATGCCGATCCCATTCCGTGGCAATTGAAGGGAGTATAGTACCGAGGCTGTGAACGGGTGTCATCGTGGGGCGGTTCTCAGAGTTCCCAGCGCCGCACCCTGCCAACCGCATCGCCTGTCACGGTACCTGATTCCACCGCCACCTTCCCGTTGACCACGACCAAGTCGATGCCCTCACATGCTCGTTCTAGTTCGTGAGCGTCGATCACGTCGGGAGGTAACTCCCCGTTCATGCCGTCGCCGATAGTGGACGGGTCGAACATGACGAGATCAGCGGGCCGGCCCTCAGCCAGCACGCCGCGGTTGATGCCGAGCACCTGCGCCGGGAAGCCAGTCAGCTTGTGCACCGCTGCCTCAAGGGTCAGGAGCTCCTTCTCGCGGCTCCAATGCCCCAACAGCTTCGCCGGCGCGCCGTAGAAGAAAAAGGCGTCTGTGTGTGCGCCCGCGTCGGTGCCAATCACCGATCGGGGGCTCTGGATCATGTTGGCCAGCCGGCCCGGGTCGCCGTTGGCGCGGTGACCCCAACAGACGAACCGCGCCGAATCCGGGTTCCTCGCCAGCAGGTCGAGTGCGAAGTCCAGCGCGGATCGGCCTGTGGACGCCGCTGCATCCAGGACGTTGCGGCCCTCGAATCGCTGGTCCGCCGGGTTCCCGGCTTCGCGGATTACGCAGCTTGCCCACCGCTGTGCCGGCCCGTGGGACGCGGCGGCGGTGGCAAGGCGAGTGCGGCGGTCCGGGTCATGAAGGGCCTGTGCGAATGCGGCGGGTTCCTGCGGCAGCGCCTGCCATTCGTCGAGGCCCACCAACGGGAGGAAGTCCATCGCACCGCATCGCGCGACGTGTTGGTAGGGGATGACCACGCCATAGGCGGCGCGCCCACGCGCGGTCAGGCCCTCCATGGCGGACTGCATGTCCGCCACCACGCCCGGGTCGTCGGACGTGTAGTGGCGCCACTCGTTAAGGACATAGGTGCCGCCTACCTGCTCGGTGACGGCGCTGAGCATCGACTCGCTGTTCAGGATGGTGCCAGCCGCATTTGCTTGATACAGGCCGCCCTTGTCGACCACCGAGCGCGCGAGCGTCACCATCTCGTTTAGGTCTGCGAATGCGCTCGGAGTGTTTGCGTGGATAAGCGGCCCGCCCAGCGGGCTAGTGGAGAAGCCGACCGCGCCAACGTCCCACCCCTCGGTCACGAGATCGACCATCGCGCGAAGCTCGGTGGGTGTTGCGGCGCGCTGCATGGATTCTTCCCCCATCACCACAAGGCGAGTGGGCGAGTGGGGCATCAGGGCGGCTAGGTTGATGCCAACTTTGCCCTCCAGGTAGTCGAGGTAGTCTCCGAAGGTGGTCCACTCGAACGCGTCCGGGTCCACGTAGTTGTCCAGCACACGCCGCAGATACGTCACCAAGATGTCCAACGACGCCTGGTCCTGGGGCACCGGTGCGACGGACGCCCCGCAGTCGCCGATGACGATGGTGGTGACACCGTAGTTCACGACGGGAAGACCGGTCGGGTAGAGCTTCACGAACAGATCCATGTGTGTGTGTGGGTCAATGAACCCGGGGGACACGACGCGCCCGTCGGCGTCGATCGTGCGCTGTGCAATACCGGAGACGTCGCCCACGGCCTGGATGACGTCGCCTTCGACCGCGATGGAGCCGCGATAGGCGGGAGCTCCGGTACCGTCGACGAGCTGTGCATTTCTAATCACGAGGTCATACATGAAAACCTCCATCGCCGTGCGCCGTGTTCTGCTGCCATCGCGCGGATCGTGCCGAACTCTATCACCCGAGCGCCCGTACGTCTTTGCGGGCGTAGAATACGCGGCGCCTGCTCATGGAAACATGGCCATGTCAGGGCCCATACGGAGAAAGATGCAACTCATGGCGACTGCCGCGAAGACGCTCACGATTGATGCTGAAGCCCACGTGATAGCGGCCGACCTGGCTGCCGACCATGCGTCGGGGCGCAGGGATAACCATGGATTGCAGAGGTCTGTGAGGCGGCCGAGAAACGCCTGCACTGGAGCTGCACGTACGCTGGCTGTCAATCCGACGCCGTGCCCTGTCTCTTTCAGTTCGCGGGCGAGGCCAGTCTAATCATGGGCTCGGACTATGGGCATGCGGACACGACTTCGGAGCTTGCCGCGCTCGTGACGTTCAGGGGCACGAGTTTCGTGGGCCAGCGCATCGCGAACAAGATGCTCGGGGACAACGCCAGAACGCTGCACACCTTCTAGTGCAAGGGCCTGCGACACCGGGTCCGAGGAGGCCGCAGCGGTTCTACGGTTGGATCGTTGTGGCCGTGGTCAGCGTGCTCTCGTTCGCGGGAGGCGTCGAGACCAACCCGGTGCTCGGTGTGTTCCAAGGCCCGGTGACCGGCGAGTTCGGCTGGTCGCGAGCCATCTTCGCGCTACCCATGTCCATCGGCTCATTCGCCGGCGGCGTGCTGGCGTTGGTGGTCGGCCCCGTCATGGACCGCCACGGTGCCCGCGGCGTGATGGTCGCAGCAGTGATCGCTATGGGGGCGGTCTTCGTGCTCATGGGGGCCATGCAGGAGCTCTGGCAGCACAACGCGCTACAGATACTCGGCCGCACCATCATCGCGTCCACCTTCTTCATGATCACGGGCGTCGTGCTCCCGAAGTGGTTCGTCCGCAAGCGCGGGCGCGCCATCGGGCTGGCGGGCCTGGGGCAGCGGGTGGGGCAGATCGCGTTCCCCATCATGATCGAGCGTATCCTGACGTTCGGCACGTGGCGCCAGGCCGCGGTGAGCATGGGCGTGACCGTCTGGGTCACCGCCCTCGTACCCACGCTCCTGTTCCTGAAGCGAGCGCCCGAGGACGATGGCTGGCTCCCGGACGGGGTTCGGCCCGACCGGCGCAGCATCCCCACGCCGGGCTCCGCATCACCCCTGACCGCCGCCGAAACGTCGTTCACACGAGCCGCGGCGCTCCGGGTTCCCGCCTTTTACCTGATCATGGCCGCGCTCACGATCCAGAGCTTCGTCACGACCGGGGTCAACTTCCACTGGTTCTCGTACCTTTCGGACAACGGCCTGCCCGGAGGTGTGGCGATCGTGTCCCTCTCGCTGGCTCCACTGGTGGGCATGCCCGTCTCCGTTGCAGCTGGGTTCGTGGGCGAGCGGGTGCCGGTGCAGTACCTGATGGCGCTCAGCTACGTGCTGCTATCGGCAAGCATCGGGTTGTTCCTGGTGGCCGACAACGCGCTGATCGCGTATGCGTTCGGAATCATCTATGGCGTGTCCACCGGCATAATGATCACCGTCATGCAGGTGATCTGGGCGGATTACTTCGGACGTGGATCGATCGGAGGCATCCGGGGCCTGGCGTCGCCTATCCATATGCTCAGCAACGCCTTGGGCCCACTGGTGACGGCGATGACGTTCGACGCGACGGGCAGCTACCAGCTCATCTTCTCGACCTCCGCCGGGCTGTCGCTGGTGGCGGCAGTCCTCGTGGCGGTGGCGAGGAGGCCGCGCCGCGCCGCGACATCGGGACCCGTCGTTCGGTGACCGATCCGCTAGGCGGCGCCGGCCGGCACGAAACGCATAGACAGCGAGTTCACGCAGTGCCGCGTGCTCGCGGGCGTCAGCCGCTCGCCCAGGAAGACGTGTCCCAGGTGTCCCCCGCAGCTGGCGCACTCGATCTCGATGCGCATCCCGTCGGGGTCGGGTAGCCGTCGTACGGCGCCCTCGATCTCCAAGTCGAAAGCGGGCCATCCACAGTGGGCATCGAATTTGTCCTCGGAGCGGTAGAGCTCCGCGTTGCATCGACGGCAGGCATACACGCCTGGCTCGTAGAAATCGTCGTACTCACCCGTGAACGGACGTTCGGTCCCCTTCTGCTCGATCACGAATGCCTCTTCTGGCGTCAACGGGTTGTAGCGGGTGGTGTCCATGGCTGGTTCCTTTCGCTCGGTTCCTCAAGACGATACCATCGGGGCGACCTGAGGAGGTGCGCAATGGCGAGATTGCCCAAGGCCACGAGAGAGGCCATGCCGGAGGAGCAGCACGAGGCGTTCGACGAGGTGATGGCATCCTTAGGCGGCGCTCAGCCAGGGGGACCTGGCTCGGTGACGATCCACAGCCCCGAGCTCGCACGCAAGCGCGCCCCCGCGAACCGCTACCTGCGGTTCGAGACCTCCGTCCCACCACACATCCTTGAGCTTACGGTCCTGACGACCGCGCGGGCGATGGACTGCGCCTACGTGTGGAATGCCCACGTCGGTCCCGCGCGCAAGGCTGGGGTCAGTGACTCCCTGATCGATGCGCTGCGCGACCGCAAGCCACTGCCCGAGATGAAGGCTGACGAGGCCGCGTTGATGGAGTACGCCAACGAGCTCTTCTCGTCGCACCGGGTGAGCGATGAGGCCTATCAGGCGGCGCTGACCCAGTTCGGCACGCGTCACCTTGTGGACATCACTGCCGTTCTCGGCCAGTACGTGCAGAACGCATTCCTCATCAACGCGTTCGCGGTGGACTTGCCCGACACCGGCGCTGAGCCGGCGCTTCCGGTCTGATGGCCATACCGACGTATTGTCCCCAGTGCGGCTCCGTTCTCGGAACACGGATGGAAGGCGGGCGTGAGCGGCCCGCCTGTTCCACCGAGGGTTGCGGGTACTTCCACTTCGGGGACTCCTCAATCGGGTGTGGTGGGGTCGTGTTCCGCGACGGCAAAGCGCTCTTGATCCAACGTGGCATCGAGCCCGGCAGGGGATCGTGGCAGATACCCGGTGGCTACGTGGAGGTCGACGAAACGATCGATGCCGCCGCTGAACGAGAGGTGCTCGAGGAGGCAGGGATCACCGCGCGGGTGACCGACGTCGTCGGGTTCCGGCACGCCGCGGGAACCAACCCCGAGCGGCCAGCCAATCTATACGTCGTCTTCCGGCTTGACGCCATCTCCGGTGAGCCGCAAGCCGATGGCCAAGAGACCATGGATGCCGGATTTTTCAGTATGGAACAGATTGCGAGTATGGAGAAGGTTCAAGCGCTTTCGGTCTGGGCGATCAACCAAGCGCGATCGAATGAGCCCGGTTCCGGTTTCGTCTCCCATCGCGGTGATTTTCAGATTCGGCCCGGTTGGTCGATCTTCGGCCTGGGGCCTGCAACAGAAGGAGAAGAGCAATGAGTCTCATGATCGGTGGCGTCGAAATCCCCAACGCGGAAGAGAAATTCGTCGAGATGAGCCACGGCACGACGCGGTACGTCGAAGCCGGCGACGGCTATCCGACGATCCTCCTGCACGGCGTGGGGTATGCGGAGGGAGCGCACAACTGGCTCCTGAACATAGGCCCTCTATCGTCGAAACTACGCGTGATTGCGGTCGACGCCCTGGCGTGGGGAAAGGGCGACGGTTATCTCCAGCAAGAGTATTCGTTTGCCTACCTCGTGGATTTCCTCCGCGAGTTTCAGGACGCCCTCGGGCTGCCGAAGACGAATCTGGTCGGCCATTCCATGGGTGGATGGCTCGCGTCGTTGTTCGGCTACGAGAGTCCAAGCCGGCTGAACAAGCTGGTGGTCGTGGCCAGTGGCGGCGCCATGCCTCGCCAGCTGAAAAGCATGGTGGAGTTCAAGCCGCCGTCGCGTGAGCAGCTACTCGAGCAATCCCAGGCCACGGTGAAGCATGGCGCGCTCGACCTCGAAGCGCTTGCGGACTACAAGGCGGCGCTCACCGGCAACCCAGACCGTCTCGCGGCATATCAGCGCGTGCTCAACCACATGAACAATATGGAGACGCGCAGCCGTTACAACACGGTACGCCGCTTCTCGCACATCCCGGTGCCAACGCTGGTGGTCTGGGGTAAGAACGACCAGATCAACGCGCTGGAGATGGGCGAGATGACCCATCAGGGGATACCGGGGTCGAAGATGGTCGTCCTGGACTGTGGCCACTTCGTGCCGACCGAGGCGCCCGACGAGTTCAACGCAGCCTTGCTCGATTTCCTGCCTGATTAGCCTCGCCGCGATGGCGGCCTGCGGAATGGTGTATGTTCGGCAACAGGCGCCAGACAGGGCGGCGAGCGAAGCCGAGACAAGCGAAGGAGGAACGCCATGACCACGGATGCCGATGCCGATATCGTTCGAGCCAAGGAGCCGACCGACGGACTCGAAGACTTCAAGCTGGTGGATACGTATAAGGAATGGCTGAAGAGCGAAGGCGTGAAGGTGATCGTCGACTTCGCCTTCGACGACCTGGCCGCGGTCGAGCTGGGGCCATGGGAGCGCAAGGGTGGCAAGGGCGCCGTCATCAACATCCCCTACGACGTGCTCACAAACGACTCACAGCTGATTGAGATCAATCCGGGCGGTCGCTCGGAGCCCGAGCACCACATGTACGAGGAGTACGTTTACGTGGTCGCAGGCCGCGGTGCGACCACCCTCTGGCCGATGGGTGGAGAGAAGCGGACGTTCGAGTGGAAGAAGGGCAGCCTCTTTTCCATCCCGCTGAACTGCTGGTACGAACATTTCAACGGCAGCGGCTCGGAGCCGGCGCGCTATCTGGCGGTGACTACCGCGCCGCCTGTCATGCGCCTCTACGACGACAACGACTTCGTGTTCAACAGCAACCACGCGTTCAAGGGCCGCTATGCCGGCGAGGGCGATTTCTTCAGCGGCAACGGCAAGCTGTACAACGGCCGCATCTGGGCGTCCAACTTCATGCCGAACGCGCCTGACATGCCCCTGTACGACTGGAGCGCGCGAGGCGCGGGCGGAATCAACTCCATGTTCGAGATGGCGGGCAATTCGTCGAAGGCGCATATCTCCGAGTTCCCGGTGGGCACGTACAAGAAGGCGCACCGCCACGGCCCCGGAGCCAACCTCGTGCTGCTGAGCGGCGATGCGGGTTACTCGCTGCTGTGGACGAAGGAGGATCGCTCCGACATGCGCAAGGCTGACTGGAAGGTCGGCTCGTTAGTGATCGTGCACAGCGACTTCACGTACCACCAGCACTTCAACTCC
>CAZQVD010000037.1:0-13108 GCA_964596665.1 uncultured Dehalococcoidia bacterium
CCCAGGATGCTTCAGGATTTGCAAGGTCGTCTTCTGCAGAGGCCTCAGGCGCGACGATCCATCCTTGCCGGTTCCCGCTGGGGAACGCGGAGATGAAGCCGGAGAAAGGCTGCTTGAAGTTCAAGCGAACCGTGTTGGCATCGACTGCCTCTGCGCTGTCGAAGAACACTTGCCCCACGTATGCCTTGCCTGCGAGGCCCTTCGCGAAACGCTCGTTCAAGGTGTAGACGACGTCGTCCGCAGTCAACTCGCGGCCGTTGAGGGGTGCCTTGTTGTGCCACTTGATCCCTTTGCGCAGCTTGAACTCGAGGACCGTCGGGGAGGTGAACTCCCAGCTCTCGGCGATCTCGGGCTGCAACACCAGCTCACAGCTGTCTCCGGTCTGTGGCTCAGGGGAGTACAGCGGGTTGAAGACGAGTTCGGCGATCTTCCTGGTCGGGTCCCAGAACCGCGTGCGACCCCATGGGTCCCAACCCGGAGGGTCGCTGCGGATCCAGTACGCCAGCGTGCCGCCGTACTTCGCCGTGGGCTCGGGCGTGGGCGTCGCGGTGGCGGGCACAGCGGTGGCGGGCACAGCGGTGGCGGTGGCAACGGCCCGCGTGGTGGGCGTCGCTGTCGGGTCGTCCGACGAGCAGGCCGCCAGCACCAACAAGCCGAAGGTACCCATGAGGACCAGCGCTACGAGCCTCAATATTCTTGGCATATCCACTCCGATCGAGGAAGTGTCGGACCGACCATCGAGTCACCAAGTGAATCGGCGTGGCACGACGTTCGGCCAGGCCCCGATGCACCCCCGTGGTTTTACCGCTTGGAGCGATACGTTGTCAATGCGCTGCGAAGGGGCAGCCGAGTGCGTTGACCCAGGCGATTCCGAGGCATCTGCCGCGTCGTGGCCGCGCTTTACAAGCCCCGCTCCCGTGGGCTAGCTTGTGGCGGCGCTCGCTTCGTGGAAGCACTTGCACGTGAAAGCATGACAACCCTCCTAGAAGTCACGGACCTCAAGACTCATTTCTTCACTCGCACGTCCGTGGTCAAGGCCGTGGACGGCGTGACGTTCGACATCGACGTCGGCGAATCGCTCGCCTTGGTCGGAGAGAGCGGCTGCGGCAAGAGCGTCACCGCTCTGTCCATCATGCGGCTCATCCCGAGCCCGCCGGGCAGGATCGTGGGGGGCCGCGTGATGTTCGAGGGGCAGAATCTGCTAGAGATCGACGAACCCTCGATGAGGAGCACCCGCGGCAACCAGATCGGGATGGTATTCCAGGAACCGATGACGTCGCTGAACCCCGTGCTAACGATAGGCACTCAGATCGCGGAGGTCGTTCGGGAGCACCAGGGGCTCGGCAAGGAAGCCGGGCTGGAGCGGGCCGCCGAGCTGCTCGATCTGGTGGGCATCCCCGACCCGGTGAGCCGCCTCAAGGACTACCCGCATCAGTTCTCCGGCGGCATGCGCCAGCGAGTGATGATTGCCATGGCTCTCAGCTGCAATCCCAAGCTCCTCATCGCCGACGAGCCAACCACCGCGCTGGACGTCACAATCCAAGCGCAGGTCCTCGAGCTCATCCGCAAGGCGCAGCGCGAGCTTAACGTGTCGGTGATCATCATCACGCACAACCTGGGCGTCGTCGCACGCTATGTCGACCGCATCAACGTCATGTATGCGGGCCGGATCGTGGAACGAGGCCCCCTCAACGACATTTTTGCAGACCCACGGCACCCCTACACCAGGGGCTTGCTCGCCTCGGTTCCCCGCCTCGATCGGCCGAAGGGTTCCCGGCTCATCCCGATCGATGGCATCCCCCCGGACCTTGGGGCTTTGCCGGAGGGCTGCGCGTTCCGCGCGCGCTGCACCTACGCGATTGAGCGTTGCGCCAGCGACATCCCGGCGGTGCTGCCAGTCGGCGATGACGCGGCCCACCAGGCCGCATGCTGGGTGGCGGACCAACCCAACCCTCCGCAGCACCCGCTGGAGGCACAACACCCGGTCGAGGCCGGCGCTGATGACTGAGTCGAACACTGGCCCGGCCCAAGTATTGGTCGAGGTCTCCAACGTCAAGAAGTATTTCCCGATCACGTCGGGCCTGATCTTCCAACGCCGGGTCGGCGACGTGAGGGCGGTCGATGACGTCTCTTTCACGATCAACCGGGGCGAGACGCTCGGGTTGGTGGGTGAGAGCGGCTCCGGCAAGAGCACGCTGGGCCGCTGCATCGTGCAACTGCACAAGCAGACCGAGGGCGAGATCCGTTTCGACGGCGCGGAGCTGAGCACGTTGGACGCCAAGGAGCTCCGGGTGATGCGTCGGCGGATCAACATGATCTTCCAGGATCCGTACGCATCGCTGAGTCCCCGTATGACGGCGGGTGGGATTATCGGGGAACCCATGAAAATCCACAGCTTGGCCACGACGAGTGCTGAGATCCGGGATCGGGTCAGCGAGCTGCTGCAGATCGTTGGTCTGAACCCAAACATGGCCGATCACTATCCCCACGAGTTCTCGGGGGGACAGCGACAGCGTATCGGTATCGCCCGGGCCATCGCCGCGGAGCCGGATTTCATCGTGGCGGACGAGCCCGTTTCGGCGCTCGATGTGTCCATCCAGGCACAGGTGATCAACCTGATGCAGGACCTTCAGGAGCGATTCAACCTCACCTACCTTATGATCGCCCACGACCTGTCGGTGGTGCGGCACATCTCCGATCGCGTCGCGGTGATGTACCTCGGTAAGATCATGGAGCTCGCTCCCTGCGACGACCTCTACGAGTCGCCGCAGCATCCCTACACGAAGGCGCTGCTGTCAGCGGTACCCGTGCCCGATCCCAAGGTTGAGGCCCAGCGCGAGCACATTGTGCTCCAGGGTGACATTCCAAGCCCCATCGCTCCGCCCGCGGGATGCGTGTTCCACACGAGATGTCCCATGGCGGTGGACGAGTGCGGCGTCACCGTGCCTCCGTTGAGGGAGGTGGCCCCCGGACACATGGCGGCATGTCTGCGGGTGGGGCCGGACGCTATCTGATCGAGCCGCGCAGCGCCAGGACCGCCTCGACCCACGCAGCCTCGAACTGCAGCACGCTGGGTGTGTCCGACGTGGCGGCGTAGTAGCCGGTCCCGTCCGGCGTCTTCCCCCCAACCACATAGACGGTGCTGAAGTCGACTCTCTCGTCGATCGGCTGCGCCAGAGCGTACGTCAGCCGGAGGGTCATCGTGGGGGTTGCGAAGCCGAGCGCCGGATCCGCGGCGGAGCCCGGTCCGAGCAGCTTCATCGTTCCCGGTCCGCCCACGAGGGCCATCGCCTCGGCGAGCTCCGGTTCCGTCATGTTCCGGACGGCGCCGCCGACCAGCACCCGCCCACCCTCCGGCCGGGTGGGGTCGATGCCGAGAAAGATGGTCACCGCATCGTCTCGGGCGTCCACCTCGAACACGCGTATCAGCTTCGGGTCCACGGCGTAGTACCAGTAGGGATACGGCGGCTGGGTCGCCAACGCCATGAGGACGGCCCCCCAATCCGCGTTCACGAGGAACACGTCGTCACCGCCGCCAACCATGGCGTAGTGGTGGCGATCGTCAGGTGTGCGGTCTCCAAGCGTCACGCCGATTGTGCTGCCGTCGTCCAGCTCCACATCGATGGTGCTCGGCGAATCGAGTCCGTATTCGCTCAGGCGGTCGAGCTGCCCCAGCTCCCGTTCGACCCGCGGCCCGGTCAGCAGCAAAGCGACGCCCCCCCAGCGGTCCGTATTCACCATGACGCCGTCCGCGTCCCTGATGTGCCATGCGCCTTCGTGACGCTCGAAACGCACCGTGGCCTCGCCGGTACGGATGGATACGGCGGCGATGGCGTCCTGATCGGCGACGTACAGGCGCGCCGTGGATGGCCCCACAACCGGATCCCCGGAGTCACGGATCAGCAGGACCCATACCGCGAGAGCCAGCACGGCGCCCAGGCCGACGATCCCGGATCGTATCGCTACGTTACGCACAGCGCGCCGGTTACCGGCGCCTCCACCAGACGACCGCGGCACCGGCGGCCATGGCCGCCGGGAGGAGGAACCACGCCACGTACCTGATCAGGTTGAACTCGTTGGCGGTCAGCACCAGTGGCCTGAAAACCTCCGTCTTGGCCCGGATGGAGATCAAGCCTTGGTCCTCGAGTACCCAGTTCACGGCGTTGAGGAAGAGATCGCCATTGCCCAGATCGCCGAAGTGCCGATTGCTAGCGAAATCCGTATCGCCGAAAATCACCAGCTTCGTCTGCGGTCCGTTGGGGTCGTACGCCGCCGCCGGCGAGCCGGTCATGGTGCCCGATGCTTGCACCACCAGGCTAACGGTATGCGGTCCGCGCTCATCCGTACCCTCGTCGAAGGCGTCACTCCTCACGTTCGGCGACACCCACGATTCCGGTGAGCTGTCGGCGATCGGGCCGTACCGCAGGGGAACCGGCTCCCCGTCATTGAGCCGGTCGAGTATCTCCGGAAGCGGGCGGAGGGCTGACGCCCCCGGCAGCAGCGTCGGGCCCAGCGGTTCCACGATCGCACCACCTTGCGTGATCGAGGTGTCGCTCCTTTGCTGATCGCGTTGCACCACTAGCGTCCGCATATCGGTGGCGGCGGAGCGGGTCGGGTCCACGATCGTACCCGGCACCTGCTCAAGGCCCCAGGTCGCCAAGATTGAACCCGTGGTCTCCGGCGTGCCACCACCAGGCTCGAGCAGGATGACTGCCCGCCCACCGTTGGCGAGCCAATCGACGACCACGTGGCGCTCATCGCTCGTCATCTCGCCCTGTTGTGCGGCGATTACGAGCGCGGACGCGTCGTCGGGAATGCGGTTTTCACGCACCAGATTGAGGTTGCGGACGGCATAGCCGTCCGCTCTGAGCCCTCGGACGGCTATGCCGTACCCCAGCGATCCCTCGCGGAGGTCATTCCCATCACGCTCGCCGTGCCCCGTCACCAAGTACACCGTGTGCTGTCGCGTGCGCGTGGCCGACAGGATCGCCGTGATCAGATCCTGCTCACCAGCTGCCTCGGCGCCCACGGCCGCTCTTGGGCCGTCCGCTCCGGACGAGAAGATCAGCGACGGGAACCTGGCGGCCTCGTATCCGCGCGCGACCGACGGCTCAAGCTCCGGGTCGACGAACCGGTAGGTGAGCTTGCCGGTTCGCTTCGCGAACTCCTCCAGATACTGCTCCATCGTTGCCCTGAACCGGTCGTGCGACCCCTCTCCTGGGATCCCAAAGCCGACGGCCTCCACCGGGGCGTCCAGCGCTTCGAGGACCATTGCGGCCTGTGGGGAGATGTTGAACTGGCGCGTCGCGGTCATATCCCAGCTCGTGCCGGCGGCGTCCGCGATCACGTTGATCATGACTGCCAGGCTTACGGAGAGGCTGATGGTCACGAGTCCTAGGCCGGAGAATCGCCCTTTCCGTCCCGAAAGACCCCTCGCGATCGACCCCACGGAGGCCGCGGCTGCGACTGCGAGCAGGAGCGCCGCAGCCACCAGCGTCACCGTGGCGAAGCCCGCCAGCTCCGGCACCCAAACGGCGAGCAAGGCCCCACCAACGAGTCCGATGGCGCCGAGCAGCGCGAACAGCGACGCCGAGCCACGCAGCGCGGTGCGAAGCGTCACTACCACGGCATCGCCGCCCGGTGCGTGATCAGCGCCATCGCCGCGTCTCGAGGCTCAGCGTCGCCATCAGCAGGAAGAAGGCGATGAACGTGATGAAATACGCCAGGTCGGAAAGCTCCACGACACCCGCCACCAGATCGTTGTAGTGCCCAGGCAGGGAGAGGGACCGCAGCACTGCCGACGGTGTGCCGGCGACCACCGCGGCGGCCTGATCCGCGAGTGTCAGGAACAGCAGCGCAACGGCCGACGTGGCCCCTGCGATGATCTGATTGCTGCTGAGCGACGACGTGAACAGACCCAGCGATGCGGCGGCGGCACCGTACAGCACCAGTCCCAGATAGCCGGTGAACAGCGGTCCAATGTCCGGGCTCCCGAACCAGGCGATGAGACCCACATAGACGAGCGTGGGCACCACGATGCCCATGAACATCGCGAGGACAGCGACGAACTTCCCGAGGATGATCTCCCACTCCCTGATGGGCGTGGTCATGAGCAACTCCAAAGTGCCGAGCTGCTGCTCTTCCGCCAACAGCCGCATAGTAGCGATCGGTCCCCACAGGATGATCGCGAACGCCAACGGCGTGAGCATCTCGCGCAAAGACGCCTCGGGAACCGGTGCCGATATGCCTGCCACAAGAAAATGCCCCGCAAGCGCCAGGAACACCCCGCCCACGATGTACGCCATGGGCGAGGTGTAGTACGTCCGTATCTCCTTGCGCGCAAGGATCAAGAGGTTACGCACGGGTGCCTGTCCCAGGCCCGCGCGCCAACTCGAGGAAGGCCTTTTCGAGTCCAGGGCGCTCTTCCGCGATGGATACCACCACGATGCCCACTCGAACCAACGCTACGACGAGGTCGTTGACCAGCCGTGCACCTTGCCCCGTGACCGTGAAGGCGGCGGCGGCGGGCCATGCAGCGGCGGCCTCTTCGACGGTCACCACGGTCGCCATCTCCCGTAGCAGGCTCGAGGTGGCGTGCTTGGCGCCACCCTCGACCTCGAGCGCGATGCGGCGCTCAGAGGTATCCATCGCCCCGATCTCCGCGATCGGTCCGTCGGCGACCAACGCGCCCTCTCGCAGCACGACCGCGCGCCCGCACAGCTCGGCGGCCTCCCACATTTGATGCGTACTCAGCAACACCGTGTGCTGTCCCCCGAGCGATCTGATCAGATCGCGGATCTCCGCCGCCTGCACGGGATCGATCGAGGCCGTGGGCTCGTCCAGGATCAGTACCGGCGGGTCGTGCAGTATCGCGATCGCGAGCCCCGCTCGCTGGCGATAGCCCTTGGAGAGCTTCCCGATCAGCACGTCGCGGTAGGCGCTCATACCAACCTGCTCGATGACCTCGTCGATCCGTGGATCGAGGCGGGCTCCGTCCATCTTCCGCAGACGCCCGAAGAAGCGAAGCGAGTCCGTGATGGTGAGATCCTTGTACAGCGGAACGTCCTCGGGCAGGTAACCAACCGCCCTGCGGACGTCGAGGGAGTGGCTGAGCACGTCGAACCCGGCCACCCGGGCCGTTCCCTCGGTCGGCGGGAGGTATCCGCACAGCATACGCATGGTCGTGGTCTTGCCCGAGCCGTTGGTTCCGAGCAGAGCCACCGTCTCGCCGCGGCCGACGGTGAACGTCAGCTCCCCCACGGCCTTCCGCGAGCCGAAGATCCTCGTGAGCCCGTCCGTTTCGATTATCGCGTCTGGCAAGGTGGTTCCAACGCCTGCGGTGCGTCGCCATGGACAACCCATGGACTCCGCTCTTATTTGATTTCGCCTATCCCCGAACGTAGACTGGCGCCGCTTCGTAATCGCCTTCTCAGGAGTGTCGCGGCATTGTACCGCTTTGTGGTGAGGCGCCTGCTCCTCGCGGCCTTGACGATGTTCATCGTCAGTGTCGCCACGTTCTTTATGCTCCGGCTCATCCCCGGCGACATCATCGACCTGATGCTGGCCGACTTTGGCTATGCGGCCGACCGGTCGCTGTTGGAAGCCCAGATGGGGCTCGACCGCCCCGTATACGTTCAATTCTCCAGCTGGTTCCTGGGCCTGCTCTCCGGCGATCTGGGCGATTCGCTATGGACCAGCCGCACCGTCGCTTTCGAGCTCTCCGTCCGCTACCCCGTAACGATCGAGCTCGCCCTGATCGCGATCGTCACCAGCATGGTCGTTTCGATCCCCATCGGGATCGTAACTGCCGTGCGCCAAGACACCTGGGTCGACTATGCGTTGCGCTCCACGGCGATCGGGTTGGTGGCGATCCCCGTCCTGTGGATCGGCACCCTGGTCATCACGGTGCCGGCCATCCTCTGGGGTTGGTCGCCACCGCTGAGCTACGTGCCGTTCACCACCGACCCGGTGAAGAACTTGTCGGTGATGCTGCTGCCGGGGGTGATTATCGGGATCCCGCTCACCGGCGGTGTGATCCGCATGACGCGGGCCATGATGCTGGAGGTGATCCGGCAGGACTACATCCGCACCGCGTGGGCGAAGGGGCTGCAGCCCAGAGCGATCTGGTACCGCCACGCGGTGCGCAACGCCCTTATCCCGGTCCTGTCGCTACTTGGCCTGCAGATACCGTTCCTGCTCGGCGGGACGGTCATCATCGAGCAGATCTTCAACCTACCTGGTATGGGGCTGTACATGCTGCGCTCACTGGCGGTGCGCGACTACGTGCCCGCGCAGACGATCGTGCTCATCTTCGCGGCAGGAACGGTGATGATTAATCTGATCGTCGACTTGACGTACACCTACCTCGACCCGCGGATCAGGTACGCCTAGCCATGGCCTCGAACGAGCACGTCGGTGTCGCTGGCATGGCGAGTCGCGCCAGGCGCAGATTCGCGCCAACGGGCCTGTGGACGTTGTTCGTCCGGCTGTTCCGCGAGAAGCCGCTCGGTTTCGTCGGCGCGGTGATCGTTCTCAGCATGGTGATCATGGCTGCGTTCGCACCATGGATCGCTCCCTATCACTACGAAGAGCCGCATTTCTCGAACTCGCTCGAGGGCTCTAGCTTCAGCTTTATCTTGGGCACCGACTTCCTCGGCCGGGATCTGTTGAGTCGGCTCGTGTACGGCGCGCGTATCTCGATCACGGTGGCAGTCGGTGCGGTGGTGCTCGGCAGCTTCCTGTCCGGTTTCATCGGGATCACCAGCGGGTACCTGGGCGGAAGGTACGACACCATCGTGCAACGGGCGGTGGACGCCTGGATGAGCGTGCCGCCGCTGCTGTTCTTGCTGTTCCTGATGTCCATCCTCGGCCCGAGCGCACTCAACGTGACCATCGTGCTCGGCCTCGTGGCGATTAGGGAGAGCCGGGTGCTCCGCGGGTCGGTGCTTTCGCTCAAGGAGCAGGCCTTCATCGAAGCCGCGAGGGTGAACGCCGCGAGCACGGTACGGATCCTGTGGAAGCACATCCTCCCCAATGTGATGGTGCCCATCATCATCCTGGCGAGCCTGAGACTGGGCCAGGTGATCCTCATCGAGGCGTCCTTGAGCTACCTCGGCTACGGCGTGCCCGCTCCCATTCCGTCTTGGGGCAGGATGCTGGCCTCCGAGTCGCGCACTTACATGGAGACTGCCCCTTGGCTCGCCATATGGCCTGGCGTCTTCTTGAGCCTCACGGTCTTCGGATGGAACGTTCTTGGCGACGCGCTCCGGGACCTGCTGGACCCTCGCATGCGAGGCACCGGCGGCGGATACCGCACCTAGCGGCGGACATGACAGACGTCGCAATCATCGGTCTCGGACCCCTAGGCCTCAGTCTCGCGCGAGCGACGCGGCTCGCGTTCGCGGAAGCTGAAATCGTCGGCTTCGACCCGGACAAGACCCGAGCTCGCCGGGCGCGGGACTCGGGCATCCTCGACCGTGTGGCGGACCATCTCGCGACCGCGCTGGCCGGCGCGTCGCTCGTCATACTCGACGTTCCACTGAGCGAGGCGGAGCCAGCGCTGGATTCAGTGGGGAAGCTCGCGCCGGCTTCCTGCGTCGTCACGGACGCTTGCACGCTGAAGCGGCCCGTCCTGCGCTGGGCCGCTAAGGCGCTTCCCCCCAGCATGGGATTCGTTGGCGGCCACCTGATCTTGCAGCATGACGAGCCTGCCGACGTGGCCACGACGAACGGCGCGACATACTGCATCGTGTGCGATGCCGACACACCGTCGGAGGCCATCGATGTGGTCGTGTCCCTCGCGCGCGCCGCTGGCGCACGGCCGTTGTTCATAGATGCCGACGAGCACGACAGCTTCGTGCTCGCGATCAGCTATCTGCCGGGCATCGCGTCCGGGGCCGCCGTGGATGCGGCGGTCAGGAGTCCGGTGTGGCGAGACATGCAGAACCTGAAGAGCAACCCTTTCGGCAAGGGCATCCTTGACTCGTTCGCCTCCAACCTCGGTGCGTCGTCTCTGGCTGATCTCACGACGCTCGGCATCGAGAGCGCTGGCTCCCTGCTCGTATGGATCGAGCGCCTGGAGAGTGAACTCCAGTCGCTGAGGGGAGCCGTTGAGCGTGGGGTCACGGCAGGCGAGATGATCGACTTCCAGGCTCTGGAGCGGGAGCGTCTGGATCTACTAGTGCAGCACAGCTCCGCGAGCCAGAGGCTGGAGCGGCCGGGCCTGCAAAGTCTGGTACTGGGAGATTGGCTCTCGAACCGCGCTAGGAAGCGGCGCGGAAGCTGAAGGGCTACGAGATCCGCGTTTTCGCCAGCTGCTCCGACAGCCACGTCAGCATGTCCGAATCCAGCCGCACTTCGATCTCCTGCTCGCGGGTGACCCCAACGGTCCACGCCTCGAATGCCCGCTGCTCGATGGCCGGCATGTGGGCGGGATCGACCGGGCGGTGGGGGTCACGGCCGCTGACCGCGTAGAGAGCGAACGTGCCGTCGGGCTCCGGGATCGGGGTAGAGAGCTGAAACGGCTCGATATCCCAAAGCAGGTCGGCCACGTGTACCGGCAGTGCATCGTAGGGAAGCCAGCCTAGGTCCCCGTCGTCGTGCACCAGCGAATAGTCGGCCGCCAGCTGCTCGAAGGCGATGCCGGCCTCTGCCCTCCGTAGCACGAATGCCGCGGAATCCCGATCCGCAGTCACGATGCGGTGGGCGTGTACATGCGCCTGCTGCAGCGGGATCGCCGACGCCAACAGCGCTGTCGCCTGCTCCCGCAGAAAGTCGGCGCTCATGCGGCGGCGAAGTGTCTCTTCGCTCAGTTTCCGTTGGCCGAGGTAGGTGGTGAGGAGCTCGCGGAACTCCACGTCCTCGAGATCGGCTCCGATCCCGTCTGCCACACCCGGGGCGACCAACCGCCGGAGCCTGGCCTCGATCGCTTCCTCGCTCGGAGGCCCGCCGAACTGACCTGCGAGCTGGTCTAACACCTCGCCCTCGGTAAGCTCGGCCGCGAGATCGAACGACCGGGCCGCGAGATCGAACGGCCTACCCTGCTGCGCCGCTTCGATCTGCTCCGCACGCAAGAGCTCGACCAGCACGCTCCGCCTGATCTCCTGGCCGTTTACCCGGACGAACCAGTCGTCGCCTGGCTGCACGAACACCACGAAGAAGCCGATGGCCGGCGCTGCGATGAAGGCTGCGCCCACGACCAACGCCAAGAGCACCCGTCTTCGACGAGTGCTCTTAATGACCATTGTCCTTGGTCGACACTTTGGTGAGAGGGCTCCCCCTAGACGCCGTAGAGGGCGGTGGGGTTGTCTCGAAGTATGTGCTCCGCGGTGGCGCTGGAGATGTCGTCCCGCGAGCGCATCTGGGTGACCAGGTGTATCGGCGCCGAGGGATCCGCGGAGAGTCGATCGGTGGTGCCGGGTGTGTGGTGGCCGTAGTCCGTGCCTACCACGATGTGGTCCTCGCCGATGTAGCTCATCAGATACGGAAGGTCCTCTTCGACCTCGTACGAGATCCACATGTTGTACTTGTCGAACAGCTTCGGGCCCCAGAAGTCCTCTTCGGCCCGCAGCGTGCCACGGAGCTGGTACATGGCGAATGGGCTCCATGAGGCGCCGGTCCCGATGAAGCCCCAGCGGAGGTTGGGGAGAAGCTCGGGCACCTTGTTTGATACCAGGTTGCGGAACGCGACGATCGGGGGAAGCCTGCCGTGGGTGAACGTATGGCTCCTACGCACGTCGATCAGGTTGTTCAGCGCGGGAGCGCCCTGTCCCTGGTGGATACAGATCGGCAGACCTAGCGACTCGGCCTCTTCGTAGATCGGGAAGAAGTAGGGGTCGTCAAGCGTCCGATCCCCTTCGATACCGCGGAAGAACACACCGCACGCACCGTGCTCCTTCCCGTAGCGAAGCTCGGAGATGCTGGCGTCCACGTCGCGCAGCGGCGGGATGACCACCCAGCGGATCTTGTCCTCGGCCTTGGCCCAGACATCGCCGAGGTAGCGGTTGTAGGCCTTCGTAAGCTCAACCTCGTACGCCACGTCGAATGTGAGGTAGGCGAGGAAAAGTGTGGGGTAGACCACCTGCGTGTCGACGTTGGTCGCGTGCATGTCCTCGAATCGCATAGGCAGATCGAGCAGCTCCCGGGACTTGCGATCGACGCGATCGCGCACGTTGGTCTGTGCGGTGGGCGTGACCAGGAAGTTGCCTCCGCGGCCCGCCGGTCTCGGGTAGATCACGCCGTCGATCAGCCACATGTGGTCGACGCCGCCATACTGCGTGTCGCCGGGCACTTGAACGACGACCGGGCGCCTGGGGTACCAGTCAGGATCGAGGAAGTTCCACATCTCTGGCGGTTCGGCGATGTGCGTATCCGCATCGATTACGAGAGCCATATCTCAGCTCCTTCCACCGGGTTTCTTTGCGATCAGCCGGGGTTGAGTATGTTCCCCCCCAAACGCATCGTCCAGGGAAACCCGCGGCTACTCCGCAACGCCCACGGCCCCTGCGTCAATCAGCTCGCGGACCTCGTTGCTGGACATGCTGAGGAGATCCCGCAGGACACGAATGCTGTCGGCACCCAAGGGCGGAGACTCCCGCTGTATCGTGGGCGTTGCCGCCGAAAGCTTGAACGGCACCGACTCCACGACGGCATCCTCGGCGAACCGCACATAGAAACCGCGGTGCGCAACCTGCGGGTCACGCTCCAGCATGTCGGCGATGTTCTGGACGGCCCCGGCGTCCACGCCTGCCGCTTGCAGCGTTTCCATCACCTCCACCGGTGCTCGTGACGCGGTCCACGCCTGGATGCCGGCATCGAGCTCGGCCTCGTTCGATTTTCGCCCCGAGCCGGACGCGAATCGTGGATCGTTCACCCACTCGGGATGGCCGATCACCCCGCACAGCGCGTGCCATTGCGCATCGCCGGCGACGGTGATGGCACACCACTCGTCGTCGCCAGCGCACCGGTACACGGAATGCGGAGAGCGGAACGCAGAACGGCTACCCATGCGCTCCGGCTCGCCGCCGCCTGAGGTGTATTGCAAGAGGCTGGGACCGAGGAAGTTGATGGCCGATTCGAGTTGCCGAAGCTCCACGTGCTGCCCACGCCC
>CAZQVD010000037.1:13118-16122 GCA_964596665.1 uncultured Dehalococcoidia bacterium
GTGCCGGAGCGCAGCGAGTATGGCAATGGTGGCGTGGGAGGAGTTGCAGGTGGTGTCCGCGTACGCGAGCCCGGCGTCGACGATCTCGCGGTGCGGGTAGCCAATCAGGCCGTCGAGCGCGGCGCGCGCTTGGAAATAGGAGCCAAGGCCACGATAGTTCCGATGCGGGCCGGTGGCGCCAAGGGCCGGCATACTGACCGACACGATCCGAGGGTTGATGGCGCGTAGCTCGGCGTAGGAGAAGCCCCACTTGGGCAACACGTCGGGGCTGAAGTTGTCGACCACAAGGTCGCTGATGGCGACGAGTTTACGGACGACCTCGCGCGCCTGCGGCTGGCGCATGTCCAGGGCGAGCGAGCTCTTGTTGACGTTGATGTTATTGAAGCTCACCACCGAATCGGGGCTCATGGCTCCGCGGTTGACCCGCTCGCCTCGAGCGTAGCGCTCGATCTTGATGACCTCGGCGCCGTAGGCCGCAAGCCACTTGGTGGACACCGGACCAGCTATGACCCACGTGAAGTCCACGACGCGGACGCCTGCGAGTGGAAGCGTGCTCGTCATACGACGCCCGCCTGCTCGAGCCGCGAAAGCTCCTGATCGGAGAGGCCGAGGACGCCGATGTAAACCTCACGGTTGTGCTCGCCAAGCTCGGGAACGGAGCCCACCACCTCGGCCGGCGTCTCCGAAAAACGATACGGCGGACCCACGTCAGTGAGCACCTCGCCACCATAATCGATGTCGCGCAGGAAGCCTCCGTCGACGAGCTGGGGGTCGTCGAGCAGGTCGCCCACGGTGTTGAATGCCATGATCATGACGCCGCGGTCCTGACCCTGGTGCATCAGCGTGCGCGCCTCGATCCCACGGAACCATGGATCGATCACGGCCTCGATCTCCAGCAGGTGCGCCGTGCGCTCCTCGGAGTCGTTCCATCGCTCGTCGCGCAGCTCCCCACCGGCACCCGATTCGGCCATCCAATCCAGGAGGAGCGGCCACTCGCGATCCGACGTCTGGCTCACCAGCTGGAAGCGAACGAGGCCCTTCTTCGTCTCCCAGATGCGTCGGTACCGCTTCCCGCTGGAGCCCTGCCCGTGACCCGCCCGCTTGATGAGGACGCCCCGGGTGATGTAGGTGGGGAGCGCGTCGTACTGCATGATGGACATGCTCTCCTGGATCGACACATCCACGTGCTGGCCCTCGCCGCCAGCGTCGCGCCCGATCACCGCTGTCAGTATCCCGGCGGTGGCGTGGCCCGAAGCCTGATGGTAGGCAAACTCGGCGCCCATGCTGTTGGGCGGGTCCTCGGGGAAGCCGATGCGGTACATGATGCCGGAGGTGGCCTGTGTGCTCAGGTCAGAGTAGGCCCAGCCCGCGCGAGGGCCGGTACTGCCATACCCGGTGATCGAGGCATAGACGAGCGATGGGTTGATCTGCCGCATGGTTTCGTAGTTCAGCCCAAGCTGAGGGGGCAGGCCGTCCTCCACCATGATGTCGGATGCCCTCACCAACTCGTGGAAGAGGCGCCGGCCCTCATCCAACGCGAGCCCCAACGTGACGCTCAGCTCATTGCGGTTGTAGTGCAGGAACGAGAGGCTTGAAGCGGCGTCGCCCTTGAAGAACGGAGGGCGACGCCGCTCCGGGGAGCCATCGAGCGACTCGACCTTGATTACCTGGGCGCCGAGGTCTGTGAGGAGTTTCGTGCAGTAGACGCCTGCCTCGGTGCACAGGTCCAACACGCGCAATCCGTGTAGTGGTCCCATCGATTCCGGTGCTCCCGGCTCGCCGCTAGAGGCCGTAGAACGCTTTGGGGTTGTCGTACAGGATCTTGGTCACGGTGGACTGGGGGATGTCCCCAGCGTGAGCCCGCTCCTGGAACAGACGTGGGAACTCTAACTCCTTCGCCTGATCCTGGTGCGTATAGTCGGAGCCGGCCAGCAGGTTGTCCTCGCCGGTGTACCTGACAATGTATGCGAGGTCCTCGTCCACCTGCGCGGTGATGTAGATACGGTTGGCTGCCCAGATATTGTCCGGGAGCTTGTACGAGCTCCCGGACTGCACGTTGCCGCCTTCGAGCCGGGCCATGCGCCGACGCAGGTCGTAGTCGACGAAGGGAACCCACGAGGCACCTGCCTCGATGCATCCGAACCGCAGGCCAGGGAACCGCTCCGGGATCTCGTGAACGATCAGCGACTGGATGCCGTGGATTGCGGGCATCTTGTTGCGGATGAACGAGCCCTGCGATAGCTCCTTAGCCGAGGTAAAGTCGGGGGTGCCTGAGCCCAGGTGAAAGCAGAGCGGCAGGTCCAGCTCCTCCGCGATCTGGTACATGGGGAAGAAGTATTCGTCGCTGGGCCACTTCTCTGCCTCGTGGTCGCCCTTCTTCAGCACGCCGCACGCGCCGTGGTTCTTGGCCAGCCGAAGCTCGGCTTCCCACTCGGCGGGGTTGCGCGCCGACGGCACAACGATCCACCGCAGCCTTCCCTTCGACCGGTCGCAGCGATCCGCCATCCAACGGTTGTAGCTGCGCGTCACCGCCAGCTCAACGTCAGCCCGGGTGGTGGGCTCCACCAGGAAGAGCGACGGGTAGATGACCTGAATCTCGGTGCCGAGCTCGTCCATGTGAGCCACCCGCGTCTCGACGTCTAGCAACTCGCGCGCGGCCAGCGGCGTGCCGGCCTTGGCATCGTCGCGGATGCGCCGGTGCTTGCGCTTGCCGTCGATCAGCCAATAACGGATCGGCGGGCGGTTCGGATCCGGCTTGCTGGGGGTTTGCGTCGTGGGCTTGAACGCCTCGTCGCCGGCCAGCATGTAGTCCCACGTCTCGTCAGTCTCGTCCACGTGGGTGTCGCTGTCGATCACGCGCAGGCTGTCCGCCATGCCGGCCTCCTGATCCTCATGAGCTGCGTTGCCAAGCGGTGTTCTGTCGCGTAGTTTACGCGTGCTCATCCGATCTCGCATGGGTTACGAGCCGATCCAGCTTGGGTTGGACTGGAGAGACCATGGCTGA
>CAZQVD010000038.1:0-15959 GCA_964596665.1 uncultured Dehalococcoidia bacterium
AGTGGGGACTCGAACGTACGAACAGCCGTGGCCCGCTGAACCTACTGCCGCTGGGAACGGGGCTTAACCCCTAAGGCAGTCATGGGCCTCAGCCCTCGGGGCTGAAGAGTTAGAGGTACTTTCTGGTGGGGCCTAGAGTTTCTAGGCCCCACTCCTCTACAACCCCTCCGGTTACAGGCCGATAGTTGCGAGGCGCCGCCTCCATCAGAACGGTCGTCGAGGGCATATCGTTCGGTCGAAGGGGAAATATGGCGACCGAATCTTCCACCGCGCAGAAGCAGATGTTGGAAACGATGGAGTTGATCCGCGCGTTCGAGGAACGCGTGATCGAGCTCTACCATCGCGGCGATATCGCGGGACTCGTGCACGTCGGTATCGGTCAAGAGGCGGTCGCCGTGGCGGTCGCGACTGCGCTCGAAGAGCAGGACTACCTGTACGGCACGCATCGCTCCCACGGTCATTTTCTGGCGCGCGGAGCGGACCCGGGCCGCCTCATGGCGGAGATCGCCGGTCGTTCTGACGGCTACTGCGAGGGCCGCGGGGGCTCCATGCACATCGTCGTGGCCGATCGTAAGCTCATGACCGCGACGGGCATCGTTGGTGGAACTATCCCGCTGGCGCTCGGCACTGCGTTCGTCGCTCAGGAACAGAACCAGGTGGTCGCGGTCTATTTCGGCGACGGCGCCGCCAACACCGGCGGGTTTCACGAAAGCCTGAACATCGCCTCACTCTGGAATCTACCCGTTGTCCTCATGTGCGAGAACAACGGGTATGCCGAGTTCACCCCCATGTCGGAGCACACCGTGGTAGAGCGTCTCTCCATCCACGGCCAGCCCTATGGCATACCGTCCGAGGTTGTTGACGGCAACAACGTGCTGGAGGTGCTCTCCGCTACCCGCCGCGCGGTCGAGCGTGCCCGCCAGGGTAATGGGCCGACCATCGTAGAATGCCTCACGTACCGACTTCGCGGCCATTACGTGGGAGATCCGGCCAACTACCGCAAGGCCCAGGAGGTCGAGGAGTGGCGGCAGAAGGATCCCATCGGGAACCTACGCGCTTCGCTCATCCAGCAGGGCGCGCTGACCGAAGCCGAGGCCGACGCGATCCAGGAGCAGGCCCAGGACCGGGTTGAGCAGGCCGCACAGTTCGCTTTGGCCAGCCCCATCCTCGGCGCCGACGCGGTCGCCGAGCAGGTCTTCGGGTAGGCGCGGGATGGCAGAACTGAAGTACATCGATGGTCTCCGGGAGGCGCTCCACGAAGAGATGGAGCGCGACTCCAGCGTCATCGCACTGGGCGAGGACGTCGCTGCGGGCGGTGCTTTCGGCGTTACGCAGGGGCTCGTCGAGGCGTTCGGCGCTCGCCGCGTGATCAACACGCCGATCAGCGAGGACACAATCATGGGATTCGCCGTGGGCTGCGCCATCGCCGGCAAGCGGCCTATCATCGAAATCATGTTCATGGACTTCATGACGCTGGCCATGAGCCAGCTCGTGAACCACGCCGCCAAGCTGCACTATATGTCGGGCGGCCAGCTCTCCGTTCCCATGGTGATCCGCGTGCAGCAGGGTGCCGTGGGCGCTTGGGGCGCTCACCATTCGCAGAGCCTTGAGGCGTGGTTCGCTCACGTCCCTGGCCTGAAGCTCGTCGCGCCAGCGACGCCGGGCGATGCGAAAGGGCTGCTGAAGGCATCGATCCGCGACAACGATCCGGTAATCTTCATCGAGCATCGTGGTTTGTACTTCAAGGGGGAAGGGGTTGTCGACGGTGCGGAGGTCGCGCTTGGTGAAGCGCGTGTAGCACGCGAAGGCACGGACATAACCATCGCCACGTATTCCAAGATGCTGTGGGAGGCGTTGGACGCGGCCGAGGCGCTCGCGGGCCAGGGCATCTCCGCTGAGGTCGTCGACCTGCGCAGCATAGTGCCCCTGGACCTGGACACCATCGCGGACTCGGTGAAGAAGACGAACCGCCTCGTGATAGCGCACGAAGCGGTCATGCAAGGCGGCGTGGGTGCCGAGATCGCCGCTCAGATACAGCGATCCGCGTTTGATTGGCTCGACGCACCCATAGAGCGGGTGGGTGCGCCGTTCTCGCCGGTTCCTGCTTCACCTGGACTCGAGCAGGCCTTCCTTCCGGGGAAGGCAGACATCGTCGCAGCGGTTCAGACGATGCTCGGAGCCAACGGCAAGTAGTAGTCGAGCCGCTTGCGTATGCTTATCGCGGAAGACGGCGAAAGAGGAGGGACAAGATGACAGCAGACCCAACCATGCCAGAGCTCACGGATTCGATGAAGCGTATGCTCCTCATTCGGCGCGCCGAAGAGCAGGTGATGCACTTCGCCGACGATTTCGACGGCCTTATCAGGGGCCACTACCACGTGTACATCGGTCAGGAGTCGTCTGGCGTCGGCGCGTGTAACGCGCTCCGGGGCGACGACTTCGTCTGGACCACGCACCGCAACCACGGGCACGTCATCGCCCGGGGCGGGGAGCCCGGTCCCGTGCTCGCCGAGATCATCGGTCGCGTCGACGGCTACAACAAGGGTCGCGGCGGCACGTTCCACGTGATCGCCAAGCACCTGGGCATCCTGCAGACCTCCGGCATCGTCGGGGGCTGCGTGCCGATGGCCACGGGCGCTGCATTTTCCATCAAGACGCGTGGGACCGATCAGGTCAGCCTCTGCTTCTTCGGTGACGGTGTGCTCGAGGAAGGCGCGTTCCACGAGGCGATCAACATGGCTTCGCTGTGGAAGCTGCCGGTCATATTCATGTGCGAGAACAATAGCGTGCCACCCGAAGGCCGCAAGCAGGGCGACTACCCATCGTCGTCGCTCGCCGCGACGCAGCTGGTGGATGTCGCTCTTGCCATGAACATCGAAAGCGTCGTCATCGACGGCAGCGACGTGCGGGGCGTGACCGCGACCGTCTCCGACCTAGTTGCTCGCGCACGCAAAGGCGAGGGCCCATTCTTCGTCGAGTCGCGGCTGAGCCGCTGGCCCGGTAACTTCGGCACGTTCCCCACGGCCATCGGTGGTGCGTATGATCTGGCCTGGGCCTGGTCGCCCAAGGATGGCCCCGCCGACCTGCAAGGCTGGCTGGCAGACAGCGATCCCATCTCCCTCCTCGCCCGGGCGCTCGTGGAAGAGGGCAAGATGACCAAGGAAGAGGTCGAGGCACTCGACGCCGAGGCCAAGAAGGATATCGAGGAAGCCACGAGCTTCGCGCTGGCAAGCCCAGAGCCAACACCCGAGTCCGCGATGGATTTCATCCTGGCGTAGACCGACTCAACCGCGAGCGAGGAGACGAACCATGAAAGAGATGAATTTTGCCGAGGCCCTTGCGCAAGGCCTGGTGGAGTGCTTGGAGTCTGACGATCGGGTCGTGCTCATGGGCGCTGGATTCGGTGGGCTGACCCCGTACCGCTCCGCATATGGCCCGATCAGGGCGCGCTTCTCCGACCGTATCTCCGACCCTCCCATCGCCGAGCTTGGGTATTGCGGCATCGCGATCGGCGCCGCGATGACTGGGCTTCGGCCGATTGTAGCTATGGGTACGGGTGCGTTCTCGTTCGAGGCCTTCCCGCAGATCGCCAACGAGGCGCCGCAAGCCTACTACGGCACCCGTGGCCAGGTGACCTGTCCCGTGGTGTTCCACATGATGACCGGCATCAGAGGCGCGGGCGCACTCCAGCACTCAACCAGCCCGCAGGCCATGTTCTGGAACACGCCCGGCCTTCAGGTGGTCGTGCCGGGCTCCCCTGCGGACGCCCGCGGCTTGATGAAGACCGTCGCGCTGCGAAGCGACAACCCGACGATCTACATCGACCACCAGCGCCTTCAAGGAGCGACAGGCATGGTCGACGACACCGGTGCCGGCGAGATACCGCTCGGCGTTGCCGAGATCAAGCGCGAGGGCACCGACGTGACGGTGGTGGCCGTGTCCGTAATGGTGCCAAGGGCGCTCGAAGCAGCCGAGACGCTGGCGAAGGAAGGCATATCGGTCGAGGTGGTCGACCCACGCACGCTGGTGCCGCTGGACAAGGACACGATCCTCAAGTCCGTGGCGAAGACCGGCAAGGCGGTCATCGCCGACGAGACACAGCTGAGCTGCGGCGTGGCCGCCGAGTTCGCGGCCATCCTCGCCGACGAGGGTTTCGCCTCGCTCAAGGCGCCCGTCAAGCGCGTTGCGATCCCGAATGTGCCGATCCCCTACCATGAAGCGGAAGAGATATACATCACTCCGACGGCGGAGCGGATCGTCGAGGCCGTGAAATCGATCTGCAAGTAGCGCAGGAGGCGCCCGAATGATCCCGTTGCTATCACCGGAGCGGATCAGATCCGCCTTCCGGATAATGTTGTTGATCCGGCGTTTCGAAGAGACGTGCATCATCGAATGGCACAAGGGCAACGTGCCCGGCCACTACCACGTCTCCATCGGCCAGGAGGCCACCGCGGCAGGCGTCTCCTCCGCTATGGAGGATGGCGACTATCTGTACAGCACGCACCGTAACCACGGGCACGTGGTTAGCCGTGGTGCGGACCCTGGCCGTGTGATGGCCGAGATACTCGGCAAGGAGACGGGCTACTCGAACGGCAAGGCAGGCACGCTGCATGGTTGCGCCCCGGAGCTTGGCGTGCCGCTCAGCTCTGCGATCGTCGCCGGCGTCCTGCCCATCGCCACGGGCACGGCGTACGCGCTGAAACAGCGCAAGCAGGCCAACGTCGCGGTGGTGATGTTCGGCGACGGAGCGATGGAGGAGGGCGCTGCCTATGAGGCCATGAACCTCGCCGCGCTCTGGAAATTCCCCGTGCTTTTCGTGTGCGAGAACAACGGCTGGGATGTGAAGCGGGAGCCGGGCCAGGAGCGCTACCACGCACCAAACCTTGCCCTCAACGAGCTGACTGACCTCGCAAAGGCGTTGGGTATCACCCATGAGCCGGTCGACGGAGTCGATCTTGGCGGGGTGCATAAAGCGGCCTCTGACGCCCGCGCCCGTGCGGTCGGCGGCGAGGGCCCGACGTTCCTGGAGGTTCGAACGCACGTCTGGCCCGGTGGACAGTGGCCGGAGCTCGTCACCGGGATCACGGACATTCGACGCGCATGGAACGGCGAGATTCCGGCTGAGTTCGCGGACAAGGAGGCCTGGTTTCGCCACGACGACCCTGTGCTGCAGGCGGCGAGAGAGCTGATCACCATGGGCGTCATGACGCAGGCGGACGTGGAGAGCCTGGACGCAGAGGTGAGCGAGCAGATGGCAGATGGCATGCAGTTTGCTCTGGAGAGCCCTATGCCTCAGCTAGAGTCCGCCCGCGCCCACGCTTGGCCGGGTTGAACAGGGTGCTGCCGCTCAACGCTCCTAACGCTGGAGCGGCGGGGGCAGCGACCTTTAGTTCGGAGCTGTAGAGAAGCGCAGGCGCACAATCAAACAGGAGCCCCACATGGCGAAATCCGTGTTCGGTGAAGCCAAGATCAAGGCCGTTGCCGACATCATGCGTGAGGATGACAGCGTCGTCATCATTGGAGGTGCGTCGTTCGGTGGCCTGCACCATCAGGCGTTCAGCAAGCCGCTGTTCGAGGAATTCGACGACCGTATCCTGCGCGTGCCCATAGCGGAGCTGGGCTTCTGCGGGCTGGGCGTGGGCGCGTCGATCGCCGGCATGCACCCGATCGTCACCATCGGCACAGGGAGTTTTGCGTTCGAGGCCTGGCCACAGATCGTCAACGAAGCGCCCAACGTCTACTACATGAGTGGCGGGCAGGTGACGGCGCCCGTCATCTTCCATGCGCTCGTGGGCATCCGGCTTGGCGGCGCCGCGCAGCACTCGGCTCGCCCGCAGGCGATGCTCTTGCAGGCCGCCGGCCTCCAGGTCGTCGCCCCGGCGACCTCCGCCGACGTCAAGCCGCTGCTGCAGGGCGTCATCGAGAGCGAGCGCCCGACGTTCTGGATCGACCACGTGCTGCTGACTGAGGAGGAGTGGGACGACAGCGCACCCGTCGCGCCGTTTGGCAAGGCGAGCGTGCTGCGCGAAGGCAAGGACGTCACTGTCGTCGGCTACTCGATCGACCTCGTGCGCTGCCTGAAGGCGGCGGACGTGCTGGCTAAGGACGGCATCGACGCGGAAGTGATCGACCTGCGAACGCTCGCGCCCATGGACCACGAGACTGTGCTCGTTTCGGTGGCCAAGACCGGCAGGCTGGTCGTGTCCGACGAATGCAGCCCCGCGTGCAGCATCGCCTCGGAGATATCGGCGTTCGTGGCCGAGGAGGGCTTCGGCACGCTCTCCAAGCCTATGAAACGCGTCCAATTCGAGAACGTGCCTGTGCCGATCAGCCCGCCGCTCGAAGAATTCCTCATGCCAACCGTCGAAAAAGTCGTCGCCGCGGCCAAGGAACTGATGGGCTAGGGCTTCCTAGACGTTCGCCAGCAACGGGTCGAAAGTCTCGATGATCGATTCCGTGGTCCGTGCGACCCACCAGGTCGCCGTCGCGAGCGCCGCCTCGTGATCGGTGGGCAGATACGCCGCGCTTGCGTCCTCGACCACCATGGGGCAATACCCGCGGTCGCCGGCGTCGCGCGCGGCATTCTCTACCGCGGCGTTGGTCCCTATCCCCACGATCACCAGATTCTCGATTCCCATGTTGTGCAAGATTTGATCGATGGCGGTCGAGGCGAACGGGCTCCCCGAGTTCTTGTCGAGCACCAGATCGTTGCTCGTGACCGTCAGCTCCGCGGCGAGGTCGTGTTCCGGCTGGTCCTTGGCGAATGTGCTTGCATCCTCACGCACGGCCTGCACGTGTCGCCAGCTCCACTTGCCGAGGTCGCGCGCGTCCGGCAGCTGCATGCCCATGCGCGTGTAGATGATCTGAGCGCCCTTCTTGCGGAAGAAATCCTGGAGTTTCACGATGTTCGGCAGCACCGTATGCGTGAGCCGTGGGTAGTAGTACTCGTGCACGTCGGGGAACGAGCGTTGGATCAGCGGTCCTACGCCTATGTCCCGCTCGACGTAGCCCCGTTGCACGTCGACGACGAGCAGCGCGGTGCGTGCCGGGTCTATCTCCCATTCCCGGATGCTGAAGCGGCCCCCGACCTTCTCGGGTTCCCACGGTATGGAGGCCTTCATGAGACGGTGACCGATTCGGCATCGAGGAGGCACTTGAGCTCTTCGATAACCTGTTCGGTGAGCTTCACCGCGCCTTGCGTTCGCGAGAACGACAGCATGGTGATGGCGTGGGTCTCGGGCGACGGGTCGCTGCATGCGTCGTCGATCAGCACGACATTGTAGCCGCGGTCAGATGCGCCGCGGCCCGTGTTCGCCACGCAGTGGTTCGTCGCGCTGCCGCACAGCACGAGGTTTTCCACGCCCAGTGCGTGGAGGTGCTGATCGAGCGCGGAGGAGTTGAAAGCACCCGACGAATTCTTGTTGAGCACGAGCTCCGTCGACAGCGGCTCCAGCACGCTGAGTATCTGGTGCCCTTCGACGCCAACGCTGACGTCTGGAGGCGCCTCTTCGTCAGACGGCTTGAGCCAGGCGAGGGCGCGCTTCTCGTGCATGTCGTGGCGATCCGGGAGCAGCGAGCCGACGCGCAGGAACACAATCTCGAGCCCGCGCTCGCGGAAGAAATCGCGCAGCCGCACGCAGTTCGGAGCGATGGTCCAGTTCTTTGCTGAGTAGTTCTGCACATCCACGACGATCAGCGCCGTTTTCTTCGCGTCAATGTCGAGCTCGCGGATCGCCGTCGGCAGGTCATTGTCCGTTTGCCAGGGAATCGTGCCGCTCACCGTGGCCTCCTTCGCAATCGTCCACTCGCCTAGGATCGGTTCAAGAACTTCGCCGCGTTGTCCCACATTAGCATCTTCATGGTCTGCGGCGGGTTGGTCTGCCAGTCCTTCACCCGGGTCGCCGAGCTCGGAAACTCACATTCTGTATGGGGATAGTCGGAGACGTACATCAGCATGCCGTCACCGGGGATACCCATAACCATCTTGATCATGCCCTCGCCCTCAACCATCTCGATGCTCCGCATTTCGCACAACCCAGTCGGCATACGCGACATAGCAAACCGTCAGGGGACCCCTCAGACCGCGCGGCCCTGATTGGTGCGGCCCCACTCAGCGCGCATCGAGTCCAACGTTTCCCCTTCGGGTACTTCGACGCGCGTGCGCCTGAGGATGTCCGCCACCTCGTCATGGCCTCCCTCGGCCGCCATCCGAGCCTCCTCGTCGAGGTCTTCGGGCCACAGCCCGAAGGAGTAGCCGAACCATGGGTCCTGAGGCTCCAGTTCGGGAAGCCCCATCTCCTCCCATATCTGCCTGGCGTTTTCCATGTACTCGCGCTTGGGCAGGGACAGCGGCGGAAAGTCAGCCTTGCGCGTCGCGTCGATGAGAAGGGACGACTCCATTGTGTCGTAACGGCTGGATGGATGGCTTAGCACCATGCCGATGGGCGTCGCGCCGAAGGGCCGGTCGCCCACGACCTTGCTATCCCGGTGCGGCTGCGAGCGGTGGGTAATAGCCCAGATGACAGCGACGGGGTTGTTGGGGTTGATGTCCTCGTCCACGACGACCACCAACTTTCCCACGCGATCGCCGAACTCCAGCAACGCGTCCATGGCGGCCCACGGATCCTGGTCGTCTCGCTTCCGCATGCGCAGCACAACGAACGGGCGCAGGTTGATCAACTCCTCGGTCAGCGCAACCTCCATGACGTTGTCGAACCCACGCTGGACCAGGTACCGTCGGATCATGGTCGGCATGCCGGCGGCTTTGAGCATCGAACTTTCGCTGGGGGTCACCTGGCTGATGATGGAAGGCCAGATGGGATCTTTGCGGTGTGTGACGCAGGTGATCTCGAACATGGGGCTCAGCGTCCGGGGGTCGACGTGCCCCATCGACTCGCCGAAAGGCCCCTCCACCTCCAGGTAGGTGGTGGGGATCACCCCCTCGAACACTATCTCGGCCGTGGCCGGGACCTCGAGGTCGACCGTGAGGCACCGCACCAGCGAGATTGGTTCGCCGGCGATCCCACCGGCGAGCGCCAGTTCGTCGACGCCCGGCGGCACTTTCTGCGCTGCCGTGTACGGGACGTAAGGTACGGCGCCGACGACGAGCGCGGCCTGCAGCGGTATGCCCAGCTTACGGCACTTGTCCCAGTGGCCAGCGATATCCTGAGGCGAGCCCATCATGATCCCGGTCTGGCCCGGGCCCTTGATAAGCCCGCGGTAGATGCCCATGTTCCGCTCGCCCGTCTCCGGGTCCTTGGTAATCCACGTGCCGCCGGTGATGTAGGCCCCGTTGTCGAACCCAGGAGTCGATATAGGTACTGGGAACTCGTGGAAGCCATCATGGGCCAGCAGGTCCGCGCCCTGGTGGACCTCCTCCTGGACCGGCCCGCTCGGCAGCAGTACCGGCTCCACGAGATGGTCCATGGCATAGGACCAACGGTCCGGTACCTCATCAAGGTCGCATTGCAGGCCGAGGCAGTAGATGGCCTTGGAGCCTGACAGGCCGCTCACGAGCACCCGTCGCCCGGGGTACTCGCGCCCGTTGGAGTCCGAGACGTTCTCAAAGAGGAAGGCCTTCCGCGCCGCCTCCTTCAGCCCACGATATTGCCAGCGCACCAGTGGGTGGAGCTCAGTGTCCTTGTTGATCCGCCGCTGGACGCGAAGGAGCAGTCCCTCGTCCTCCAGCCGCTGGATGAATGCTCGCAGGTCGGGATAGGGCTTCTTGAATTGCATGGGGCTAGTTGAACTCGGCTTCGAAGTATGGCTCTAGTACCTCGACCGACGGGTGTACGTGGTTGTCGGCGTTGAAGACCATTTGGCCGTCTATCATGAGACTCGCTCTCCTCTGTTGGCTGGCCGGAGTATACCAGCCAATTTACCTTTTCTTCTTTGACCAGGCATGGACCGGCGAGTATGATGGCGCCTCGAAGCGCGCGGTGCGATGCGTCGCGATTTGCACCTTCTCTCTGGAAGGAGTCGGCATGACGCTGCCTGACATTGGCGGGATCATCGGAGCCTGCCTCACTCCTTTCAAGGAGGATGGCAGCGTCGATTTCGCAGCTCTGGAGCGCGAGATCGACTTCATCGTCGCCGACTGCGATGGCATCTCGATCGGGGCGGTCGAGGCCGCCGAGTACACCATGCTCACCCTCGACGAGCGCAAGGAGTTGCTTCGGGTCGGGATCGAGATGGTCGACAAACGGATCCCCGTGCTAGCCGGTTCCTCCAGCGCATCGCCGCGCGAGGTACTACAGCTCGCGGAACACGGCGCCAAGCATGGGGCCAACTTCGCCCAGGTCCTCATGCCGTTGCGGCCGTGGGGCGGGCAGCCGACCATGTCGGAGCTCATCGACTACTTCACCTACATTGGCACACAGAGTCCGGTGCCCATTGTCTCCTACCACAACCCGGCCGTCGGCGCGGACCCCAACATCGAAGTCACGATCCGTTTCAGCGAGATCCCCAACGTCCAATTGTTCAAAGAAAGCTCACGAGACATCACGAAGATATCGCGGCTGATCGAGGAGATCGAGCTCTCCGGAAACGCCCGCTACTTCACCACCATGCAGCCACTGCTGATGACCCTCATCATGGGCGGATCGGGCGGGACGATGCCGCCTCCCGGAACCCGGATCGGCGCCCAGGTTGTCCGGGCCTTCCGCGAGGGAGACCTGGAAGAAGCCAAGCGCTGGCAACGGTACTACTCGCTGTTCCCTGCCAAGTGGGCGACCTACGGGCTTCCGCCGGTGATGAAGGCGGCCATGCGCCATTTCGGCATCGACCTGGGCGATCCCGCGCCGCCCTACAAGCCGGTGACGCCTCGAGACGATGCCCAGATCGGGCAGTTTCTCCGGCAGACCGGGCTCATCGAGGGAGCGGACTCAGCTCAGGACCTGACCACCGTTGTGGCGAACCTCGACAAAGAGGACTCCTTCCTCCGATAGAAGACAGATCGAGAGCCGGAATCACTCAAGCCTAGCGTGGAGACCATGCGTATACCGGGCCTTTTGCTCGCCATTGCTCTCACCGGCTATCTGCTCACGCCTCGCGCGCGAGAAGGGCTGATTGAGCTGCTGCGGGATGCCTCCGACGTTGCCGTAGGCACGTTCTTGCGGCTCTCTTCCCAATTCGGGAGCGAGCTCACCGTGGACGGCAGGGCGGAGCATGAGATGTCGCGTCAGCAGGTCAATAGGGACATGCGCACCCGGCGCCAGGCCAAGCGATCCTCGTGACGAACGGCACGAAGCGCATCGTGGTCCTCGGCGGCGGCAGTGGCGGGGTGGCAGCCGCGACCCGGCTTGGCCGAAGGCTGGGCGAGACGCACTCGATCACCATGGTCGACCGGCGGGCGGAGCACGTCTTCATGCCGGGGCTCCTATTCCTCCTGGTCGGTCAACGCCGGCCCGAGGACCTGGTCCGTAGCTTGAAGAAGCTGGAGAAGCGAAACGTCCGTGTCGTGCAATCGGAAGTAGCCGGCATCGACGTCGACCGCCAGCGCGTGATGCTGGATTCCGGACCGCTACCGTATGACTATCTGATCATCTCACTCGGCATGCGAACGGTAACTGACATGATTCCAGGCTCCGAAGAGGGCGGGTATCACGCCTGGGAGCTGGATGCCGCGGTGAGCGCGAATCGAGCTCTAGAGTCGTTCCAGGGAGGCAAGGTGCTCGTGGGCGTGCCGCCAGGACCCTACCGCTGCCCGCCGGGACCCTACGAAGCCCAGTGGCTGCTGGACTCGTACTTCCGCGACAACGGTATGCGCGACCGCGTCCAGATCGAGTACTTCACGCCCAATCAAGAACCCGTTGGCCGCGAGGACGACCCCGCGGTGTATATGGACAAGGAGAACCGCGATCGGGGCATAACGAACCATTACGGGTTCTCCGCGCAGTCCGTCGATCCCGACCGCAGGCGGGTGAATGGCATGTATGGCTATTCATTGAGCTACGATCTGTTGTTCATGGTGCCCAGGCACGAGCCGCAGCAGGTGCTGCTCGACAGCGGCCTAGTGGACTCGCGGGCGGGGATCGGCGTCGACTACGGCACGTTGGCAACGCGGTACGAGAACGTATTTGCGATCGGGGATTGCGCCGATGTGCCCGCTTCCAAATCGGGCGTCGTCGCGCACCAAGAGGCCGACGTCGTCGCGCACAACATTGAAGTGGCGATCACCGGGAGAGGCCGGCCCACGACGCTGTGCCTACACACCATATGACTGGTGGCCTACGGCGCCGGGCGCGCCGCCGCGAACCGCACGATCTACCCCACGGGATGGCCTCCCTACGGCGGGGGCACGTCCAAGGTTTGGGGGCCATCACGGCTCGTCTATGGGGCCAAGATCGCCTTCGAGAAGTGGTGGCTCTGGCGGTACTTCTAAGCGACTTCTGCAACCACCCGCGCCTGGGCTGCGTCACTTCCCTGAATCTTCAGCGGGAACGCATACACCTGGACCCTACTGCCCGCCACCGCCTCGAGATTCGCTAAGTTCTCGATGATCAGCACGTCGTTCTCCAGCAGCGTGTGGTGCACCGGGAACGCGAAACCCTGTGGCCGCATGCCAGTTGGCATGTCCACCGTGATGCAGTCCACCCCGAGCATCTTGACCTTCCGATCCACCAGCCACTGGGCCGCCTCATCCGACAGGAACGGGTGCTCGTTGTAGTCGGCGGAGTCGAATTTGTCGCTCCAGCCCGTGTGGACGAAGACAATGTCGTGCTCGCGGATTCCCGCCCCCTCGAAGTCGCTCACGGGGATCGTGTCGCCCGCCTTGCGGGACACCGCGACCACGACCGTGCTGCCACAGACCTGGTCGAGCGAAACCTCGTCGATCGTCTTGCCGTCGTCGATGAAATGCCAGGGCGCGTCGACGTGAGTCGCGGCGTGCGTGGCCATGCGGAGCTCGGAGATGTTGAGCGGCATGCCGTCGGAGATCCGCCTCACGGGGCAGAACTCCACCTCGGGCAGGATCGGGATCTTGGGCATGCCTGCGTAGATCGTTCGAGACAGGTCGATAAGCGCCATCGCGGGCCTCCTGGCGGGTTGTGGGTGCGTATAGCCTAACGTGGGCGACCGGGGGGTCGCAACGGCTGGGTATGTGCTCCTGTTGATAACCCAGGGCGAGGTCGATATCCTGCCTGCACGGCCACCCTGAGCGCGTGGTCAGCCCGCACATACTGGGAGGCGAACGATGGCAAAGGACAGTAAAGCATTCCTGGAGGAGCTGCAGCAGCTCGTCGCCAACAAGCACAGCCAGAACCATCCCCTGTTTGGAATGATCGAGCGTGGTGAGCTCTCTCCGGCACAGATGCGCGGCTTCGCCAAGCAGTTCTACCTGCTCTTCCCGAAGCCCTTCCCGAAGCCCATCGCCGCTATGTTCGCCCGCTCTCCCGAGGATTCCGAGCTCGAGCGCATGTGGATGGAGAACCTCATGGAGGAGGCCGTTGGGGGCGACACGGGCACCGCAGGCCATAAGGAGCTCTACATCCGATTTGCCGAAGCCATGGGCATACCCCGCGACGAGCTGGAGGCGACGCTTCCTCTTCCCGAGGCCAGCGCCCTGCTGCATTGGCGCGAGCTCATGATGACGCAGCGGTCGTGGATGGAACTGTACGCAAGCCAGGGCATGGCCCTCGAAGGCACCGCCAGCGGGCGCATGCACCGCGTAGTTGCAGGTCTCGTCGATTACTACGGCTTCGAGCGCGAGAGCAAGGAGATCGAGTACTGGACCGTCCACATGGCCGTCGACGAGGAACACATGAAAGTCGGCCCGTACGTCGTCGAGCACTATGCCGTGAGCGACCTGGAGCAAGACCGTGTGCGGCACGCCGTGAACACGACACTCGACATCTTCTGGCTCACCTACGACGGCATCTATCGAGCCTTCGTGGATGAAGACCCCATGTATGCCGCGTGGCGCGAGCCCGCGACGGCAAAGGCGTAACGCCGAGCCGATGCGCGAGAACAAGCTCAAGGCGAAGCTCCTGGCCAACCAGATCACGCTCGGGAGCGCTGTCAGTTCCCACTCGCCCGACACCATCGAGTTGCTCGGGGCCATCGGGCTCGACTACGTGGTGCTTGACATGGAGCACGAGCCGTACGATGAGCTGGCCGTCGTGCACAGCATCCGCACCGCGGAAGCCGCCGGTATCACGCCCATCGCCAGACTCCCCAACGATCCGGACCTGATTCTGCGCGTCCTGAACGCAGGCGCTCAGGGGATCCACGTGCCACGGATCAATACCACTGAGGACGCCGAGGACGCGGCTGCCGCCACACGCTTCTTCCCCGACGGCGACCGCACGTTCTTCGCCGCGGCCCGTTCAGGCAACTACGGTGTTGGCGTCACTGAAGAGGCCTACGCTGAGCACGCCAATCGCGAGACGCTGCTGACGATCCAGATTGAGGAGGAGGAGGCTGTCGAGAACCTCCCAGAGATACTCGCGCTGCCTGGCATCGACATCATCCAGGTGGGGCCGAAGGATCTCTGGCAATCCATGGGCATGCCCGACCGCGCGGAGGTGCAGACCGTCGTGGACGGCGCGATCCGCCATGCGGTCGCGGCGGGCAAGTGGGTGAGCAGCTACGTGTGGCTCAACGACACGTACGAAGAGCAGATGGAGCGCCTCTCCGGGCTTGGCGTGCAGATGCTGACGGTCTCGGCACGCGAGTTCCTGGTCGAGGGCGCACGCAACTTCGTCGCGCTCCGCCAACAGCTCGGCCAGCGCACACGCTCGTAGGGCTGTATGACCGTGCGCCTACGTTTCGCCACGGCTCCGGCTAAAGCGCAGCGACTGGGTACATAGCTCAACCCTGCCGGGGGAGCGTGGTGTTCCCCGCAGCCAAACGCCTCTCGGGAGGGCGAGAGAGCCGCGCTTGCACCGGGGAGCGGCAGCTATCTTGCGGTGCCGTCACGTGAGTACATCAACTCGTAGAGTACGCGGCGAGTGTTCTTGGCCGCGGGGCGCACGTCGGTGGGCCACCGGCCCGATTCGATGGCGCTCGACCACGCGTCGGAGATGAGCACCTCGGGGCTCTCCACCTCGTACATCGCACTGTACTGAGGCTCAATCTCCACTTCGAACGTCTGGACGCTGCCGCCGATGCTCAGCTCGAACGTGCGCTTGCGCAGTCGGGCCACTGACAGCACACCGGGTACCTTGGACAGCGCAGGGACGTGCTCAGTGTCGTACACCTCATTGAACAACGCCTCTTTGTCCGCATCCACGTCCATGCTGGAGACGAACAGGTATTTCGCGTTGAGTGACATGTCTTGGTCCTTTCGGCTGATTCGTGAAGTCCTGTTAGTCCATGCCTAGGAAGAGGTCCAGCGGCACGGGAGGAGATTTGATTTCCAGCACGACTGACTCCTCGATCCCTTCCACGCTGTGGGGCACGCCCTGGGGGTGGCGGCATGCGTCTCCTGGGCCGAGCTCGTAGTGCTCCTTGCCCACCACCATCGCCACCCGTCCTGACATCACGTACACGACCGACTCATGTTTGTGGACGTGCATGGGGGTGCCGGCACCTGGTGCGTAGCGGATCTCGAGCATGGTCATCTCGTCGCCGCTCATCATCGCCTTGAGGATGATGTCGCCGTGCGCCTCTTTGCCCTCAACCGTCTTGATCGCCTGGGCCGTCACGCTTTCGTTCGTCTTGAGGTAGCTCATGTCGGCCTCCTTGGTCTCTATGATGTGGACTAGCCTTTCCAGAGGTCGCTGAACTGCGTCGCAACGACCTGCTCAAACGTGGCCGGCTGGGATAGCAAGCCGATCTGCCTTGCGAAGGAGTTCATTGAGGTCACCGACTCTGGCGAGATTGCCGGATCGTAGAAGGGGAGATCTCGCTCGATCAGCTCGGCGATCAGACTCGCCTCGGTCTCGGGGAAACGATTGTCACCGACCTCCCTGGCACGGGAAACGTTCTCGCGGAGCATGTGCTGGACCCGAACGATCCCG
>CAZQVD010000039.1:0-15787 GCA_964596665.1 uncultured Dehalococcoidia bacterium
AGCGCTTCGCGCCGTTGCCGAAACTAGCAGTTTGCTGGGGTAGCCTGTTAGCAGTCTCCGCGCCGGAGTGCTAATCAGAAATAGATGGTAGAAAGGCTGGGCCTGGCTGTCAAGGGGCGGGAGGCATTTCGGCTGCTTCCGACTGGTCTCCTTGACAGTGGAAGCGGGCGCAGTGTGAAATGACCCGGCGGCATGCTGCGGCGTGCTACCGGGGAGGCGCGATGCCGATAGCAGCCGTCGTGGAGCGGCGGGGCGCGGTCGCCACGATCACCCTCAACCGTCCCGATCAGCGTAATCGCCTGGACGACGAGCTCGTCAGTGCACTCGCCGATGCCTGTGCGCAGGTGTCATCGGACGACTCCCGCGTCGTCCTCGTTGTCGGCTCTGGCCCCGCCTTCGCCACCGGGATGGCGCCGCCGCCCGCTCCGGAAGCGCCGACCAGGCTATCGCCTGCCGAGGCCGTCGCGATGCTCCGGAAGCCGACGGTGGCTTGGATCGCCGGAGATTGCTTCGACCAGGGGTTGGAGCTGGCGCTGGCGTGCGACGTTCGCCTGGCCGACCCGGGCGCGGCCCTCGCCATCCGGCACGTGCGCAGCGGCGCGCTTCCTTGGGACGGCGGCACGCAGCGCCTGGTGCGCGCGGTGGGCCGTGCGCAGGCGCTCAGTATGCTGCTGACGGGCGACATGCTCTCCGCGCATCAGGCGGCAGCGGCAGGTCTCGTGCAGCGCCTCTGCTCACGCGACGAAGCAGAACAACTTGCCGGCCGCATCGCAGAGGCCGGGCCAATCGCGACCGCGTACGCTAAAGAGGCCACCAGCGCAGCGCGTGACCTGGCGCTCGATCAAGGATTGCGGCTCGAGGCCGACCTGAGCATCCTGCTGCATCCCACGCACGACCGTGCAGAGGGATTGCGGAGCTTCACGGAGAAACGGCCTCCGCGATTCGAGGGCGAATGACCTTCGAGGCGATCCGCTACGAGAAGCAGGGCGATATCGCGCTGGTGACGCTGAGTCGCCCGGAAGTGGTCAACGCATTCAACGTCCAGATGCGTGACGATCTGCACGAGGCGATGTCTGCGGTGCGCGACGACCCCGGGGTCCGTGGCGTGATCCTTCATGGAGAAGGCGAGCGTGGGTTCTGCGCCGGGGCGGATCTGACGGAGTTCGGCTCGGTGCCATCGCAGGCGGTGGCCCGCTCGGTCCGCTGGGAGCGTGATCTGCCGGGCCTGATCCTTGGCACGCCGAAGCCCATCATCGCCGCCATCCACGGATACTGCCTCGGCTCGGGCGTCGAGATAGCTTGTTTGTGCGACGTACGCATTGCGTCGGTGGACGCGGTGTTCGGTATGCCGGAGACCGGCTTGGCGCTGATCCCGGCGGCGGGCGGAACGCAGATCATCCCCCGGATCGTCGGCGAGGGACGGGCTATGGAGCTGTTGCTCGCGGACGAGCGTTTCGATGCCACCGTCGCGCTGAGCATGGGGCTCGTCGGCGAGGTCGTGCCAAAGGGGCGATCGTTGCAGCGGGCGATGCGGCTCATGACGGCCATCCTGGAGGCGCCCGACGCAGCCCTATGGGCGGCCAAGCGCTCGGTCGAGGTCGGTGCCGACATGCCGCTGGGCCAGGGCCTCGCCATGGAGCGTAGGCTGGCGCAACGGGTATCCTTGAGCTGATGCACACCCATGACTTGCTCTCCATCGCGTCGGCGATCGTTCCCGACCGTATCGCGACGACGTTTGACGGCGCCACGCGAACCTACGCGGAGCTGGCCGAACGTTCCAACCGCCTCGCCAATGCCCTGGCGGGCGCGGGGGTCGTTGCGGGTGACCGCGTCGCCGTCGTGGACGTCAACAGGCCGGAGCACCTCGAGACCTACTTCGCGGTGGTGCGCCTCGACGCCGTGTATGTTCCGTTGAACTTCCGCGACCGGGCCGAAGAGCTTCAGTTCCCGCTCGAGCACACTGCCCCAAAGGTGGTGATGGCCGGGTCGCGCTACGTGCCGCTGCTGGAGGAACTGCGCTCAGGCGCGCTCGTCGCGAACCTGTTGGTGGCGACGGATGGCGGGGCCGTCCTGGACGGCTGGACGGCCTACGAGGCGCTTGTGGACTCCGGCGCGCGAGAGGAACTGCGGTTCCCTGAAGGCGATCCTGAGAACACCGCCGTGCTGCTGTTCACCGCTGGCACCACGGGCCGTCCCAAGGCCGTCATGCTGAGCCATACGTCGTTCACGTTGTTCATGCTCGCCAACGTGGAGCCACCGGATCCGGACGTGTCCGAGCACACGATCCTGAGCCTGCCCATGCACCACATCGCGGGCCTCCAGGCCGCGCTCACGTCCGTATATGGAGGGCGCTCCACGGTGATCCAGCGCCAGTTCGAAGCTGGCGAGTGGCTGAGCCTCGTGGAAACCCACGGGGTGAGCCGCGCGCTGGTGGTGCCGACGATGCTCAAGCAGGTTGTGGACCACGCCGATTTCGGGAGCCGCGACCTCAGCAGCCTCGGCGTTATCACCTACGGCGGGGCGCCCATGCCGCCAACGCTCATCGAGCGAGCCATCGGTAAGCTGCCTGGGGTGCAGTTCATTAATGCATTCGGCCAGACGGAAACGGGTTCCACCATCGCCATGGTGCCGCCGGAGGATCATGTGCTGGAGGGCCCGCCGGAGGTGGTGGAGAAACGGCGCCGGCATCTCTCGAGCATCGGCCGCCCGCTTCCCGACGTGGAGGTCCGCGTCGTCGACGCGGAAGGCGCTGGCGTGACGAGCGGAATCACCGGCGAGATCGTCACGAGAGGAGCCCGGCTCATGTCCGGGTACTGGGGTCAGACCGACGCCACCCAAGAGGCGATACGCGAGGGGTGGCTCTACACCGGCGATTTGGGCTACGTGGACGAAGAGGGTTACATCTACCTGCAGGGCCGTGCCAAGGACTTCATCAAGCGGGGCGGCGAGATGGTGGCGCCGGAGGAGGTGGAGAACGTGATTCACGCCTACGACGGGGTCGCGGAGTGCGCCGTGATCGGCCTGCCCGACGAGACATGGGGCGAGGTGGTGGTGGCGGTGGTGGTGCCGGAGCAGGGGGCGACGGTCACTGAGGATTCGGTGAAGGCAGTGTGCTGGGAGCATCTAGCGGGCTTCAAGCGCCCCGAGCGCGTCATTGTTGTCGACATCTTGCCACGCAATGCGCTAGGCAAGGTGCTGAAGCGGGAGCTCCGCGAGCGATACGGCTAGCGCGCTAGGCAGCGGCGGGCTCCAGCTCGACCGAGGCGGTTTCGGCGACCGGCCGCGGGATGCTCTCGTCCCACTCCATGCCGCCGCGCTTCCACTCGTAAATCCACCCGGCGACCATCACCGCGAGAAAGAAGAGCACAGCGCCGAATGCTCCCCAGCCGAGCACGCCGACCTGTGTGGCCCAGGGAAAGAGGAACACCACCTCAACATCGAACAGCAAGAAAAGCAGGGCGAAGCGGTAGTAGCGGACGTTGAACCGCTCCCATCGTCCTGTTCCGATCGTTTCCATCCCACATTCGTAGATGTCGTACTTGATGGGGTTGGGCCGCCGGGGCCGAGCGTAGATCTTCGTGCCAAGGTACGAGATGGTCAGCACGCTTGCCGGCACCACGACGGCGACGAGCGCGAGGATGAAGATGAATCCGTATTGCCTGAGGTAGTCGTCCATGATGCTCTCGTGCGCTAATGCTAGGTGCGCCTGGCGTGTCCGGTCAACCGGGGAGCAATCCTGCGCACGGCCAAACTTGCCGCCGCTCGGACGGGGCTGATAGACTCGCCTTTCGGGCGCGATTTTCCTCATTGACCGGTACTTTCCCAAGCCGGTACTTTCCACTAGGAGGGCTGCTTGATTGGAAGCACTGGGCCGACATTTACTGCTCGAGTTGCGGGACTGTAACCGCGACAAGCTCAACGATCTGGACCTGCTCCGCCAAACGATGCTTGGCGCAGCCGAGGAGACCGGAGCGACCGTGATTGGCGAGATATTCCACCAGTTCAGCCCCCAGGGCGTGACGGGGGTGGTGGCCATCGCTGAGTCGCACCTCTGCATCCATACCTGGCCCGAGTTCGGCTATGCCGCCGTGGATATATTTACCTGCGGCGAAGGCTTTGAGCCGAACGATGCAGCGCGCCTGATCGTCGAGCGGCTCGAGGCGCACGCCCCGGAGTTCACCGAGGTGACGCGCGGCATCCTCAATCTCGTCCCCTCCGTCTCCGGTCCCTAGCGCGCCGGCATGGACGCGCTTTCCACCCAGACGATCTGGTATCTGGAATACATCGCGCCTGAGCTGGTGCAGGGATCAGGCGTGCGCCGCGTCATCTACGACGGCCACTCCCGTTTCCAGCGCGTGCAGGTGCTGGAGACCAGCCCGTTCGGCCGCACCCTCATCCTCGACGGCAAGACGCAGTCCTCCGAATCGGACGAGTGGGTATACCACGAGGCCCTCGTTCAGCACGTCATGGTCGCACACGCCGGCCCGCGCCGCGTTTTCATCGCCGGTGGAGGGGAAGGGGCCACGGCGCGCGAGGTGCTGCGCCACCGCTCGGTGACCGAGGCGGTCATGGTGGATCTCGACGATCAGGTGGTCGCCCTGTGCAGAGAGCACCTACCCAACCATCACCAGGGCTCGTTGGATGACCCGAGGCTTACGCTCCTCCATGAGGACGCATTGGCGTATCTAGAGAAGGGGGCCGAGCCGTTCGACGTGATCATCATCGACGTGGCCGATCCGCTAGAGGGCGGCCCGGCCTATCTTCTGTACACCGAAGAGTTCTACCGTCTCGTGCGCTCGCGCCTCGCTCCCGGGGGGCTCATGGTGACGCAGGCGGGACCGGCAGGGCCCATCAACGTAACGGAGACGTTCACTGCTATCCATCGCACCATGGCCAGCGTCTTCGACCATGTGTGGGGCAGCCGGGCGTACATACCCAGCTTCGGCACGACGTGGGGGTTCATCGCGGCTGGGGCCGACGAGGCGCCGGACGTCGGGGCGATGGACCCGGCTGAGATTGACCGGCGCGTCGACTCCCGACTCACGGTCCCGCTGTGGTACTACGATGGCATCGCGCACGTCGGCAGTCTCTCGTTGCCCAAGTACATTCGAGCAGCGATCCGCGACGAGTCTCGCCTGATCACGAAGGCAGATCCTCTGTATGCAATCTAACCCCGCCTAGGCGGTACCGGACACGCCCCTGACGTGTGGCGTAGCCGCGCGTTTTCCTCATTGATGACTACGATTGACGCCGGTATATTGGTTTGTACCCGTCGCAAAAAATGACGGCTAGTGTCGGAGGGTGGGCATGAACTGGGTAGACATCGTCACCCTCGTCTTGGTGGTCGGACTCGGCTTCATGGGGTGGCGCAACGGCGTCATCCGCTGGGTATTTACGCTGGCTGGTTTCATCGTGGGTGCCGTGCTGGCGGGACGCATGTACAAGGACCTGGCGCCGTTCGTAGCCGTAGGCGATAGCGAGGCGGTCCAGCAGCTGGTCGCTTTCGCCGCCATCTTCTTGGTGGTCATGACTGTGGGATGGATCGCCGCACGCATCCTGAAGACCGTGATGTCGGTGCTCTTGCTCGGCTGGGTGGATAGCCTTGCGGGCCTCGCCGTCGGCGTGATCACGGGAGCCTTCGCGGCGACGGCGATCATATCTGCCATGGGGATCCTGCCATCTGACACGCTGAAGCAGGCCGTGGTCGATTCGTTGCTGGCCGAGCCGCTGTCCAACAACCTAGGGTTCGTCAGAGGCTTCTTGCCCGACGAGTTCGATCAGATCGACAAGCTGTTCGAGCTGAAGGACTCTCTGACGTAAGGCATCGATTCGATCCAAGACACGGTCGATCGGTCCAGGACGCATGAGACTCTCTGCAGGTGGCGGAGGACGCCCTCAAGGCGCGGTGGATGCCGCGAAGGACGCGGGGTCCTAGCAGCTCAAACCTAGGGCAAGGATGGTTCCACCGCTCACGATGCTTGCGCGGCGGGATTTGCGCGCCCTATGATTCGGTCGTGGATAGCCCTGTACTGGTCCTGAATCAGAACTACGAGCCCCTGAACGTGTGTGGGCCACGGCGCGCGTTCGTCCTGCTGCTGCGCGAGAAGGCGCAGATCTTGGAGTTCGGAGACTACGAGCTGCGGGCGGCGACGGAGTCGTTCCAGGTGCCGGCGGTGATCCGGCTGCTGCACATGGTGAAGCGCCCGCTATTCACCCGCCGCCTCTCCCGCCGGGAGGTGTTCTGGCGCGATTCGTTCGTTTGCCAATACTGCGGCAGGCAGGCGCGAGAGCTCACGCTGGACCACGTGATGCCGCGAGTACGTCGCGGGGCCCATACATGGGAGAACGTGGTGGCGGCCTGCGTGCCGTGCAATCACCGCAAGGCGGGACGAACGCCCAAGGAGGCGGGCATGAAGCTGCTGCGCGAGCCGGCCGCCCCCAAGGCGAACCCGTATTACCACCTGATGCACCGCAAGCTGCCCGACGAGTGGAACGTGTACTTGCCCTGGGCTGCGCCGCGAAGAGCGATGGCTAGCGCCTAGGACCCCGGCCCCCGTCCTGCTCCACGCGCTCGACATCTCATGGCGAACTCGGCGGTACGCGAGAAGTGGTCGGGGCCATGCTGCTCGAGCGCGACGGTGCCGAGATCCGGCCCAACCGCGGCGTCCACGACCACCTTGTCTCCGACCGGAAACTCCAGGTCGCCTGGGTCGAAGTAGAGGATCGCATCTGTGTTGCGGGACCGCACTCCGATCACGCGCTGTGCACGTGTGGTGGTCGTCATGGAGCCCTTCTTCTCGCCATCGGTCTCTACTCAGATACAGTGTGGGGGCGTGCCGTGACAATCATGTGGTCAGGGGCTCAGCAGCCATGGATGCTTTGTGAGCGGCTCAGGCCGGCGCGCGGCCCATCGACGGCGCCCCGAGCATGAGCACCTCCAGGGCCAGCCGCGGATTGGCGTTGCGCTCCAGGGCCTCGAGCGTATCGCCGATCAGCCTCAGCCAGCCGACCGTCTGTGCCGGGGACGTGGCCCTGGATTGGCGCTCGATCGTTTCGCGCCAGGCGAGGTTCGTGATCTCGGTGCCCTGCTCTTGCTGCACCAAGAGCATGTCGCGCACCCACCTGAGCCACTGGAACAACTCTTCGCGTCCGGCGGCTCGATCACGCTGGAACCGGCGCGCCAGCTCGTCGGCGTAGGCGAAACGCGCTTCGAGACCACCGTCGACCGCATCGGCGATACGTTCGAGGCGCTGATGGACCGCGGCGAGCACCGCGGCGTCATCCACCGCTTCGATGGCCCACCCCAGGCAACCGTGGGAGAGACGCGCGATGGCGATGGCCTGATCCTCGGGGACGCTACGCTCCTCATGCAGGAGGGTCGCGACCTCTCCGACGGGCATCGGGCTGAGCTGGATCGTCTGGCAGCGAGAGCGGACCGTCGGCAGGACACGCTCTTCGTCTTCGGTGAGCAGCAGCATGAGCACATCGGGCGGCGGCTCCTCGAGCACCTTCAGGAGGGCGTTGGCCGCCTCTTGCGACAGGCGCTCGGCCCCTTGGATCAGGTAGACGCGGGTGCGGCCCTCGTAGGGGCGGAGGTGTGCGGATGCGATCACGTCACGCACGGCATCGATGCCGATCAGCGTGCGCGGTCCCTCGGTCGCCTCTGGGTCCACACCGAGGATTGAAACGTCGGTATGGGCACCGGAGACGACCCGCAGACAGCCTTGGCACTCGCCGCAGGGAGGCTCGCCGGGGCCCAAGCAGTTGACGGCCTGTGCCACCTGCATGGCGAGCGTTGTCTTGCCCACGTGGGCGGGGCCCGCGAAAAGGTAGGCGTGGTGCAGCCGGTCCCCGCGGAGCGCCGACTCCAGCATCCGCACTGCACCGGCATGGCCGTGAACCTGCAACAAGGATGGCGCTCCCGTGCGGACCCTGCTCAGACGACGTCCTGGGCCATCAGATCGGTGTAGGACTCGCGACGGCGGATCAGCTTCGCTTCGCCCGTGTCCACCATGACGATGGCGGGTCTGCCGTTGGCGTTGTATGCGCTCGCCATCGACGGTGCGTAGGCCCCGGACGCGGGTATCGCGATCAGATCGCCGGCCGAAACCGGCGCAAGCTTGGCGTCGCGCACGAGCACGTCGCCCGACTCGCAGTACTTGCCCGATATCGTCACCGTCAAAGTGGGCGAGTCGGCGGCGCGGTCCGCCGCCACAGCCACGTAGACCGATCCGTAGAGTGCCGGGCGTATGTTGTCGCCCATGCCACCGTCGACGGACACGTAGGTGCGTACCCCCGGGACGTCCTTGATCGCACCAACAGTGTAGACGGCGACGCCCGCGGGACCCGTGATGGCCCGGCCGGGCTCGATCAGCAACTCGGGCTCCTCCATGCCGTGCTCGGCGCATCCTTGGCGCAGCGCGTCCACGATCGCCTTGGCATATGCCGAAGGCGGTGGCGGATCGTCCTCCTCGGTGTAGGCGATGGCGTACCCGCCACCGGGGCTGAACTGGTGCAGCTCCAGGCCCTCCTCCCGCATCTCCGAAGCGAAGGAGATGACGCACTCCACCGCTTCGGAGTAGGGCTCCAGTTCGAAGATGGGCGAGCCCAGGGGGAAAGGCAGGCCGCGCAGGCCCCGGTTCTGGGCGCGGGCGGCGGTCCGCACGGGTTCTTGCGCCTGGCCCGTCTCGATGGGGAAGCCGAACTTGCTGTCCAGCACGCCGGTCGTGGTGAGCCGGTGTGTGTGCGGATCGATGCTAGGGGAGACGCGGACGAGTACGGGCTGGAGGTGGCCAGCATCGCCCGCGATCCGGTCCAGCTCCTCCAGCTCGAAGAAGCTGTCGACGACCACCTGACCGATGCCCCAATCCACCGCCTCGCGCAGCTCCTGGGGCGTCTTGTTGTTGCCGTGAAAATATACGTCGTCGGGCGGCACGCCAGCCGCCTTCAGGATCGCGAGCTCGCCGCCGGACACGATGTCGAACCCCGTGCCCTGCGCCGAGAGCATCTTCGCGAGCCCAACGTTAATGAAGGCCTTGCACGCGTACAACACCTTGCTGTTGGGGTAGAGCGCGCCGAAGGCTGACGCGAACCCGCCCGCCTGCGCCCGGAGCGTCGCCGCGTCGTAGACGTAGAGCGGCGTACCGAACTCGGCCGTGAGGCTGCGGACGTCGCAGCCTCCGATCACGAGCAGGCCGTCGCTGTTGACCTCGGTGGACACGGGAAAGACCTTTGCCATGGGAACGGAGGGCATGGGAACAGGGACTCCTTCTTCGAGCGAGCCTGGGGTGGGCCATAGACTGCGCCAAGGATATCGTGGGCCTTGGGCACGACACAACGGCCTCGGGCACGACACGACGAAGGTACACTGCGCCGGCTGCCCTCCATCCGAGGGCGCGCTTGTGCCGGGCGCTCTTAGCGGACGCGTGACGTCGGTGTCCTAGGTGTTTGCGGAGAAGTCTCCCGTGCTGGGTCAAGTGCTTACCCGAGGGGTGGTCTTGATGCCGGGCGGGGGGCGCTGCTATTGGGCGGAGCGGTCGCGGCGATGGCGGTTGGGGCTGCGGTGGCGTGGTCGAGAGAGGAGCTGATGTACCAGATAGGATTACAGGACTACATGCTTAAATGAGCGTGTAGTGGTCGCCGTCCTGCTTCGCATGTCCCTCCTCCATGAGCTTGGCCAGCCCGGTCACTACCTGGCGCTCCGCGATGTCCTGGCGCACCTCGGGGAGTCCGACGTAGATCTTCTCGCGAAGTTCGCGCGGGGTGGACGCTCCCGCGGCCAGCGCCTCCAACAGCTCCTGCTCGCGGCGCTCGCGGTGGTGGATCAGCAATCGCAGCCGCGCTGCTGGGTCGTAGGCGGGCCCACCGTGGCCGGGGTACAGCACCCTGGCGCCGATCTCCTGGAACTTGAGCAGCGTTTCGCCGTATCTGGCGAGGCTGCCGTGCTCCGCCCTGATCGCCGTGGTGGATATTTGCATGACCGTGTCCGTGGTGAACAATGCTCCGCGCTCCGGCACGTAGACCGCTAGACAGCCGTGGGTGTGCCCGGGGGCGAACACGATCTCGATGGTCAGCCCACCCAGATCGGTGCGCTCGCCGCCCTGCAGCTCGCGCGCGATGTCTTGCTCTCCGCCGAAGCGCTCCGTCTCGATCACCTCGCGCTCCAAGGCATGGCATGCCATGGGCACGCCGGTGGCGCGGTGGATCGCCATGGCTCCGCCGCCGTGGTCGGCGTGCCGGTGCGTGATCACCAGCTCACTCAGTGGAGGCCCACCCGCATCCTCGATGAACCGCATGCGGGCTGCGTGGTCGCCTGGGTTGTCGTAACCCGCGTCGATCAGGACCGAGGCGTCCGTCCCCTGAACCAGGAAAGCGTTCGGTGGTGGGAATCCCTTGAACGGCTCGCGGCCGATGGCCATCTGGTGGATACCGGGTTCGAGTTCCATAGCGCTCATTCTAGCCGAGCACCCAGGGGTATCGCCCGGTGTGTGGGTGCAGGCCATGATGTATCGTTGGGCCCATGACATTCGACGGCTCAGCGGACATCCGGGAGCGACTGCGCGTGCCGCTCGAACGCCTAACCACGCGCGTTGACGAGCGGTCCCTCGGCTTCACTAGCACTCAAGAGGTTGCGTCCCTGGAAGGGACCATCGGCCAGGACCGTGCGCTGCGTGCGCTCGAGTTCGGCTTGGGCGTGGAAGCGCCAGGATTCAACATCTACGTTGCAGGAGCTCCCGGAAGCGGACGCAATACGACGCTCGCGGGCTACCTCCGGAATACGGCGGCCGGCAGGGACGTGCCCGATGACTGGGTGTACGTCTACAACTTCCAAGACCCGTTGAAACCGCGCGCGCTCCGGTTGCCGCATGGCATGGGACGCCAGCTCGGGCGAGACATGGGCGAGCTGGTCCATGAGGTGGCTAGCCGCTTGCCGCGGGCGTTCGAGAGCAGCGACTACCAGCAGAAGGTGGAGGCCGCGCTGAGCGACGTGCAGCAGCGCCACCGCGAGTTGGCCAAAGAGATGGCGGAGGAGGCGCGCAAGCATGGGATCGGGCTGAACCTGACGGACGCGGGCATCGTTGCGGCACCGCTCGGCGCGGACGGCGAGCCGCTCACGCCGGACCAGATAGGCAACCTCGCCAGGGAGGAGACCGAGGGTTTGCAGCGGCGACAGCAGGAGTTGCAGGGGTTCATCGCCCATCGTATGACGGAGCTGCGGGCCCTAGAGCGTGAGGCCACCAGCGTCCGGCACCGCGTGAGCAGCGAGGTCGCCGATTTCGTGATGCAGGCGCTCTTCGCCGAGCTGCGGGAAACGTACGCCGAGCACGCGGCGACCGTCGAGTATCTGGAGGAGGTCCGCGAGGACCTAGTGGAGAATCTTCAGATGTTTCTCAGCGAGGCAAACCAGAGCGGGCCGCCGTTGCTGCAGGAGATGATTGTGGGGGGCCCGTCGCCCCAGGGCGACCGCACGCGGTACAGAGTCAACGTGTTCGTGGACAATTCGCGGACGACAGGCGCGCCGGTGGTTTTCGAGCAAAATCCCTCGTACTACAACGTGTTCGGACGCGTCGAGCACAACGTGCGCCAAGGCATGGTCACCGCGGATTTCACCATGGTGCATGCGGGTAGCATCCATCGAGCCAACGGCGGATTCCTGGTGCTCCAGGCGAACGACCTGCTTGCCAACCCACTCGTGTGGCAGACGCTGAAGCAGTCGCTCAAGAACCGCCAGGTGCGGATCGAAAGCATCGGCGAGCAACTCTCGATGGTCAGCACCTCAGGGCTGGAGCCGGAGGCCATATCCCTACGCCTGAAGGTCATCCTGGTGGGGAACCCGAATCTGGCTCGGCTGCTGCTGCTGCATGATGAGGACTATCCCAAGCTGTTCAAGGTCAAGGCCGACTTCGGCTACGAGATGGAGCTCACGCTGGAGAATGTGAAGGCCTACGCGCGCTTCGTCGTGAACCGGGTGCAGGAGGAGGGATTGCTGCACTTCGATGCCGCAGCGGTCGCCCGGCTGGTGGAGCACTCCTCACGCATCGTCGAAGACCAGCACAAGCTCACGGCGGGCTTGGCGGAGATAGCCAACCTGATCACCGAGGCCAACTACTGGGCTCACGAGTCGGGCCACGGCCTGGTTAGGGGCGACGATGTGGCTCGGGCGGTCAGCGAGCGCCGGCATCGGTCGAACCTGGTCGAGGAGTCGCTCCAGGGGCTCTACGACGAAGGCACGATCCGTATGGAGGTCGACGGCGAGGTCGTGGGCCAGATCAACGGCCTCGCCGTCATCGACATGGGCGACTATTCCTTCGGCCGACCCTCCCGCCTGTCGGCCAGCGTGGCACTGGGCCGCGGAGAGTTCTCTAACGTGGAGCAATCCAGCCAGATGAGCGGGCGCATCCACAGCAAGGGATTTCAGATCTTGATCGGGTACCTCATGGGCAAGTTCGGCTCAGAAGCGACCATGCCCGTGCGCGCCAGCATCGCCTTCGAGCAGACCTACGAGGCGATTGATGGGGATAGTGCATCGAGCACCGAGCTGTATGCCGTGTTGTCGAGCCTGTCTGGCGTGCCGATCCGCCAGGGCCTCGCCGTGACCGGGTCAGTCGACCAGCGGGGTCGCGTCCAGGCGATCGGCGGAGCGACGCGCAAGATCGAGGGCTTCTACGACGTGTGCAATGCCAAGGGGCTCACCGGTGAGCAGGGTGTGGTGATCCCCGCCACGAACGTGCGGCACCTCGTGCTGCGCCAAGATGTCGTGGACGCGATCGAAGCAGGCCGCTTCCACGTCTTCGCGGCCGAGACGATCGAGCAGGGCCTGGAACTGCTGACCGGCGTTCCCGCTGGTGAGCAGGATGCCGAAGGCCGGTATGACGAGGGCACGATATTCGCCAAGGTGGTCGCTGCCCTGGAGGAGATGAGCGAGCGGCTCCGCGAGCCGGCGCGAAACTATCGGTCATCGCGCAACGGCGACGTGAAGCCAGCGACATCCGTCGAAGAACAGCGCGAGCGGGACCGCCGCGAGGGTCCCGGCGAACCCCCAACCCCGCCGCCTGCATAGACCTGCGTCGATTCGCCACGTTGTTGCGACATGCGCCCCTTGGCTGGCGGGCTCCGCAGTGCCTAGCATGGCCGCGCTCGCAATTCGCTCTGCAGGTCTCTGCCATCGCAAGGTCCGTCGAATCTCCGATTGTCCGCTACGCTACGCTTCTTCGCGAGCACTTCGGCTATCCGGACTTCCGGGACGGCCAGGAGCGAGTGCTAAGCGAACTCGCCCGCGGCGACGTGCTCGTGGTCATGCCCACGGGCGGCGGAAAGAGCATGTGCTACGTGCTTCCGGCGCTGGCCGAAGGGCGAGTGCTGGTCGTGTCGCCGCTGATCGCGCTCATGCAGGACCAGGTGGAGTCGCTGGCCGCCGCCGGCGTGTCCGCAGGCTTCATCAACTCCAGCCTTGACCGGGCCGCCCAGAATAGGGCCTACGTGGATTTCCTCGAGGGGCGGCTCAAGCTGCTCTACGTGGCACCGGAGCGGTTCACCAACGCCCGGTTCGTCGACGGCCTCCGCGGGGCAGGTGTGCGTCTGCTTGCCATCGACGAGGCCCACTGCATCTCCGAGTGGGGCCACGACTTCAGGCCCGACTACTTGACGCTCGGGTCGGTGCGCGAGCGGCTGGGCTTGCCGTTGACCTTGGCGCTCACCGCGACGGCGGACCCGGCCGTGCAGCGCGATATCGCCACGCACCTAGGCATCGAAGAAGGTCGGCGCGTCGTCACGTCGGTGGCTCGTCCGAACCTCAAGCTCAGCGTCGTCGACCCGGGCGGCCCCCGGAACGCCGCGGAGTGGCTGCGCCGGTACGTGAAGGCTCGCTCAAATCAGGCGGGCATCGTGTATGCGAGGACGAGGAAGTTGGTCGAGGAGACCGCCGGGATGCTCCAGGCCGCGGGGATCGCGGTTGCCGCCTATCACGCGGGCATGACGACGGATGTTCGCAGGGACACGCAGCGCCGGTTCGCGCTGGACCAGGTGCGCGTGATCGTGGCCACAAACGCCTTCGGGCTCGGCGTGGACAAGGCCGACATCCGGTTCGTGGTACACCTGAACATGCCGGGTCGCGTCGAGTCGTACTACCAGGAGGCGGGCCGTGCAGGCCGCGACGGCGATCTGGCGGAGTGCACGTTGCTCTTCGACCGGCGTGACGAAGGGTCGCAGCAATTCTTCATCGACAAGGCCCATCCCAGTGCCGAGGACACCCGGCAGATGTGGCACGAGCTGGTGGCCTGGAGCGAGAACAACGACGGTGTGCCGCTGCGCCGGGACGAGTCGTTTGCCGACCAGGACGGCTATGCGATCGTGACGACGGCGCTACGGCACTCCGGCTTGATCGACCAGGCCGGGCGCCTCACCTCGCACAACCCCGACGCTCCGATCGACGTTGAGTTCATCCTTGCGCATTGCCGCTACGCCGAGGAGCGGCTCAGCCGCATGGTCGGCTATGCGGAATCTGGCCTTTGCCGCCACGCGTCGATCCTCAGTTACTTCGGGGAGCGACCGGAGGACTGTTGCTGGGCCTGCGACAACTGTCTCGGCGAGGGTGGCTCCGCTGTGATCGACCCCATTGCGACGCTCTGCGAGGAGCTCATGGATCTCCGTGAACAGCTTGGCACCCAGTACCGCCGTGAGCTATCGGAGATCATGGACCCGCGTACGGTTCGCGAGCTGGCCGCGTACCGGCCGCACGACGGGGAAGAGCTGTTGGAGACGTGGGGGGTCGGCCCGGTCAAGGCGCGCTGGTTCGGTGAGGAGGTGCTGCGGGTCATCCGCGATTGGGAGGAGGCCCACCCCAGCACCACTCGGCGTCCCGAGCGCGTGGCACGCCGCAAGCCGGCACTGTCCGATCGCCCATTGGCCGAGGTTGACCAGGGCCTATACGCGCGGCTCGCCGAGTGGCGGCTCGGCCGCGCCAAGCGGGACGGCGTGCCAGCCTACGTAATCTTCTCCAACCGGACGCTCCGCGAGATCGCTGCGCTGCGTCCCGTGGGTCCGGAGGCGCTGTCGCAGGTGTGGGGCGTCGGCCACTCGCGCGCCGACCACTACGGAGATGAGGTGCTCGCCGTCCTCAACGCCGTAGGCTAGGGGCGGGGCACCACCGGCAGCAGGATGCGCGACGGATACGCGGCATCATGGTGGATCGTGTCCGAGCCCTGTTTGTACCAGAGATACAGGTGCGAGAAGTTCCCGTCCGTGAACGTGGAGTCCCCGTTCACCACTTCAAGCCGGATGCGATGCCCGGCCTTGAACACGTAGGATGCCGGGTGCACCTCGATCTCAAACTTGTACACCTCGCCCGGGGTGAGTGGCTGCGGGTTCGCGTGGGTGTGGAACGGCCGGTGAGCCGTGCTCCTGGCCTCGTCCTTCTCCCGGTGGGAGGCCTTCAACCATCCCTTCGTTACGTTCACCGACGCCGGCTGCATGCCCGCGGTGCGATCCTGCTCGGCCTGTGGCGACTGATCGGCGAGCCGCACGATGAAATCGGTGTCAGTCTGGTCGGAGGATGCGTATAGCTCCAGCACGATCGGCCCGGTGACCTCGACTTCGGCCTTCAGCGGCGGCGTGGTGAACGTGAGCACGCAACGGATCGGGTCCATGCCGTCCTTGCCGCGGGCCACCACGCCGACGGTCCCTTCGTCGTTGGGATAGGCGTAGGTGCCCGAGCCTGCGCCGGCTCCCGGCGGCTCGGGTGACAGCACGCCGTCGTGCCGGGCCGCGCGGCCGCCTGCGTTGCCGCCGC
>CAZQVD010000040.1:0-15743 GCA_964596665.1 uncultured Dehalococcoidia bacterium
TCCGTACACCGCGGCATCGTGCGCCATGGTGCCGCGGGGTGCTTCCGCGGCCGCCAGCTCGATCTCCGCGGCTGCTCTCTCCTCAAGCTGGGGGGCGAGTCCGCCGCGCCGCTCTTGAAGCTCGTCGCGCTGCCGCTGGGCCTGCGCATGCTCCCGATCCACCACCGCCAGCTGCTCCCGGTACCCAGGAAGCTCCGTGAGTTGTGCGGCGATCTGCGTGCGCTTGGACTCGATGCGCCCTAGCTCCTCGATCGCCTCGCGCACCCTGCCGTGCGTGCGCTCCTGCGCCGCCTCGTCCTCGGGGAGCCTCGTCTTCGCTTGGGCCAGGCCCTGGTGGTCGGTATCCCAATGCTCCAGCTCGCGGGCCGATAGCTCCGCGGCGTTGGCCGCATGCGAATCGAAGGCGAGCTCGCCGATCTGACTCCGCAGACGCTGAGCCTCCACCTGCTCCTCCTGGGCGTACTCTCCGCGTTCCAGGCGCTCCGAGGCCCCCGCGAGCTCCGCACAGGCCTGTTTCATGCGCGTCGCAGCTTCGGACGCACCGCCTTGGAGCGCCGCGAGCTGACCCCGCTCCGCTTCCAGCCGGCGCCGCTCCGCATCCAGCCGCTGAACGGTACCCTCCGTCACCAGAGCGGCCTGCGCAGCCCGCTCACCTACCTCCTTGGATCTGGCGGAGGTCTCTCGGTAGCGGGACCGCTGAGCTTCGATCTCTGCGTCGTACGCGGTCCTGATCCGCTCGCGGGCGTCGGGCTCCAGCAGCGTGCCACACAGGGGGCAGGCCTGTCCCTCTTCGTGGTCATGGTCGAGCAGTGCAAGCTTCGCCGCCGTTTCCTTGCCCTGCTCTTCGAGTGCCGCCGTCTGCTGGGTGAGCCCGTGCACCTCGAGCACGAGCTCCTGATGCCGCTCGGCCGCCTGGGCGGCCCGGATGGCTTCCACCTCGAGGGCCGCAAGCGCTTTTTCGCTCCCGGCGATCCGCTCATCGATGCCGGCGCCCTCGTCGATGCGGGGCTGGAGCTCGCTCTCGATCCGGTGCCTAAGCACGGAGGCGTCGAGTTCCAACCCTGCCCTGGCCTCGATGATCCGCTGCTGGAGCGGCAGCAGCTCCGCCTGAAGCGCGCTGAGCTTCTGCGCGGCCGTGTTCAGCGCACGCAAGTGCTCACGAGCGCGGCCTAGCGCGGCAAAGCCCTCGTCGATCTCCGTCTCGCGTTCGATCGCCTTCCGCCACTCGCCGATCCGACGCTCGAGATCGGCGTTGTCCCGTTCCGCCTCGGACCTGCGCTGCACAGCTCGCACCGACCGCGCGTCGAGCTCTAGACCTTCGGCCCGTCGTTGCTCGAGCTGCGACACCTGTCTCCGCAGCAGATCGAGGCGCACGGCGAGCGAGGCGACGGAGGCTTGGGCCGCCTGGAGCCCCTCGTCCGCGAGCGCCACCTCCGCCCGTACGGCGTCGCCGTTGCCGACGCGCTCCTTCAGACGGAAGACCGTATGCTCGGACGCGGACAGCTGACCCTGCACCTCCCGACCGTGCAGCTTCGCGCGCTCCTCGAGACGATCGTACAGCCCAAGTCCCAACACGTGGGAGAGCACCTCCTTGCGCTGGGCGGGAGTCGACATGGTGAACAGGTCCGCTCGCCCTTGGACCAAGAACGCGCTGTTCACGAACGTGTCGTAGTCCATGGCTATGAGTCTGGTGATGTACGCCTGCGTCGCGCCAATCGTGTCGCCAGTGATGGGACGGTACTCCGCACCCGTAGCCACGCTGAGCTCGAGCGAGCTCTGGGCGCTACGGCGCGCTTTGGAGTAGCGACGCACGGCTTTGTAGCGCTCGCCGCGCACGTCGAACTCGAGCTCGACGAACATCTCTTCCTGGCCGTGGTGCAGCAGCTGCTCCTGGCGCTGCCCGCGCGCCCTGCCCCACAGCGTCCAGGTGATGGCATCGAGCAGCGCCGACTTGCCGTGGCCATTCGAACCGCAGAGGCAGGCCACGTGGACGTCCTCGAGCCGCAGCGTTGGCGCAGCGTCCCGGTAGGAGAGGAAATTACGAAGGGTCAAGCTGATCGGCAGCAAGGGGGCCTCGTGCCGTCTGAGTGCGAGCGATTCTAGCACTTAAGCGCGCTCGATTAGAGCACCGTTTGTCCCGATCTCGGCGACCGGCCAAGACCCGCACGGTCGCCTCGGTTGTCTTGTTAGCGCATGCGCACTTTGCTACCATCCGGATTGTGCTTTTCTTCTCAAACTCGTCCGCGTCCCTAGGCGTCGCGAGCTGATTTGCCGAGAGCAGGCTCCCCCCTATGCCCCTACATATAGTCGTGTTGGCCAAACAGGTCGTGGACCCGGAAACCCCCCTATCCGCATTCCAGGTCGACGGCAGTCGCGTCGTCGTTCCTCCGAACATGTCGCCAGTGGTGAACGGATTCGACGAGCAGGCAGTCGAGGCCGCGCTTCGCGTCAAGGAGCAGACCGCAGACGCCCACATCACCATCCTCTCGCTCGGCACCGACTTCGCTCTCGACGTGGTGAAGAAGCCGTTAGCCATGGGCGCGGACGATCTGATCCTGCTGGAGGATCCCATGTTCGAGAACTCCATAGACCCGACGGTCGCCGTTGCGGCGCTGACCGCGGCGATCCGCAAACTCGGCGACGTCGATCTCCTGCTCGCGGGCAGGCAGGCAAGCGACTGGGACAACGCCCAGGTCCCCTTGGGCATCGCGGAGACACTCGGTTGGCCCGTCGCGACCGTGGCAAAGAAGGTCGAGGTAAACGACGCCATGTTGCGCGCCGAGCGGGTGCTGCCCGAAGGGCACGAGGTCGTGGAAGCCGACCTGCCCGCCGTGGTGAGCGTGTCCAACGAGCTCGGCACGCCCCGTTACCCCAACATGCGCGGCATCATGGCGGCTCGCCGCGTGCAGCCGACGATCTGGACGGCATCCGACCTGGGTCTGGACGCCGCCCTGCTGACGCCTGCCTTCGAGCTGGTGGAGCTGGCCAAGCCGCACAGCAACGTGGAGACGGAGATGATCGTGGGTGAGGACGACGAGGACGCGGGCCGCCAGCTCGCGCTGAGGCTTCGTGAAGCACGGGTGCTGTAGCCATGGCTGGTAACGGCATTTTGGTGATCGGCGAGCTGGCGGGCGGCGCCCCGGCCACCTCGACGCTGGAAGCGATCGCGACGGCTCGCGGCCTGGCGGCCTCGCTCCCGGGCGAGCCCGTGGGCGTGCTGCTCACCGGCAGCGCCCTTGCGCACGCGGCGCAGACGGCGATCGCGCATGGTGCCGACCTCGTGTACACCGTCGACTCTCCCGTATTCGAGGATGCCCCCTCCGACCTGCTCGTCGCCGCCGCTCACGCGACCGTGGCGCAGGCGGGTCCTCGATCCGTCATCGGCACGAAGACGCTGGTGAGCCGAGACGTCCTGCCTCGGCTCGCTTTCCGTCTCGGCACGGCGCTCGCTCAGGACTGCACGGCCCTCGCCGTCGACGACCAGGAGCGGCTGCTGGCGACCAGGCCCACCTACGGCGGCAACGCCCGGGCCACCATCGCCTGCCTCGGTTCCCCTGCCGTAGCCACGGTACGTGCGAAGACAACGGACCCACTGGAGCCGGACGCCGCACGCACCGGACAGGTCATCCCAGTGGAGGTCGCCCTGGACGGCGTGCTGAAGACCCGCCCAATCGAGCGCGTCGAGCAGGCGTCGGAGGGGCTGCGGCTCGAGGACGCAAAAGTCATCGTCAGCGGCGGGCGCGGCCTGGGTGGCCCCGAGCCGTTCAAGCAGCTCGACGTCCTTGCAACGCTGCTGGGTGGCGCCGTCGGCGCGTCCCGCGCGGCGTGCGACGCAGGCTGGGTGCCTTCCAGCTACCAGGTTGGGCTCACCGGCAAAACGGTGACCCCGGACCTCTACATCGCAGTCGGCATCTCGGGCGCTAGCCAGCACATGGCCGGGTGTAGCAACGCGAAAACGATCGTAGCGATCAATAAGGACCCCGGAGCGAACATCTTCAAGGAGGCTCGCTTCGGTGTCACCGGGGACTGGGAAAAGGTGCTCCCCGCGTTCGTAGAACAACTCCACGAACTGTTAGACTGAGCGAGCTGGGAGGTGCGGAGCAATGAGTGAGCCGGAGTTCGACCATGAGATGGCAGAGGCGCTTGAGAACGCGGAGGCGGCAGAGGTCATCTGCATCATCCTGCCGCTCATCAACCAGTGCCTCGTGTACGATAGCCGCTCCGCGCCGGACGACCCTCCGCGGATAGCCGTATCGCCTCCGCTGGGCTCGGGTGAACGACGCCTTCGCCACGTGAACAAGGCACGCCCTCACCTGGAGCGTTCCCGTTCACTCGCCGTCATCCCCTGGCCCGGATCCGTTGGGAGCCTCGCCGAATCCGGTGTGTGGCGCGTGCTCGTCACGCGCATGGCTGACTCGGGGTTCGAGGAGATGGACGCTCGGGGCGTGGAGGCGCTGGAGGAGCTCCGCCAATGGGAGCGGCGGTCCATGATGTCGTTGATCCGGGGCCAAGGCCCCTACCACACCCTCTGGTCACGCACCGGCAAGTGACCGCCCACAGATCGCCAAAATAGAAGAATGCCCCGTCTAACGGCGGGGCATTCTTCAGGCTCTACCCGCTCTCGGCCAGCGCCGACGCGAGGCGCACCAGCACCACTGCGTTCGTCAGCACGCCAATGGTTAGGAACGTCGCCAAACCAAGACCGGCGATGCTCCCCAGCATGACCAGGAATCGGGCGTACGTCACCGGAGGCCAGTGGGGTCAGCCCCTGATCGAACATGGTGCTCCTCGACTCGTCGATCCTCACCCGCGTGTAGGTCACCGTGCACGTGCCTAACAACGCCGCGAAACCGATCACACACCGACGCGCCGTCGTACAACGTCGCGGTCCACAGGGTTAGGCCCAGGATGGCAGAGCCGGCGGCGTACCGGTCGAACACGGCGTCCAGGAAAGCTCCGAACGGAGATCCCTTCCCTGTGAGACGCGCCCGGTCGCCGTCTACTCCGTCGACGATGGAGCCCGCCTGCACCAGTAGTTTGCCGGCCACCGGCTGGCCGGACGCGAACATGGCGAAAGCGACTCCGGCGGCGGCCAGGCTCAGCAGCGATACCTAGTCCGGCATGACGGCGGTGTGGCTGAGCGCTCTGGTGATCGGCCTGGAGAAGCGGCGATTGACGTGGTGTGAGACGAGGCCGTCATACACCGATGCCATAGGCATCCTCCAGGTGATCCCCGACGGTGCGGTAGTCCTCGACCGTATCCACATCGCTCCAAAAGAGACCTTCGACGTCACGGGTGGACACGCCAGGGTCCTCAAATGCCAGCGCCTGCATCACGATGTTGAGCTCTAGTTCATGACCGTGTGTCCGGTGCAATACGTCGATCTTCTCGAAGACGCTTGGAGCGAAGCGAAACACCCCCGTGTCGACCGCGTCCCATTGACGCAGACCCTTCCCGATCCTGATCAATCGTCCATCGGGATTCACCTGCACGCGGGTAGCATCGTTCAACTGGCTATCCAATGACGCTTCCGAATCGATTGCAAGGACTACCTCCGACTCGTCTCCGCCCGTGACGCGCGAGACGAACGTGCGGTCGATGACGTGGTCTCCCATGCACAGCACGAAATAGTCGTCTCCCACGAACTCGGCCGCCGCCTTGACGGAGAGCGCATTCCCGCCTTCGAAATCGGGATTGTGGATCACTGTAAGCTGGATACCGGCGGGAGCGATCATCGGCAACGCCTCCTCAAGCTGAGGCGCCCGATACCCGACCACCACACCGATTTCGGTGATACCGGCCCAAGCGAGTGAATCCACCGGGTACGCAATCAACGGCTTGCCCAACAGGGGCAGCAGCACCTTCGGCCGTGTGTCGGAGAGCGGCCGCAGTCGGCCTCCGTCACCGGCAGCGAGAACGATCCCCTTCATACACAAACTCCATGAATGCCGAGACGATCGGTGATAGGTCTCCGAAGTCAGCGTGCACAACCGCCCGGAGGACGGAAGCGTTCAGGCCCCTTCGGAGTGCGGTGCACGAGCCTGCTACGACTTGGCGGGCTCCTGGGTGAGATCTTCGACGATCTTGGTGACCAGATGCGCGGGCACCTCACCGTAATGGTCGAATTCCATGGTGAGCGTGCCGCGACCCTGGGTCAGCGCACGCACGGTAGTCGCATATTGCTGGGCCTCCGATTGGGGGAGCTGAGCCTCGATCGTGGCGATACCCCCTTCTGGAGACATGCCAGCGATCTGAGCCCGACGAGTGTTCAGGTCGCCCACCACGCCACCCGCCGCGCTGTCCGGCACGGTTATCCGCACCCGCATGATGGGTTCCAACAGTGTCGGTGAGGCCTCCACGATCCCTTTCTTCATCGCCATGCCGCCAGCGATCTCGAAGCTCTGACCGGACGAGTCCACCGAGTGCGAGCTGCCGTCCGTCAGCACCACGTGCACGTCCACGATCGGGAATCCAGCCAGCGCGCCGTCCACGATCGTCTTCTGGACGCCCTTCTCGACTGCGGGGATGTACTCGCGCGGGACGTTGCCTCCCACGACTTCGCTCTTGAAAGAGTTCCCGCCCCCGCGCTCCGACGGCTCCACTCGAAGCACCACGTGGCCATACTGCCCGTGGCCACCGGTCTGCTTTTTGTGGCGATACTCCACGTTCGCCGTCTTGGAGATCGTCTCCCGATAGGCGATGCGCGGCGCCGCAAGGTCCAGCTCTACGCCGAACTTGCGCTTCGCCCGCTCGGCCATGACGTCCACGTGCGTATCGCCCATGCCGGTCATGACCAGCTCGGCGGTCTCGGGCTCCCGCGTCAGCCGGAGGGATGGATCCTCTTCGACCAGGCGGGCAAGCGAAGAGGAAAGCTTCTCGAAGTCAGCTTTGCTCTTGGGGTGTACCGCGACTCGGAACACCGCGGGTGGGAATTGCATCGGGGGGAGGTGCAGCCCTTCGGCCTTGGTGGTCAGGGTGTCACCGGTGACCGCGTGCGCTAGCTTGGCCACGCTGCCTATGTCCCCAGCAACGAGCTGTGGGACGTTCTCCTGGTTCTTGCCGACGGGCACGAACGTCTGGGCGACACGCTCCGACTCGGACGTCGTCGAGTCCCACACCTCGCTGTTCGAGCTGATCGTGCCGCTAAACACGCGGAAGAAGGAGAGCTTCCCGACGAAAGCGTCGGCGGACGTCTTGAAGATGAGTGCAGCGAGTGGCCCCGCGGGATCCGCCTTGAGCTCCACGTCGCTGCCGCCCTTGGAGGCGGTGGGTGCGGCTACCTCGTTGGGGGCCGGTAGATAATCGACGATGGCGTCGAGCAGCTGCTCCACCCCACCGGCCGTGGTCGCGGACCCGGCGAGCACCGGGACCACCACCCCGGAGTGCACGCCCGCGCGGAGACCTCCGGCGACCTCCTTGGACGAGAGGGCTCCTTCGTCCAAGAATTTCAGCATCAGCTCGTCGTCGGTATCAGCGACGGCCTCCGCCAGGTGATCGAGCGCGGCGTCGGCCCCGGGCTGATCCGTGCCGGCCAGCAGGTCGGCAACGCCCGTGAAGGAGCTTTCGGCACCAATCGGCAGGTTGATCGCGGCGCAGCGGGTGCCAAGCTTGGTGCGTATCTGCGCCATCGTCTCGTCGTAGTCCGCGTGCTCGCGGTCCATCTTGTTCACGAACACCAGCGTGGGCAGGTTCAGCGCGCGCACGCGCTCCCACAACATCTCCACGCCCACCTCCACGCCTGCGGGCGCCGAGACGACGACCACCGCGGCATCGACGGCTTTGAGCGCCGATATCGTCTCACCGATAAAATCAGCGTACCCTGGGGTGTCGACGACGTTAATCTTGGTGCCCTTCCACACACATGGGAGAACGGCCAACTGAAGGCTGGTCTGGCGTTTGTGCTCCTCAGGGTCGTAGTCGGAAACGGTATTGCTGTCCTCGACGCGGCCCACTCGGTTGATGGCCTTCGTGGCGAAGAGCATGGCCTCCGCCAACGACGTCTTACCGGCCCCGGAGTGGGAAAGGAGCACAACGTTGCGGATTTTGTTGGTCGTGAACTGGTCCAAAGCTGGCAACCTCCCCTGGTTGAGCGCTCCGCGGGGGCCATTCTAGTGAGTGCGTCACATGCGCGCAACGCTGAGTGGCCATCCCCAGCGTAGTGAGAGTGGATGGCTCAGGTTAGACACAGCGCCGGCCTCGGTTTCCTGACGCTCCTGGCGGCGGTGCTTCTGCTCGTCAGCGTCGGCCGGGGGGACGGCGTCCCCAGCGTACGGCAGGCGGCAGGCGGCTTCGAGCAGGATCTGGTCCGTTGGGAGATATCCCACTTCATGGACAAGTGGCTCCGGCAGGCCGTGAACATCGCACTGCGCCGCTCAGCCTCTGCCTCGGAACGAGAGGCCGCGATCACCGTGTTCTTCGACTCGAGTGGCGACGTGAGGGAGAGCCAGGAGGCGCTGATACGGGCACTCGCCGCGGAGGGCGGAGCGTTGCCGCGCGCTCGGGTCGCACAACGAGAGCTTGCCAAGCTCGAATCCCAGCGCGCCGAGCTTGCGCCCGTGGTGGAGGAGGCCATCGAAGCAGCCGTCACCGACGTCCTCAGTCAGACGGGCATCATCGATCATGCAGGACCGCTACGGTGGCCGCCCGTGGATTTCACGTTCACCGACAACGCATTGGTGCTCGTGCGCTCGCCGCGAGGCGAGGTGCGGCGGCTGGCCGACCTACTGCTGGAGCCGGACGTCGCTGCGCTCGAGCAGATCGCGATCGAGGAGCGCGTCGAGGCAGCGGACGACGTCTCCGCGCTGGTGGTTCGGGTCGGGGGCATCGCGACGTATCCCGCGCAGGTGCGGCCGTTGGCGTCCCTACACCGCACGCTCGAGCTGGTCGGCCACGAGTGGCTCCACCATTGGCTCATCTTCCGCCCGCTCGGCCGGGCATGGTTCGCCGGTGGTGAGCTGCAAAGCGTGAACGAGACGTTGGCCAACATAGCCGGCGAGGAGATTGGGGACCTAGCGCTCACGAAGCTGACGGGTGAGGTGTTCGAGCGCAGGCCCTGGACGCCGCCGAAACCGCCACCCGAGGCCGCATCGGACCCCGGCGTGTTCGGCTATACCCGTGAGATGCGCCGCACGCGCACACGGCTCGATGAGCTGCTGGCAAGCGGCGCGGTGGCCGACGCCGAGGCCTACCTACAAGGGCGGCGCCTGGCGTTCGTAGCCGCAGGGTACCCCATACGCAAGCTCAACACCGCTTGGTTCGCTTTTCACGGAACCTATGCGGACAATCCAGCGTCGGTGAGCCCCATAGAAGCGCAGCTTCGGGCCGTGCGTGCGGACTCCGGTAGCCTCGCGGAGTTCGTGGATCGCGTGGCGGTGATCGATTCGGAGGGCGACCTGGAAGAGATCGCGCGCGAAGCCGGATGGGAGGCGGCCGGCTAGCCGCGCCGAGCGAGCCTGTCTACCAATCGGGCTGCGAGCTAGGGAGCTCGCCACCGGAGAGCAGCTGTTGGTTGCCGTTGACGTCCATGACGAACAGGTCGGACTTCCCGGTGGGCTGCGACTCGAAGACGATGCGGCCGTCCGGACCCCAGCTCACCGCTATCTCTTCCACGTCGTTCCGCGTGAGCGAGTCAAGCTCTTCACCCTCTTCGTTGACGGTGAATATGTCCCGCCCGCCGTTGCGGTCGGAGATGAACACGATTCGCTTGCCGTTCGGGGACCACTGAGGCGCGAAGTCCCGCGCCGGGTTGTCGGTCACTCGCCGGGGCTGACCCACCGGGCCGTCCGGCCCCACCGTGACCACGTAGATCTCGGAGTCGATCACATCATCCGAGGGGTCATCGTCCTTGGTCGACACGAAAGCGAGCATCTTGCCATTCGGTGACCAGGCGGGTGCCGAATCGGGCGACTGCGATAGCTGGAATTCGTTCACGCCGTTCGGGTTGCGGAGGAATAGCCCCACAGGCAGAAGCCCACCATCCGGTCCTGGCTCGTTGGAGACCTTCGAGAAGGCGATGAACTTCCCGTCGGGCGACCACGCCGGGTCGATCTCCCCGTCGCTGCGGAAAACCAGCCCGTTGGGGATCAGATCGTCCAGCGAGACCCAGAAGATGTGGGGGCTGCCATTCTCGTCGGCGGAGAGGTATGCCATACGGTCGCCGCCCGGCGACCAGGTCGGCTGCGATTCGTCCACGCCCGTCTTGGTCACCTGCATCACGCTTGACCCGTCGGCGGGCGAGATGTAGACGTCGATGTTCCCACCCCGGTCCGACAGGAACGCCACCCGGGTGCGATCCGGCGACCACACGGGATTGAAGTCGTCGGAGAAGGAACCCGCAACCACTGTGCGCTCGGTGCCGTCGGGCCGTGCCACGAGGATGTCCCGAGAACCCACTTCGCCCACGCTGTAGGCAATGAATCCTGGGTCGTCGAAAAGGCCGCAGCCGAGTGCGAGCGGCAGCACGAGCACCAGCAATGCGAAGAGCGGTACGGTTCGGCGCGGTCGAGGCTTCGTGGGCATCATCCGATTCACGAGAGCAGCATAAGAGTGGGCAGGAGTTTCTCCGAAGGAAAATAGCAGGATTCCCAAGCTCTTACTATGAATTTGCGGCGGCGAGTTGCCCGGACTTTGCGCCCCGCCCGCGTCTCAAGCCTCAGGCGAATCCGCCGCTCGCATCCCATGCTGTAGGCCGATCTGATGGAGCGATCGCCTATCCTGGCTCGGCTTGCCACGCTCATCGTGTCCGTCGTGCTCGTGGGCGCCGGCTTCATCGCGGCCTCCGCCTTCGCTGTGCTCGACGTAACGCCCGAAGAGATTGCGGCGGCAGGCGAGGGGTCGACCCGAGCACTGATGAGCGTCTTCTGGGCCATGTTCGCGGTGGTGCTCCCACTGATATGGCTGTTCATCCTGTTTAACGCGGCTCCGCTCTACACCCAGGCCGATCAACTGACGCTCCTCCGCCCCAGGCACGCGGGAGTTGGGTCTGGTCTTCAGGTGGGCCCTGGTGCAGGGCATCACATCAACGCTGGTAGACATCCGCTCGTGATACAGGTCGGCACCAGCATCACCGGTATATTCCTGGCGAATGTGCTTCTCCGAGCCGCGCTGAGCTGGGGCGGGTTTGGCTGTTCGCTTGACGGCGGTTCGGGCTTGCAGACCGACGCCCCAGTCGCAGCGCATCAGAACGGCAACCAGGTTTGCTCTCGATCCCTGGCATGCCGCGGTGCTGACTTCGGCGCGACGAAGCCGTACCAGAAGCCACCAATCAGCCCGAACACTCCTCCACCGAGCACCAGCGCGGGTGGCATCCAGGTCGGCGCGTCGTCGACTTCGTCACCGCACATCGTCTGGATCTCACCAGTGGCCGCGATATCGGTTTCCTGCGCGGTGAAGCACCGCTGCGCCTCGGCGATGAAGATGGACTGGACGAACAGACTTGGGATCACCGAGAGGCCTGCGCCCGCCAGGCCGACCACCAACGCGAAGAAGAAGCTCCGGTAGATACGCCGCCCAAGCGTGACGGGAGCCCGCTGCGCGTTCACGAGCCGAGGAGGGCGGACCGCGTGTCGGGAGGGAGCTTCGCCGAGGCGACGCGGATGACCTGCTGTGGACTGCGGCCCTTCCAGGCCGTCAGGAATTCTACGATGCGGTCCATCTGCAGGCGGCTCGCTTCGAGCAGCATGTTGCCTACGCCGCGCTGGACCTCCTCGTCCTGGTCGTTCATCACGACCTCGGCCACGCTGAGCGCGTCGGTGGTGAAGCGCCCCTCTCGCACCAGCGGAACGAACGAGCTGACCGCGGCCCGGCGTCGCCATGGGCTAGGGGCTTTCGCCCAATCGACGAGCCGCATCGCCAGCGATGTCTTGGCCGCCAAGGCCCTCGATATGCAATTCAGCGATAGCGCATCGGTGGTCTGCACGTTGGTGAGCGCGTTGACCCACGCATCGAACCGATCAAAATCTCCACCGCCGAAGTGGCGCCCTAACGCGCCCACGATCTGCGCGCCGATGAGGCCCTCTTCGAGGTTCCCGCTCCTGAACAGTAGGTCGCCAATCTCAATCGAGAGTGCCAACCCCCCGGTGCGGAGCTTGCGCACCAGATCCAGGCCGATGTGGTGGACGTCGGCCGACTTGATGCCATAGCAATCGATGCCGTCGCCGAGCGTGCGCTTGAGCTCCGCCGCGATGTTAGGGCGCCCTGCGCCGCTCAGTCGCTTGCGAACGTCGGCCACCGACTGGTCGACCACGGCTCGATCGGGTGCGGGCTCCGATGGAGCCGGCCTGTTGCGTTTCGACGTCATGAGATCCACCGCGGCAACGAACGCGCTCGCACCGGCGGGTGCCACGCGATCGCAGGGTTCTGTCTAGTGTAACGTCCGGCGGGTGGCGTTGGACTTACGCTTACCCTATGACGCTACTGGCCATTCTATCCCCAATCGAGGCGCGGCATCCCGAACGCTAGGGTGGCATGGAAAGCGCCCCGCACGGCGTCCGGGGCGCTCATAGTGGGCTTGCCGGAGCGCCTTCCCCACTGCTAGCGCTCAGCTGCGGTGGCATCCCGGCCACCCAGGTTGATGTCTTCCTGCCAGGCCTTCAGGTTGTCGTGATTGACGCGCTCCGCCTTGATCCTTGGATCGCTAGCGGTCACGTGCATGATGTCCAGCGGCTCTTCGCTGGCGGACTCGAACCAGTAGGGGACCGCTTTCGGGATTGACACGCCCTCGTGCTTACCTAGCTCGAAAACGTTCTCGTCCTTGTCGTAGAAGCGCGCTCGACCGGACGCGACGAACCATGCCGAGTCGATGTTCGTGTGCGCGTGCAGGTTGGTCTCGCCACCATCGCGTATCTTCTGGAAGTGGAACTTGAGCAGCGGGGAGCTCCACACATTGGTCACCTTCTTGGGGCCCTCATCGAACTCCGGGCTGTCGTAGCGCAGCACCTGCATCGGGTCGGCCTCGTGCGCGCTCACGTCCAGCAGCTCGGACTCCTTCTGCACCCCGACCTGCCGCGTCGCATACGCTGAGAAGTTCATGCGCTCGTCGTTGGCGGTCGGGTCCTTGGCCGATGCCCGGATAATCTCGAGCGGCTCGTCGCTGGACGACTCGAACCAATAAGGGGCGGCGTGCGGGATGGCAACGGCTTCGTTGACGCCAATGTCGCAGAAGACGTGCTCCTGCGTGTCGTAGAACTTGGCGCGGCCGCCCAGCACATACCACACGGCGTCCTGGCCGGGATGGGCATGTAGGTTCGTCTCACCGCCGTCGCGGATCACCTGAACGTTGAAGCCGAGGAGGCGGGTGCGCACCAGGAACAAGTGCGTCTTGGGCTCGGTGAGCACCGCGGGGCGCTCGTACCTGAAGCTCTTCAGCTCCGACTGATTCGCGGTCTGCGTCATAGGGCTCTCCTGTGCAGGTCCGGATCGACGTGCACGCGCACTGTCGAAGCAACATACGCTTAGCCCCCCGTGAGGTCAACGAACCTTCCGTTCCTTTCCGTTTGTGCGCTCGCGGTGGGCGCAGCACACTCGATCGCATGCGCATGCGATCGCTCCAGCCCATGACCGCGTTGCTGCTCGCTGGGTCCTGTATCGCAACGAGCGCGCCTACGCAGATGCCAACGCCTCAGGCCAACGTCACCGCAACACCTACGAGCCACCGACTCCTGCCGCGATGTGGAGGCGGATCGCAAGTACCCGCTGGCAAGCGCACTGGCGAAGCTGCGGCGCGTCACCAGCTTCGAGCGCGTAGGCTCGACCCGCCCGACTGTTCTCACCCGCCCGTACGCATAACGTTTTCGGAAAGCCGCCCTTGTCCACGGCAGAGAAACCAAGGTTCCTTGCACCCTCCTGACACGCTGTGCATCCTGGCCGGTCCCGGCTGCGCCCTCTGCGCAGCCCGTCTAGCGGGGGAGTACGAGGGGGTATCCCCCTCGTAGCCAAACACCCCGCAGGTGGGTGGGAACGCCAACGTCCGCTATGCAACGCGGCCGCGCATCACGTCACGTCGGACGGCGCCGGCCCCCGGTTGCGGATTGCCTGAATCTCCGCATTCGTAATCGGCTCGCGCTTGGCAAGCTCTTCGTAGAGCTCGTCGGGCGGTCGTACGTCCTTGAGCGCGGGGATGACTTCCTCGCCCATGTACTTGATCGTCCGCATCACCTTCTCGTGCGGGATGCCGCCCATCATCATCCAGTTGCTCACGTGCGTGACCCCGAAGCTCGCAGCGCGGCGGAACTTCTGGATGACCGTGTCAGGGCTCCCGAAGAAGAGGCGGTCCATCAGCGTGGCGTCGTCTTGCTCGCCCTCGAACGGCGTCGGGTTCACGCGGCCATTGTTCACGTCCAGCCGGTTGAGCGCGCGGCCCGCTCGCGTCTGCCAGCGTGGATACACCGTGTCGCTCGCCGCCAACTCGTCCGTGTCGGCGATAAGGGTCATAGACTGCAAGCCAAGGTCCAGACCGTGGTAGGGCTTGCCACGCTCCTTCGTCGCCTGCACGAGGGATGCCAAGTGCGCGGAGACACCTCCTTCACCCATCATGCCTGTGGTGATCGGCATCATGCCCCAGTCAGCGGCCATCACCATCGTGTCGACGCTGGTGCCAGCGACCCACATTGGCGGGTACGGCTTCTGCAGCGGTTTCGGCCAGACCGTGGTTTCGTTGGGAACCTTGATGATCTCGCCGTCGTAGGTGAACGAATCGTCCTGCGTCCACGCCTTGACCAGCACTTCAAGCGTCTCGTTGAACATAGTGCGCGAGTCCTCGATCTTCACGCCGAAGCGGGCGAGTTCGTGGGGCTGGTAGCCGCGGCCCACGCCCACGATGAAGCGCCCGTCGATCAGGTTGTCGAGGACCGCCACCTCCTCGGCGAGGCGCAGTGGATCCCAAATAGGGAGCACGATGACCGCGGTCGCGATCTTGATCCGCTTGGTGTGCTGCCCTATGTACAGCGCCTGCATCAGCGGCGAGGGCGATTGGCCGTAGTTGGAGAAGTGGTGCTCGGCGAGCAGGCAGTAGTCGAAGCCCATCTCTTCCGAGTACTGGATCTGCTCCACGCCCTCTTCGAACAGCGTTTTCCAGTCGCGGAGCTCGGGGTTTGGCCATTCGCAGAAGAGTCCGAATTGCATGGGTATCCTCGCTGGCCAAGGCCGAAGTAAGACGAGGTTATACCGCACAGTGACGGTTGGCGAGCAGTACCGGCGCGGGTACAGTACACGCCGTCTGCTCCACCACAAACCGGTTGGTCGAGGCAGAACGATGGAGATTGTCATCGGCATCGTCGGCAGCATCGTTGCAGTGTTCGTCGTCATCTTTGGCGGACGCGGCCTCGTGGATCTCGCCCGGGGCATGCGCGAGAGTCGGTCCCAGCCGAGCTCATCTTGGGGCTGTAGGCGGTCGGCTTCTGACAGCCAACATTCTCTGTGATTAAATGCGATTGAACACTCGCTTTGGCGGAGCCGCATGAGCACCGCAGTGCGCACCGCAGTCATCGATTCTGACACGCACGTCATAGAGACAGAACGCACGTGGGAGTACATGCGGGAAGAGGACGAAAAGCATCGTCCAATCGTGCTGCTACGCAAGGATGGCATCGAGGATCATGAGTTTTGGCACCTCGAAGGACGCGCTTGGCGCAAGAACATCAATCAGGACGACGTGTTCCCGACTGCCGCCAGAGAGGCCGCTGATATCGGCGCCAGGCTGGCCCACATGGATGAGCTCGGCGTCGACGTGCACGTGCTGTACCCC